>CAMWIJ010000041.1 GCA_947174275.1 uncultured Muribaculaceae bacterium
AAATTTTACACTCGCGTAGTTTTTTAACATTTCAACCGGGTTTTGCAGCTGACCCCTTTTGAGTGCATTTCTTTGAGTTATGCAACATCCTCGCAGCAATATTAAATTGAGACTGTAATGTGCTCTGCAATTTCGGCTTGAGCCTTTATAATTTGTCTTAAAAAGACTGGTCTATAAAAGAAATAGTGCGGGGCTCTCGCTCCGCACTATTATATTTCTAATTACTATTTGTTATGACTGTGTGTGATTTTGGATTTGATTTAAATAAAGATTTATTCCTAATACACTGCAAAGGTAAATGTTGGATATGACAGCAGTGTTACAATTTTTACACAATTTATTGACGAGGTGAATTTTTTTCAGATGATGGAAAACAGATGTTGTATTTCTTTTTTCAAGTAGGGCACTTCGATGACATAGTATGTCGGATATGACGGGTGGAATATTGCAAGTCGGCCGGCGTGAACGTTGATGTCGTAGTTGCGTTCAAGTATGTAGCGGTAGATGCTTACCTGCAAGGCGTAATGCCAATAGGTGGTGTCGGGAATGTGATCGATTGGCGGATATGCTGTCTTGTTGTAGCGGTTTGTGGTTAAAGGTCGGTTGTCTTTTATGATTTTGTCAGATCGTTTCCAGTCATAGATTGTGTATTGTCCGTCGGTATAATCAAGAAAGTCGAGAGTTCCGGCTATACCGAGTGTTTCATCGAAAATCGCCCATTCGGAGCGATATGGTTTTAGACTGTATTTCTCGGTGAATTGCCGGAAGAGGCTGTAGGTGTCGTCAGGAGTTGTCGGATGTTTTTCTCCGAGGTAATATCTTTCGATCTTATCATGCATAATTGTGCCCTGCCGGCGTGCGTTCTCAGCCTTTTCTTCCCACTGTGCTCTCAGTTGAGTTTCCGTTATTCCGTTTTTGAGAGCAATACGTGGTGCCCAATAATCTACATCGAATTTCTCGAAACACTCGCTGACAAGAGTAGTTACTGATTTCAGCAGGTGTCCTCCGCAGGAGTATGTATGTTCGGTGGGATCAAATGAAAGCAGTGAATCTCTTTCATGGGCATTCAAGGTGTTATAATCGGCCATATCTATGTTGTTATAGAGAAGTTTCAATAATTGCAACAATGGAGACCCTGCCGCGTATATGGTTTCAGAGTCTCCATTGCCTGGTTTTATTCAGACTAAGTCGTTGTCATCATCAAGAATTATGTCATCGGAGATTTCATCGTCAAGGTCGAATTCATCAAGATCTTCATTCTCTTTTTTGTCGGGAGTTTTTGAGGCTGCTGCTTTTTTCTTAGGATTGCGTCCCTTCTCCTCGGCTTCTTTGAGTGCTGCCATTATTTTTGCTTCGAGTTCGTCGGCGAGTTCTGGGTTATCCTCTATTACTCGTTTTGCGGCATCGCGGCCTTGTGCGAGTTTGGAACCGTCGTAGCTGAACCATGAACCGGACTTCTGTATGATGTTGTATTCGACGCCAAGGTCAAGAATTTCGTAAGCTTTTGAGATGCCTTCGCCGAACATGATGTCGAATTCACATTTTTTGAATGGGGGAGCCACTTTATTCTTGACAATTTTGACTTTGGTGTGTCGGCCGAGTACGTTGTCGCCGTCTTTAAGCGATGTGCCCGGTCGGATGTCGATGCGTACGGAGGCATAAAATTTCAATGCGTTACCGCCTGTTGTGGTTTCAGACGGACCGAACATGGCTCCGATGTTGGCGCGAAGCTGATTTATGAATATGCAGGTGGTGTTAGTGCGGGAAATGGCTCCGGTGAGTTTGCGCATTGCCTGAGACATGAGGCGCGCCTGGAGTCCCATGTTGCGGTCGCCCATTTCTCCTTCGATTTCGTTTTTAGGAGTGAGTGCTGCGACAGAGTCGACTACGATAAGGTCGACAGCCGCGGAGCGGATGAGTTGCTCGACAATTTCAAGCGCCTGCTCGCCATTGTCGGGCTGAGACATTAGCAGTTCGTTGACATCTACACCAAGTTTTTCGGCGTAGAAACGGTCGAATGCATGCTCGGCGTCGATGATTGCAGCTATGCCTCCGCGTTTCTGGGCTTCGGCAATGGCATGGATTGCGAGGGTTGTCTTACCGGAAGATTCCGGGCCGAAGATTTCTATGATACGTCCTTTTGGATACCCGCCCACACCGAGAGCGTAGTTAAGGCCTATGGAGCCGGCGGGAATTACTTCTACCTGTTCGATGGCATCGTCGCCAAGTCTCATTATGGCTCCGCGGCCGTAAGATTTTTCAATTTGCCCCATAGCGGCTTTAAGTGCGCTGAGTTTGGCATCTTTAGTCGCCGGGATCTCTTTTATTGCTTTTTTTGATTTATCTGTTGCCATATATTTGGGTTTATAAAATTATTTTAAATGATTTCTGAGGTGTTGCTATTATGTATGCGCCTTTGGCAAATCCGGACATGTCAATAGTGTTTACCGTGCCGTCGGCTTGATAGACTTTGTTGCCTGAAATATTAAACACGGAAACTTTGCTTATAGGTTGATTGAAAACTATGTTTTTGTCGGTTATGTGAATTTCTGGTGTTGAATTCTCTCCGATTTCAATTATTCTCTCAACTCCGGTGGGTCGGTCATTTTTGTTGAGCTGATAGGTGGCTAAGAATTCGCCGGGCACATAGAAATGGAGGTGTTTTGTGGAATTGCCATAGTCAGATACGGCAATGAACTGCCGGTAGGCATAAGAAAACAGTCCTGCCGTGCTGGTTGCTATCGATGACTTTCCGAAGCCGAGTGAGGTGAGCGGGATATATCCATCGAAGCTAATGCCTGCATTGGCTTTTGAAAAGTCTGTCAGGTTGTCAGGTTCGGTATCCCATAAGCCGATGTTGAAATATGTCACTCCGTTATTTGTCTCATTGTCAGGATGCCTGATATCTCCTGATGCAATAAGTCGGTGATTGTCAAAGTGAAAGTGTCTGAAACCATGTGCAGCTATATGGTTGTCACTTAATTCTCCATAGCATTGATTGATATTGATGTCATGAGAATATAATGAAGGGTGTATATCAATATCATCGATAATCATATAAGAATCATCGACAATTTGTACGGAAGGTTTTGTAAAGCGCATCGCTGTATCATAATTATAATATGATGCTCTATAGCTTGCCTGTTTATAATTGTTATAGGTGTATTTTACAATCATAAAGTTTCCTGTCGCATCAACCATGGGGAGCAGCATTTGAAAATTGCCTTCAGTCGGATTGCCAATGAAATCGGGAATGCCGAAATCCGCGACTCCGTATTTTGCAAAAGTATTATCTGACGGGATGCTCTTTGCACAAAACTCACGTTTGATATGTCCGTCTTTATCAATGAGATAGAAGTATGTTTCAAATGAAGCGCGGTTTATGCCTTCAGGTGGAGTGTTGAGAAAAAGGATAAAGTGGTTGTCATCATTGCAATTGACGAGATAGAAGCAACGTTCATCGTCAGTCAGTTCATCTATATAATTGTACTCAAGATCTTCCCGAGATATAACAATGTCTTCGGCTCGTGTCCCGTCAAGAGCATTGTAGCGCTTGATTGTGAGATGAGAGGAAGAATTGTCGGTATGGTCGGCGAGATATACGTATTTTTGATCGGCTACAATATTCTGATTCCAGATGGCATCTTTTGGATCAAATGCGCTCAGATCATGAAATGCTATCTGATGCAGATAATATGTGCTGCCGTCGATATTGAACGATTGCGCGTCGGTCTGAGAATGAACCACGGCAGGAAAATTCACCGCTGCAAATAATGTCAGGGTAATAGAGAGATGGTTGATTGTCTGTAATTTCATTAGCAGTGATGAATTAGGCAAGTTAGTATCGTCAGCTGTGATGGTTTCCGTATAGCTTTTAGTTTTTTAGTTTCTGAGAAAGCTTAAAAAGGAATACTGCAAATCGCACAAAATAATTCTGTTGACTAACTTATTAATATAAATTTCCGTAAAGTTACATTTTCGCGCAATTTTTTCCAAAAAATATTGTAAATTTGTCAGTCAAAAATCAAAGATGGAGAAGATACTGCAACATAACGGCGTAAGAATGTTTTATACGGTGGAAGGCGAGGGGTCTCCGGTGGTGCTTATGCATGGCTGGGGGTGCACGCATGAGACCGTACAAAGCATATCGGATATCTGCCAGAAGTCGCATAAGGTATATAGTGTCGATTTTCCCGGCTTCGGCGCATCGACTGAACCTGATGTCGGTGATGGCGCATGGGGTGTTGAAGAGTATACTCAATTGATAGAAAGTCTTGTCGAGGCGGAAGGGATTGTAAATCCAATTTTGATAGGCCATTCTTTCGGCGGGCGTGTTGCGATAGTCTTTGCATCGAGAAACAGTGTTGATAAGGTGGTACTTGTTGATGCGGCCGGAGTGAAGCCTCGGCGTAAGTTGAAGTATTATATAAAAGTCTACTCGTTTAAGCTGGCAAAGAAATGGTTTAATCTGATATACGGAAAAGCCGGTGCCAGCGAGCGTATAGAGAAAATGAGAAGCAGGCGTGGTTCGAGTGACTATGCCAATTCGTCAGCGGCTATGAAGGCCATATTGAGCAAAGTGGTCAATGAGGATTTGTGTCATCTAATGCCTAAAATCAAGGCTCCCACGTTGCTTGTGTGGGGGAAGAATGATACGGCGACTCCTTTAGGCGATGCGAAAAAAATGGAAAAACTGATACCTGATGCCGGGCTTGTGGCTTTTGATGACTGCGGTCATTACAGTTTTCTCGACAACAGGGCAGGTTTTGCCGCTGTGCTTAACAGTTTTATTAATTAGGTAAGACATAAAATTATTACGTATATTATGGATTTATACGAATTGATATCAGGAATGTCGGCCGCAGTGCTTGTAGTGGCTCTATTGGCACTGTATTGCAATATACGCCGTGACCTGATGATGTTTCAGCAGAATTCATATATGAATGACCGGTATATACGGTGGTTCAATCAGAGTGGCGAGAGTACGAACTATCTCAGAATTGGAGGCTGCATAGCGTTACTGCTTTGTCTTGTGCGTCATATTCCGTTCTGGGCAAGCGGAGGGTGCGCGGTGTTGATTATGGCTTGGATTGCTGTGTCGCTGTTTACCCGCAAATATAAAAAGCCGCTCGTGGTGACCAAGAGGGTGACGCGCCTTTTTGTGGTGACTGCGTTACTTTCTGTCTGTGTGACGGCGGTTGCGTGGGTTGCAACGGGGACGATATTGTATGCGGCAGTGGCCGCGGTGGCGCTTAATGTATTGTCTCCATTGGTGATGTTGTTGTCAAATCTCATACTCCGGCCGGTAGAAAAGCATATTAACCGAGGTTTTTATAATGATGCGCAGTCAATATTGCGGTCAATGCCTGATCTGAAGATTATAGGCGTGACCGGCAGTTATGGCAAGACGAGTACGAAGAATTATCTGAACCGTATACTTTCGGAAAAATATGATGTCGTTATGACGCCGGGCAACTTTAATACGACACTTGGCGTGATTCGCACCGTGCGTGAATATCTCAAGCCTTATAATGAGGTATTTATCGTTGAGATGGGGGCTAAGCAGGTCGGTGATATCAAGGAGATATGTGATCTGGTGCACCCTTCAATCGGTATTGTTACGGCGGTCGGAGAGCAACATCTCGAATCGTTCAAGACGATAGAGAATGTGCAGCGCACGAAATTTGAACTTGTGGATGCCTTGCCAAAAGACGGTCTTGCCATTGTAAACAATGACTTTGAGATGGCGGCCAACCGTAAAGTAGACAATGTTAAATGTTCAAGGTATGCTGTAAGCAATGCGGATGGAGCGGATTTTGTAGCTTCAGTCAAGGATGTGACTCCGGATGGCACCACATTCACAATCAGAGGAAATGGCCGAGAATATGAGTTTCATACGCGTCTGGTAGGAGAGTGCAATATCTCAAATCTTACAGCCGCAGTTGTCGCGGCGTTGGAACTGGGCGTTGAGGAGAAAAAAATCGCATACGCGATAGAAAAAATCGAACAGGTTGAGCATCGTCTGAATATGAAACGAACGGCAGGAGGTGTCACAATCATAGACGATGCATATAATTCCAACCCCACCGGATCGAAAATGGCGCTTGATGTGCTGTCGGCGATGACGCAGGGCAAGCGTATTGTAGTGACACCCGGTATGGTGGAACTCGGAGACAGGCAATATGAGTTAAACAAAGAACTCGGCGTATATGCGGCTTCACGGGCAGATGTCATCATTGTTGTAGGTCAATATAACAAGGATGCTTTAAGCGAGGGTCTGTCGGAAGGCGGTTGCGAAGATGACAAGATTTATTTTGCTTCGACATTTGGCGAAGCGCAACATATATTGGGACAGATATTGAAAAAAGGCGATACGGTTTTATATGAAAACGATTTGCCTGACACGTTTAAATAAACAGTTAAGATGAAAACTAATATTGGAGTATTTTTCGGCGGAAGGTCAACCGAGCATGAGATTTCGGTAATATCGGCATCGCAGGCGATGCATGCCATTGACAGAGCGAAATATGACGTCACACCTATATATATAACTAAGGACGGAAAATGGTATACGGGCGATGCGCTTTTTGAGGTGAAAAATTATCGCCATATACCTGAGCTGCTTGCAAAATGCGAGGAGGTGTATATGCGTCCGGTTTATGACGACTATAATCTTTACAAGAAGAAAAAGCCGATGTTTGGCTCTGATGTGCTTGCGAAGCTTGACGTGGTCATTCCTGTGCTTCATGGTTCAAACGGAGAGGACGGCATTTTTGAAGGATTATTGGAAACAATCGGTATTCCGTATGCAGGGTGCAATACGTTGTCGTCGGCAAACGGAATGGACAAGATAACGATGAAGATGATACTGCAGGCAAATGATGTGCCTGTGGTGGATTATGTATGGTTTACCGACAAGCAGTGGTATGCTCAAAAAAACGAGTTAATCGGGAAAATCGAGAACAAGCTCGGATATCCGGTGATTGTCAAGCCGGCTAATCTCGGTTCGAGTGTAGGTATAGGCCGGGCAGACAACCGTGAAGAACTTATCGCAAAGGTTGAAGATGCAGAGAAATATTCGACAAGACTGATTGTTGAGGATCTTGTAGAAAATCTTCAAGAGATAAATTGCTCGGTGCTCGGTGACTGTGATGAATATAGGATGTCAGTGCTTGAAGAGCCTATAAAGAGTGGCGAAATACTGTCATACGAGGACAAGTATATGGGCGGCACCAAGGGGGCAAAGGGAATGCAGGCATCTCAAAAGCGCATACCGGCCGAACTGCCGGAAACTGAAACCGAACGGATAAAATATCTGGCAGGGGAGACCTTCAGAGTTCTGTCATGCCATGGCGTTAGCCGAGTAGATGTCATCGTCGATGCAAAGACGCGTGATATATATGTAAATGAAATCAATACGATACCGGGGTCGTTGTCGTTCTATCTATGGGAGGCGACCGGTCTGTCATTTGACAAGCTTATGGATACGCTTGTGTCGCTCGCTCTCAAACGCAAAAGAGAACAGAAATTGAAAACGGTGTCGTATGACCAGAATATCTTTTCGTTGGGTGGAGGCGTAAAAGGAGGAATAAAGAAATAAAGTCTTAATATAGGATATATAAATCAGCATTATACGATGAAAAAATTTGCAGAATACAATAAATTCAATCTTTCAAATATCAATAAGGAAGTGCTTGAGAGATGGAACTCCGAGGAGCTTTTCGAACAGAGCATGAAGGAGCGTGAAGGATGTCCGACATTTGTGTTTTACGAGGGTCCGCCTTCGGCCAACGGCATGCCCGGTATTCATCATGTGATGGCTCGAACAATCAAGGATATATTCTGCAGATACAAGACGATGAAGGGCTTCCATGTGAAGAGAAAGGCCGGTTGGGACACTCATGGCCTGCCTGTGGAGCTTGGTGTGGAAAAGTCTCTCGGTATCAAGAAAGAGGATATCGGTAAGAAGATCTCAATAGAGGAGTATAACAAGGCTTGTCGCCGTGAGGTAATGAAGTACACCGGAGAGTGGAAGAGCCTTACCAATAAGATGGGTTACTGGGTGGATACAGATAATCCTTACATTACATACGATAACAAGTATATCGAGTCATTATGGTGGCTTTTATCGCAACTTTATAAAAAAGGACTGCTTTATAAAGGATACACCATACAGCCGTATTCTCCTGAGGCAGGAACCGGTCTCAGTTCACATGAGTTGAATCAGCCCGGATGTTACCGTGATGTGAAGGATACGACTGCCACGGTGCTTTTTGATATAGTCGACGCGCCGGCGGAGTTGTCGGAATGGGGCAGACCTTGTTTCGCCGCGTGGACTACAACTCCCTGGACTCTGGCATCAAACACTGCGCTTTGTGTTGGTCCTCGCTTCGATTATGTAGCAATAAAAACGTATAATCCATACACCGGAGAGAAGATTACTCTCGTGATGGCAAAGGATTGTATGAAAACATACTTTAAGCCAGAAGGTGCGGAGGCTGATATGGATGAATATCATTCAGGAGACAAGGTGCTGCCGTACCGAATCATAAAGGAATGGAAGGGCTCTGATCTTGTCGGAATGAAGTATCGTCAGCTTATGCCATGGGTATTGCCTTCCGGAAAGGTTGACCGCAATGCTCCGGAATTTATATGCAAGTATGCGGCTGCAAATCCCGACAAATGCTTTGAAGTGGGAGCCGACACATTTGTAGAGATGGGAGACTGTGCTTTCCAGGTGATTCCCGGTGACTATGTCACGACAGATGATGGTACGGGAATAGTGCATATAGCTCCGACATTTGGTGCGGATGACGCGAAAGTTGCCAAAGCTGCGGATATACCATCACTGTTTATGGTGACGAAAGCAGGAGAAACGCGTCCGATGGTGGATCTCACAGGAAAATATTTCTTCCTTGATGAATGTGCTGATGAGTTTGTGAAGCATTGTGTCAATGAGGAGCTTTATTCAAAATATGCCGGCCGGTTTGTCAAGAATGATTTTGCTCCTGAATTTAATGTCGATGGGAAATTTGACAAAGCAGCTGCAGATAAGGCGGAAGATCTCAATATTTTCCTCAGTCTTGAACTTAAGCAGCAGGGAAAAGCATTGAAAATAGAGAAGCATGTGCATAATTATCCGCACTGTTGGCGAACAGACAAGCCTGTGCTCTATTATCCGCTTGACAGTTGGTTTATCAAATCAACAGCCGTGCGTGACCGCATGATAGAACTTAACGGGGAGATATTGTGGAAACCGGCGTCGACAGGCAGCGGACGTTTCGGCAAGTGGCTTGAAAATCTTCAGGACTGGAATCTCTCACGCAGCCGTTACTGGGGTACGCCGTTACCGATATGGCGCACTCGCAATTCCGGAAAAGTCGAGGAGAAGTGCATAGACTCTGTTGCAATGCTTTATGATGAAATAGAAAAAGCAGTTGCAGCAGGATTGATGTCAGAAAATCCTTTGAAAAAGGCCGGATTTGTTGTCGGGGATTATTCTAAAGAGAATTATGACAAGATAGATCTGCACCGTCCGTATGTAGACGATATCGTATTGGTTTCGGAAAGCGGTGCGCCGATGTATCGTGAGTCAGATCTTATTGACGTGTGGTTTGATTCGGGCGCTATGCCTTTTGCTCAGCAGCATTATCCGTTTGAAAACAAGGAGATTGTTGATAATGGAGATGTTTTTCCGGCTGATTTCATAGCAGAGGGAGTGGACCAGACTCGTGGCTGGTTCTTCACGTTGCACGCGATTGCTACTATGGTATTTGATGCCAAGTCGTTCAAGGCTGTGATTTCAAACGGTCTGGTGCTTGATAAATTCGGCAACAAGATGTCAAAGCGACTCGGCAATGCTGTCAATCCGTTTGAGACGATAGAGAAATACGGTTCGGATCCATTACGTTGGTATATGATATCGAATTCTTCTCCGTGGGATAACCTTAAGTTTGACGAAGCCGGTATTACGGAGGTATCGCGTAAGCTTTTCGCTACATTGTATAATACTTATTCGTTCCTTGCTCTTTATGCCAATGTCGACGGCTTTACCGGCGATGAGCCGATAGTGCCCATAGAGAAAAGACCCGAGATTGACCGATGGATACTGTCGTCGCTCAACACTCTTGTGAAAACTGTCGATGCGAGTCTTGAGAGCTATGAGCCGACAAAGGCCGCCAGAGCAATCAGTGATTTTGTCAATGACAATCTTAGTAACTGGTATGTGAGACTTAACAGAAAACGATTCTGGGGTGGAGGAATGTCGGAGGACAAACTATCGGCTTATCAGACGCTTCATGAATGCATGAAGACTGTGGCATTGCTGATGGCTCCGATTTCACCGTTCTATGCCGATCAGCTTTACCGAGATCTAGTACATGCAGATGATGCCGGTAATTCGGTGCATCTGGCAAAATTCCCGGTAGCAGATGAGAATGCCATTGATGAGCGTCTGGAAGAAAGAATGTCAATCGCACAGACACTGACAAGTATGGTGCTTTCTTTGCGCCGCAAAAGCAATATCAAGGTGCGTCAGCCATTGTCTACTATTATGATCCCGGTGGATGACGCTGAGTTGCAGGCTTCAATTGACGCGATGTCTGACCTTATATTATCGGAAGTCAATGTCAAGTCAATCAAATATGTGAAAGCAGATGACGGGGTTCTGGTGTATAAAGTAAAGCCGGATTTCAAGAAACTCGGTCCGAAGCATGGTAAGAATATGAAGGCTGTTGCCGGAGCGATATCCGGTCTGACTCAGGCTGAAATTCTTGAGTTCCAATCGAAGGGGACTCTGCCGTTACAGGTAAACGGAGAGCAGGTGAATGTGGATCTGGAAGATGTGGAGATTTTCTCGGAGGATATCCCCGGATGGCTTGTGGCAAACGAGGGCAGTCTTACACTGGCGCTTGATGTCACAATTTCAGATGAGTTGCGTCAGGAAGGAATTGCCAGAGATATCGTCAACCGCATACAGAATCTGCGCAAGAGCAGAGACTATGATATCACCGACCGTATCAATCTGACAATCGAAGGTGATGAGCAAACAAATGATGCTGTATTGTGTTTTAAAGAATATATCCAGCGTCAGGTGCTCGCCGACAGCATTGAGATTGCATCAGGAATGCAAGTGGCGGAAGATGAGACGTTTGATATTGACGGTTTGACTATAAAAGTGAGAGTGGAACTGGCGAAGTAATATTACTGACGGTGACACATTAAATGTAATATGTAATGTAATAATACCAAAAAACTACTGATATGAACGAGTCAGAAAAGACACGATATTCCGACGAGGAACTGCAGGAATTCAAAGAGTTGATACTGTCAAAGCTTGACAAAGCGATGAAAGATTATGAATTGCTCAGAAGCAATGTCAACAATTCGGACGGTAATGATATCTCAGATACGTCACCTACATTCAAAGTTCTTGAAGAGGGTGCGAGTACGCTTGGCAAAGAGGAAGCCGGACGTCTGGCTATGCGTCAGTTGAAGTTTATACAGCATCTGCAGGCTGCATTGGTGCGTATAGAGAACAAGACGTATGGCATAGACCGTGCGACAGGAAAACTTATTCCGAAAGAACGACTTCGCGCTGTGCCTCATGCCACATTGAGCATAGACCAAAAAATTGGCAAGAAGTGAAGGATGTGTCGATAACCTCAAGTCGCTACCGATGGGCTTTTCTGATAGCCTTGTCGGTAGTGATACTTGATCAGGTGCTTAAAATATGGGTAAAAACCAGTTTTTATCTTGGAGAAGAACGTGAGATTTTTTCATGGTTCAGGCTTAGTTTTGTTGAAAATAACGGGATGGCTTTCGGATGGCAGTTCGGGAGCAAATTGTTTTTGACGATATTCAGAATTGTTTTTGTCGGGGCAATAGTATATTATTTGATAAAACTGAGACATAGTTCCGGGATAAAATTCGGTTATCTGATATGTGTGGCTCTTGTGCTTGCGGGAGCTGTCGGCAATATCATAGACTGTATGTTTTATGGAATTATATTCAATAATCCGTTTCCTCCGGAAGTCGCAACGATATTTCCCGAAGGTGGTGGGTATGCTCCGTTTCTGCATGGTAGGGTTGTTGACATGCTGTCGTTCCCGTTGTTCAGTTTTGACTGGCCCGGCTGGATGCCTATAATTGGAGGAAAGCATTTTGAATTTTTCAAACCGGTGTTTAATCTTGCAGATGCAGCCATTTCGTGTGGAATAATCGCGATACTTTTGTTTTATTCAAAACAATTGGGATATTCGTTTGTGGAATTAAAACGTATACGCCAGGAAAAGAAAAATACCGAACAATAGAATAAGTGAAAGCGGATGCTGTGTATTAATAAAATGATTGTCAGGTGTATTCCTGCATGCTGCGCGGCAGTTTGCGCAATCGGCTGCACTCAATTGCCTGATGGGGTACTGGATAAGAAAGCCATGACCGATCTTCTGGTTGATATTCACAAGGGAGAGAGCGTGGTGGAAATGCAGAGAGGAATTTACGCCAGTGACTCCATGAAAAAAGTTGTGAAGCAATCAATACTTTTAAAGCATGGTGTCACTCAGACGCAACTGGATACGTCGTTTGTATGGTATGGCAATCACATCGAGGATTATCTGGCTGTATATGAGGATGTGATACAGCGTCTTGAGGATGAGTTGAAAACAACGAAAGGGAACAGGAGTCAGAGTCCGGTATTTGCAGAAGGAGATTCTATCGATATTTGGCCGATGCCGCACACTTACAAGCTTTCGGAAAAAGATGTATCCCAAAATATAGTGTTTGAAGTCGCAAAGGATGATACATGGAGAAACGGTGACAATTATATACTTCAGTTCAAACTTATCAACAGCCGACAGCGGGTTCCACAGGTAAAGGCTGTCATTTATGCGGAATATGATGACGGAAGGGTTGAGTATCGTCCGTCATCGATCAGTAATGACCGTCTGAAGGTAAGGCTTGTCACAGACTCTACCATGCAGCCAACGGCTGTATTTGGTGCGATTTCATATCAACTTGAGCAAGGGGAGACTGTCTATCTTGACAGTGTGTCGCTGGTGAGAACACGAAACCAAAAGGATACATATTTTGAAAGAAACGGCCAGCGCACATTCATGACTCCGAAACGGAATGACTAATAATATGTTCAGATTACTGACAACGGAACTGTTATGGGACGGCATTATTGCCGGATGCAATATTGTCATTTATGATGGCGAAACCATTATTGTCAAGTCTTTTGAAAAAGAGACACATTCGACAATATTTGTCCCCGGACCGGTGGCTGTGCTTGATTCATTGAAATTTGATGAATTTGTCATTGATGATATTGAAATGATGATTAATGCTTCAGATGGGATATCTGACAGAAAAAGGCTCGATGATTATATTAAATCATCGAGCCTGTATTATTGCAATGCAAGTGGTTCGGAACCTGTATTCCTGAAGCTTGGCCGCAGGTGTCAGATTATACCTATGAGCTGATTGATATCGTTTACGTTATGGCGCCTGCAGTAGTCATCAATATATTTGACGATTTCGACTGTGGCGGCAGGGTTTATGAAGTTGGCAGTGCCGACTTCGATTGCTGTTGCACCGGCGAGAATGAATTCGAGAGCGTCACGTCCGTTCATTATGCCGCCAAGGCCAATTATCGGAATATTTACGGCTTTATGAACTTGCCATACCATTCTGACAGCTACAGGACGAACTGCGGCTCCTGAAAGGCCTCCGGTATATGTGGACAGGTAGGGGCGCTGTCGTTCGACATCGATAGCCATGCCCATCAAGGTGTTTATCAAAGAAACGGCATCTGCGCCTTCATTTTCGACGGCTCGGGCTATTTCGGTAATGTCGGTTACATTGGGCGACAGTTTTACAATCACGGTCTTGTCGAAAGCTTCACGCACGGCTTTAGTTACAGATGCAGCGCCTGATGTTGTGGTGCCGAATGCCATGCCTCCTGTCTTTACATTCGGACATGAGATGTTGACTTCAATTGCGTTGATGCGGGGTAGTGTATTTAGTTTTTCGGCCACTTTGTAATAATCATCGACTGACGATCCGGAGATATTGACAATGATTTCGGAGGAATATTTAATAAGGCGTGGATAAATGTTTTCTATAAAGTAGTCAACGCCTTTATTCTGCAATCCGACCGCATTCAACATGCCTGACGGAGTTTCGACCATGCGTGGATAGTCATTACCCTGACGTGGTTCGAGAGTGGTGCCTTTTACAATAAACCCGCCGAGTCGGTCAAGATCAATGAAATCAGAAAATTCTTCACCATATCCAAATGTGCCTGATGCAGTAAGCACCGGATTGCTTAATTGCAGGTTGCCTATTGTTACTCCTAATTGTGCCATAATAGTTTGTTGATATTAAATACCGGGCCTTCTTTGCATACACACAGGTTTCCTTCTGTTGTCTTTTCTACACAGCAAAGGCATGCGCCTATGCCGCAACCCATAACATTCTCAAGCGAGACTTCGCAGAACAGTGATTTGGCTGATGCTATTTTTGCCACCGCCTTCATCATGGGAAGTGGACCGCAGCAATATATGCTGCTGAAATTGTTGTCAAGGACTGGATTTTGAGTGACAAGTCCGATTGATCCGTAGCTGCCGTCGTCGGTTGACACGAAAACCGGCCCATAGGCTGACAATTCTTTTTCAAGCAGTATTGCCTCTTTGTTTCTTGCTCCGATAAGAAATGTAGGCTGGATGCCTCTCTCTTTAAGTTCTGCTCCAAGCATCAGTAATGGTGCTACTCCTACACCTCCGCCTATCAGAATGGGTGAGGGGCCGGATTTGTCAACTGCAAAGCCGTTTCCGAGAGGAAGAATAATGTTGAGCTTTGAGTTGACGGGAGAGTTCATTATAGCCCGGCTACCGTTTCCTGCGTCTCTTACAAGAATCCATAACTGATTGGAGAAAAAATCTATATTGCAAATAGAAATCGGACGTCGCAGGAAAGTTGCATTGTCGGGTGTTTTGACCTGAACAAACTGCCCCGGACGGATATTCATATCACTCAAACTTATGCCTCTGTCTAAAGGCGTAAGTTTTAACATGACAACATCTGTATTTTCACAGATTGAGTCGGTAATTAAAAAATCGACCATATAATTATGAATGGTCTTTCTATCTGTCTTTTCCATATCCTTGCAAACTTACGAAAAATTGGGGACGCCGACAAATATGATAATGATAAATTCTAATTCCGAATCTTAAAATTTTGAGTTTCGATTTTTGGTTTTCAACATGAGCAACAATCAAGATATCGTTCTGTCGGATCTTGCGGTAAAGTTCAAAGTTCAAGATCACGACCATGGATCTCACTGAAGAGTGATCCATTAACAGAGGAAAGTTTGCTCTCGAACGTGAACACTTGAATGTTTCTTCAAACAAGCTCCTTTGCCTCTGACATTCGGATTTGTAACACCAACAAATGTATGTTTCCAATCATGATGGATTAAATGTCTGAAATGTATTATCAGCATAGAATACAACAATACTTGTGATTTTTTTTGTCGATTCTGTTTTTCCTGCGATGACGTCGGTTATATGGGATGAAGTCTTGTTATCGGTAATTTCTGAAGGAGGGGTCAGAGATGGAGTGTCAGCTTCGTTTTTTTTTGAATAGATTTCTGTGATTTCAGAGAAGAGTTCTTGCCCGGATTGAAATATCTCATGTTCAGATATTTGATTGTCATCAAAAGTCAATTTATTGTCTTGTTGAGGGGCTGAGGTTTTAATATTTGAATTTATCAGCATATCTCCTTCGCCAAACATAAGCCATAGGACAGATAAATCAGGGTAAGCTGTATGTATTTTGCCAATAAGTTCATCTGATATTTTTTTATTACGCCCATTCAAAATCTGAGATATGGTAGGGCGGGGGATACTGCACGTATCTGCAAACTGAGAAATCGCGATTTGCTTGAAATCCATATATTTTTTTAACCGAGAGACAATATCCATATTGTTTGTGTTTTTAAATTATGCTCGTTGCAAATGTAATCAATATAATTGAGATATGCAAATTAACAAATGAGTAATATTTTATATTTGTTTATTTGCAAATGTGATCAATTGCCAAGAACTCAAATTCTGCGTAAAATATAATAGTGTATTGTCTTAGAGTGTTGGTTTAGTGTTTAATTGTAATTGGCTTGGATATTAGTAATATAAATATATTGGTACTGTTAAAAATGGCAATTTTGGAATATATGTGTACAAATGTTAAAGTAGCGTTGTAGATAAAAGTTGTAATATATGTGATTTCATGTGTGTTATGTGTATTATAAATGGTTAGATTTATGATCGGTAGTGTAATTGTAATCAGTTTGTGTAAGCAAATAGTGTTGATTGCGATTGAAGCTGATGCGGTGTTCAGGTGTAAATAGCGGTGTGTTTACGGGTGTAAAATCTTGGCTGTGGTTGTAAATTTACGTTTGATAATAGCCTGCAGTTTTTGTTTGTAATAAAATTTACAGATGTTAAGTGTGCCTCCCGATATTTTTTAATTTGGCTTATGATATATGTGTTCATAGTTATAAACAACTATAAATTAGTAGTTTATTTTCCCTTCTATTGATTTTAATGAAAATTAGCACAATATTTGCACCAATTGTTTGGTTTTATCAAAAATTATATTAAAAGCAATGTTTGTTAATTTAATTTTTTAACAGTGGGAGCTGTTTTTGAATATCTATAGTATAGAATTTGAGGTATTAAAGAAGATTTTTGGGGGGGGCATTGAGTCTCCTATAAATATCTCTTATAAATAATGGTGGAAACTATATTCTGCGTTATTCAGGTTTTAGATTACCGTATTTAGTTAAATAAGTTCTTCCAATTATAAATATGGAAATCTCAGCAGTCGATGAATAATCACGATAAGGAATTATAATGCATACATGTTTTCCCAAATGAGAAGCTTTTAAATATTTTGGTTTAAAGTGTTAGATTGTAAGAAGATGTATTAATATTAGCTCGCATATCTTCATTTATGGCGAACTGAAGATACGCGAGCAGAATCGATCACGCGCGCTTATTTGCTAATTAAAAAAAATCCCATAATGTACATTATGTAAAATTGTGTTTTGAGGGGGGCTCCTATTACATCAGGCCTTTGGCATTAATCCGCTAGAATAAAAAATATGGTACAGAACCCTTCAGATATTAAAAACTTTCAGGGTGCCGTACCATATTTTTCGAGGTTGAAATTTTATCTGAGATTGCAGTTGCCTTCGAAATAATTTACGAAGGCTCTGTTGACAAGTCTATTGCCTCCAGGAGTTGGATAATCGCCGGAGAAATACCAATCACCGGGGGCTGATTTCAACGTTTCCCTTGTTGGCTCAATTTCTGGATATATAATTTCTACAGAAGCGTGTGTTCCAAGAGGTGTTAGCATCTCAGCAATTTTTTTTGAGATTTCATCTGTGGAGAAATGCTCATATATTGATTTAACGCAGTTCTTCTGCTCTATAGCCGGTTTGGCAAGTTCTTTAAGACAGTTATCGTATACAGATCTAATCTCATCCTCTTTATCCTGCTCCTTCAGGAGCTCTATTGCAGCTCTGAATGCAATAAACTCGTTCATTCTTGACATGTCAATGCCGTAGTAGTCGGGATATCTTACCTGTGGTGATGACGACAATATGATAATACGGCGGGGATGCAGTCGATCAAGCATTTTTATTATTGATTGCTGCAGTGTTGTTCCTCGTACGATGCTGTCATCGATTACAACCAGGGTGTCTTTGTCATTTTGAATGCATCCGTAGGTTACATCGTAGACATGTGCGGCAAGGTCATTGCGTGCTGCGCCTTCGGCTATGAATGTGCGGAGTTTGATATCTTTGATTGCGACTTTTTCGATTCTTAATTTCTCCGACATGACTTGTTCCAGTTTCTCTGGGGTCAGATTATCTGTGTCCTTTAGATGAAGAATCTTCCGGCATTTAGTCGCTTCCAGTTGCTGTGTGAGGCCTTCTATAAGTCCGATAAATGCCACTTCTGCTGTATTCGGAATAAAGGAGAATACGGTGTTCTTAAAGTCATTACCTATAGCTTTGGTTAGTTTTGGGACGAGGTTTCGTCCAAGTTGTTTTCTTTCCGGATATATATCACGGTCTGAGCCTCTTGAGAAATATATTCGTTCGAATGAACAATGAGTATATTGTGCAGGTGGAAGTATTTCCTTGACTTCAAATGCGCCGCTCTGCCCTACTATCAAGGCGTTTCCAGGAGGCAGTATCTTGATGTCTGAATATCGGGCGTTAAGTACGGTCTGTATTACAGGACGCTCTGAAGCGACAACGATTATTTCTTCGTCAGCATAATAGAAGGCCGGTCTGATGCCATTGCTGTCGCGTAGTGCGAATATGTCACCCGATCCGGTAGCGCCGCAAATGACAAATCCACCATCCCAGTCTGGTGCGGTTGCTTTCAGTATATCGGCGGGATTGATGAGTCGTTCGATCTCTGCCTCTATTTTATATGTTGGAGTCGTTTCTTTCAGGGAACGGAATACTTTATGGCATTCGTGGTCAAGTGCAAATCCCAGTTGTTCGAGAAGTAAAAATGTGTCGGAATACATGCGCGGGTGTTGCCCCTGCCCTATTATTTTATCAAACAACTGGTCTACGTTTGTCAGGTTGAAATTTCCGCAAAGGAGAAGATTGCGTGAGCGCCAGTTGTTGCGCCGCAGAAACGGATGAACGAATGAAATGCCGCTTTTCCCGGTGGTGCTATAGCGTAGATGCCCCATATACACATTCCCGATAAATGGAGCGGTCTGTTCAATTTCTTCGTCAGACATCTGCGACAGATGATAATCGTCGAGTTGTTTGCCTATATTGGCGAAAATTTCTGTTATAGCATTTGTTCCGAGAGCTCTTTCGCGGAAAATATATTCGTTTCCGGGGGAAGTGTTTATTTTGACTACTCCTACCCCTGCTGCTTCTTGTCCGCGATTGTGCTGCTTCTCCATCATCAGATAAAGCAGATTAAGCGCGTAAGAATATGTGCCGTATTTTTCTTTATAATATCGGAGTGGTTTTCTCAGTCTTATCATTGCCACTCCGCATTCGTGTTTGAGTTGCTCCATGTTATATAATATAAAAAGTTTTAATGGAGATTAGGAGATAATATAGAAAAAAGAGGAGCGCACCACATGTGTGCACTCCCCGTTTATCACGTTATCTTATGAAAAGCAGTTCGCGGTATTTCGGCAGCGGCCACATTTCATTGTCGACCATGAGCTCAAGTTTATCGATATGATAACGTATGGTTTCCATTCGAGGAACTACGTTGTCGTGATATGCGATAGCTTTCTCGCGCTCATCGGTCAGACGGTTTGCGTCTTTTCGTGCATTAACCATTGCTTCGACTTCATCTTTTATCACTGACATGTGTCGAGCCATCTTTTCAATCGTCGAAAGATCTTGCTTGACAATCTCGGAATATTTCTCGTCGTTGAACAATGTTTTTATTTTAACAAGATTATCGACAAGGATTGACTGATATCTTGTTGCGACGGGAATGATGTGATTTATCGCAAGGTCACCAAGTACGCGTGCTTCAATCTGTATCTTCTTGGTATACATCTCCCATTTTACTTCATTACGGGCCTGAAGCTCGACTTTTGTGAATACGCCTGTGCGATTAAACATATTCACTGATTCTTCTGACATATATGCATCAAAAATCTTTGGGACAGATGTCTCGCAGTCAAGACCGCGTCGCGCTGCCTCTTCTTTCCATTCGTCAGAGTATCCGTTTCCGTCAAAATGTATTGGTTTGGATTCGATGATAAGTGCGCGAATCTCATCAAGCAATGCATGTGTCAGATCATCACCTTTTGCAATTCTTTCGTCTACTTTGGCCTTGAACTTATTGAGCTGGTCGGCAACGGCGGCATTTAGAGCTATCATTGCGGATGCACAGTTGGCCGATGAGCCTACTGCGCGGAATTCGAAACGGTTGCCGGTGAATGCAAACGGTGACGTGCGGTTGCGGTCGGTGTTGTCAAGCATGATTTCCGGAATCTGTGACACACCAAGTGACAATCCTGATTTTGATGCGATGTCAAGCATATCGGTTGTGGTGCTCTTTTCAATCTTGTCAAGAATGTCGGATAGTTGAGTTCCTGTAAATATCGAGATGATTGCAGGGGGCGCTTCGTTGGCACCAAGACGATGGGCGTTGGTTGCCGAGGAAATGGATGCTTTGAGGAGAGCATTGTGATGGTATACGGCAGCCATCGCATTTACTGCAAACGTTATAAACTGAAGGTTGGCCTTGGGTGTTTTGCCGGGACTGAACAGCAGTACGCCTGTGTCAGTGCCGAGGCTCCAGTTGTTGTGTTTGCCTGATCCGTTTATGCCTGCAAAGGGCTTTTCATGAAGAAGTACGCGGAAATTATGTCGGCGGGCTACTTCTGAAATCAATGACATCAGAAGCAGGTTGTGGTCGTTGGCGAGGTTTGTCTCTTCAAAGATAGGTGCAAGTTCGAACTGGTTGGGGGCTACCTCGTTGTGTCGGGTTTTTGCCGGAATGCCCAGTTTGTGACATTCGATCTCAAGGTCAAGCATGAATGCTTCTACGCGAGAAGGGATAGCTCCGAAATAGTGGTCTTCAAGCTGCTGGTTTTTAGCACTTTCATGTCCCATGAGTGTGCGGCCGGTCATCACCAGGTCAGGACGGGCGCTGTAGAGAGCCTCATCTACCAGGAAATATTCCTGCTCCCATCCGAGATATGAATTGACATGCTTTACTTCCGGATCAAAATATTGAGCAACTCCGGTTGCGGCTTTGTCAACTGCATTAAGAGCTTTGAGAAGCGGAGTCTTATAGTCAAGTGATTCGCCGGTGTAGGATATGAAGATTGTGGGAATACAGAGAGTCTTGTCAAGAATGAATGCGGGTGAGGAAATATCCCATGCCGAATAGCCTCTGGCTTCGAATGTGTTACGTATGCCTCCATTGGGGAAACTTGATGCGTCAGGTTCCTGCTGCATCAGGAGCTTGCCTGTGAACTCTTCCACAACGCCGCCTTTTCCGTCATGGTCGATGAATGAGTCGTGTTTTTCAGCAGTTCCGTCGGTTAGCGGATGAAACCAGTGGGTATAGTGACGGGCACCATTGTCGATGGCCCATCGTTTCATGCCTTGAGCTACAGAATCTGCTATTTCGCGTGACAAAGGCTCCTTGTTGTCGATTGCATATACAAGTGCGTCGTATGTTTTCTTGGGCAGGTATTCAAACATTTTTTGACGGTTGAATACATACTTTCCATAATAACGCTCCGGCCGTTCGGCAGGAATTTCTACTGGAATTGCTTTACGGTCGAATGCTTCTTCGACAACTTTAAATCTCAAATCTGACATAATGCTTAGAATGTATTTTGAGTTGGTAAATATCTGTTTTGTTTATAATAATGATAGACGCTCAACTGCAAGCTGGCAGTCCTCGTAAGAACCGAATGCGGTAAGTCTGACATACCCCTCCCCTGCTGAACCAAATCCTACGCCTGGAGTGCAGGCGATATTGCATCGGGTCAGAAGTATGTCGAAAAATGTCCATGAGTCAATTCCATCAGGAGTCTTAACCCAGATGTAGGGAGCGTTTATGCCTCCGTATACTGTTAGTCCGGCTTTCTTTAACCCATCTCGAAGAATGGAGGCATTGCGTAGATAATAATTTATTGTCTCGCTAACTTGCTTTTTGCCTTCTTCTGAATATATTGCTTCTGCCGCACGCTGAGACAGATATGACGCACCATTGAATTTTGTAGACTGTCTCCGATTCCATAATTCATTAAGGCTTATCAAACTGCCATTGGCGCTTTCGCCTTTAAGTTCTTTAGGAACAACTGTATAGGCACAGCGAAGACCTGTAAATCCGGCGGTTTTGGAGAAACTTCTGAACTCGATGGCGACCTCTTTCGCTCCTTCAATTTCATATATGCTATGTGGCACATCGTCATTTGTTATAAAGGCTTCGTAGGCTGAATCAAAAAGAATAAGCGCTCCATGACTTTGTGCATACTCTACCCATTCTTTTAGTTGTGAACGAGTCAAAGTCGTCCCTGTCGGGTTGTTGGGGTAGCAAAGATATATCATGTCGGGGTTGCTTTCCGGCAGTGCCGGCACGAAATTATTGTCAGCGGTGCATGGCAATAGTTCGATGTTGTTGTCAGAAGCTCTTCCTGACATTATATTCGTGTCCCGATATACGGGATAAACCGGGTCAGTGAGCGCTACTTTATTGGATAGGGACAGGATATCGCCGATGTTGCCCGTGTCGCTTTTTGCTCCGTCAGAAATGAAGATTTCTTCGGGTGAAATGTCAATGCCACGGGATTGGTAGTCGTTTATGGCTATTGCTTCTGTTAAAAAACGATATCCTTGCTCAGGGCCATAGCCGCAAAATGTATCGAATGAAGCCTGTTCGTCAACGGCCTTATGCAAGGCATCAATGACTGAAGGAGCCAGTGGTCGCGTGACATCTCCAATGCCCATACGTATTATTTCAACCCCCGGGTTGTTGCTTTTGTATGCATTGATTTTTTTTGCTACCTGTGAAAACAGGTAGCTTTGATTAAGTTTTAAAAAGTTGTCATTAATCCTAAACATCTTTTTTATTAAACCGACCTCCTTATGTCTGTTTTTACGTTGCAAATTTACAAAATTTTCTCAGCAAGGGAAATAATTCCCGGTAAATACTTCTGTGGCACTGCCCTGCATCATTACATGTCCGGATGATTTCTCAATTGAAATCGTCAGGTCTCCGCCAAGCAGTTTTACTGTTACTGGTGATTTAGCTCGTCCGGTGCGGATTGCCGCTACAGCGGTGGCGCATGCCCCGGTTCCGCATGCTTGTGTTTCTCCACTCCCCCGCTCCCATACTCTCATTTTTATTGTATGCTCGTCTATAACTTCGGCAAACTCGATGTTTGCGCGGTCGAGCCACATTTTATGGTTTTCAAGTTCGGGGCCAATGTCAGATATGCTTAAGTTGTCAATCTGTTCCATAAATATTACTCCGTGGGGATTTCCCATCGATACTCCGGTAATATTTATCTCTCCTATTGATGTTATGACAGGTTTTTCTATCATTTCGTTTTGCGGAAATTCAACTCCGATTATCTCGCAGTCGAATGATGGCAGCCCCATGTCGACTGTTACATCGTCAACTTTACCGTTAGTGTCATTTACGTGTAGATATAAATGTTTAACGCCCGAAAGAGTTTCGAGCGTTATTTCTGTTTTGTCAGTAAGGTTATGGTCATATACATATTTTCCCACGCATCTGCTGCCGTTGCCACACATAAGCGCTTCTGATCCGTCGGCGTTAAATATGCGCATTTTGAAATCGGCAATTTTAGACGGACATATTAATATTATTCCGTCTGATCCGATGGACGTATGTCGGGGACTCATTTCTATTGATAATCCAGCCGGATTTTCCGGCATTGTTTCGAGGCAGTCGATGTATATATAATCATTCCCTATGCCATGCATTTTTGTAAATGGGATTGCTGATTTTAAATTTGCCATATTGCTATATTTTTGTTGCAAAAGTAGGCATTTTGAAATTTAAAACCAAATTTTATTGGCAAAAAATAAAAGTAAGATGGTTTTTGCTGCTCATATTGCTTGTGAGACAAGTGCATGATGATTATAAAATGGTTTAATTAAAATTGATTTTTGAAGTAAAATTGATTAAATTTGTAGAAATCATAATGCAAACGTGGTATTATATTACGATTGCATATTTTTATATTAAAATTATCATAATTACTTTTCTTTAATCATGAAACAACGTTTTATTATGGGCGCCCTGGCGCTTGGATTATGCGGTGGAATTTGTTCTGTCAATGCGAAAGACCGTATGACCCACAATCCTGATGCTACTAACACTGATGCGATACTTCATGCCTGGAGTTGGAATTTTCCCGCAATTGCCGAGAATATGGCAAAGATAGCCGAAGCCGGATTTACAATGGTTCAGACCTCACCTGTGCAAGGCTGTTATAATCCGGAGGGTAGCTCTAAAAAGATTTTTGACGACAAAGTGGCGGAAGGCAACTGGTATTATTATTATCAGCCTGTCAACTGGAGGATTGGCAATCAGATAGTCGGATCGCGAGAGCAGATGAAGCAGATGATGGATTCCGCAGCAAAATATAACATACGTGTTATTGTGGATGTCCTGCCAAACCACACAGCTTTTGATGTGGATTGTGTCGATGCAGAAATGGTTGAGGCTGTTGGCGGAAGAGATAAATTATATCATTCTCAGGGGCTTAATCCGGTTCGTGATTACAACGACAGATATCAGTGTACGCTGTGGGGCTCGGGAGGGCTGCCTGATGTTAATACCGAGAATCCGGATTTTCAAAAGTATTACATGGAATTTGTAAATGATCTGTTGAGTCTCGGAGTCGGCGGATTCCGTTACGATACGGCCAAGCATATCGGAGTGCATTCTGATCCGGTCGATACTGCTTCCGGAGTCAAGGAAAATGATTTTTGGGATGTGGCCACCGGACGTAAGTCTGTGAAAGGTGTGAAACTGGCCGTTCCGTATGACGATTTGTTTGTTTATGGAGAGATTCTTCAGGATAAGAATGTTCCTGAAGCGGAATATGCCGATTATATGGGTCAGACTGCATCAAGCTATGGATATGTGCTTCGTGAAGTTCTTGAAAAAGGCTCAGCAAAAGACAAAGATCTTAAAGACTGGTATCATCAGGCTGCCCCTGAGTTTTTGACTACTTGGGTCGAGAGCCACGACACCTATTGCAATGCCCATGAAAGTGCGGGAATGACTGACGACCAGATTCGTACCGGCTGGGTATTCCTTACTGCACGCCAAAATGGAGTGCCCTTGTTCTTTAGCCGCCCGATGGGTTCTACCCGTCAGAACTATTGGGGTGATAATGTGCTTGGAGCGAGAGGTAATGACGAATTCTTTCATCCGGAAGTTGTGGCTGTAAACCATTTCCGCCAGGAGATGTCAGGTCAGAAAGAAGACATACAGGTTTCTGACAATGGAGAGGTGCTTGTCGTGAACCGAGGTAAAAAAGGCGCAGCAGTAGTCAATATCTCAGGTAGTGCTAACTTTGTAGATGTGCCCACGGGGCTTCCCAATGGCAATTATCAGGATGTCGTTTACGGAAAAGAATTCAAAGTGAAGAAAGGACGTCTTACCGGTATCGCAGCACCCCACCGTTCTTATATAATTAAGAAGAAATAGAAAATCTGATTATTCTGGGCATTTTATTTGTCCATTCTGTAATATTTACGGCTGCCATATCCCGCATTTCGCTCTTCTGAGACAATGCGACCGGATATGGCAGCCGCCTTTTTTTGTCCGATTGTCGATAACTTGAAGCGTCAAAAGTAAGATGAACCAAGGCAGCTGTCAGTAGATTGAAAGCTGCCGTTAGCATTTTTGTGAGAAATGCGATGACATCAGTTGACGAATATGGAAAAGTTGAATGAACGCATAGTTTCTTGCTAATGATGCTAAATTTTTGATGGCATATTTCAATCGTGATGTCAAAAAAATTGCTATTTTTGCGATATAGTAACCTGAGATTTTGAAAATGACCGAAAGGCTTAAGATATAATGGATGTAATTCCACTAAATACGAAAAAATCTATTGCTCCAACGCAGCCGTTACAGGCTCGGTCAGCCCTCATATAACTGCCACGGAGTTTTGTTATTTATAAATGGGACTAACGCAAAGCGAAGACGCATTGGAAAAAGGCTTGATAAAGACTCTTACTGATATGGCGTATGAATACGTTGAAATCAATGAGGAATCTAGTCTTATATCCAATTTCAAACGACAATTGGAAAAACATAATGCCAAAGAGCTATCATCGCATGGCAGAATCGAGCTTACGGAGAATGAATTCAATAAGGTCATGCTCTATCTTGAGGGTGGCACTACGTTTGAAAAAGCCAAGAAGTTGCGTGATTTGCTACCATTGGAACTGGACAATGGACAGCGTGTTTGGCTTGAATTTCTCAACCGCCGCAAATGGTGTCAGAATGAATTCCAGGTTTCCAGTCAAATTACGGTAGAAGGCCGTCGTCAGTGTCGATATGATGTTACCATATTGATAAATGGCCTGCCTTTGGCGCAGGTTGAGCTGAAGAAACGTGGCGTGGAACTGAAACAGGCATACAATCAGGTTCAACGTTACCACAAGACCTCGTTCCATGGTCTTTTCAACTATATTCAGATTTTCGTTATTTCCAACGGCGTTAACACCCGCTATTTTGCCAATAACCCCAATAGTGGTTACAAGTTCACGTTTAACTGGACTG
>CAMWIJ010000042.1 GCA_947174275.1 uncultured Muribaculaceae bacterium
GACGCCGACAAACTGTTCTACAAGCCTGTAGATGTCTACTCGCCCGTAGCGCCCAATCAGGCATCGGTCGACCTCGCCGTCAAGACCATACTCGAGGCGAAACATCCGGCTGTGCTTCTCGGCAAGGGAGCCGCATACGCGCAGGTCGATGACAAAATCAAGACTCTCATCGAAAAATACAACATACCGTATCTGCCGATGTCGATGGCAAAAGGCCTTATGCCCGACAACGGTCAGCTGAGCGCTCTGTCATGCCGCTCCACCATCATGGAGCAGGCCGATGTCGTCATCGTCATCGGGGCACGACTCAACTGGATGCTGTCGTTCGGCAAAGGCAAATGGAATCCGGCCATCAAGTTCGTGCAGCTTGATGTCGAGCCGCAGGAAATCGATGTCAATGTGCCTATAGCCGCACCTGTGGTGGGCGACATGTCGCTCGCTCTCGACGCCATTCTTGCCGGTATGGATGGCAAGACGATGTCGGCTGACCCGGGATGGGTCACATCACTTCAGGCCGAGACGAAAGAGAAAAACGCGAAATTCGCGGCGCGTCTGGCTGACAACGCCAATGCCAGCCCCATGACACACTGGACGGCACTCGGAGCCATAAAGCCTGTGCTCGAGAGCAATCCCGACGTGATACTCGTCAACGAGGGCGCCAACACGCTCGACGACACCCGCGACGCCATTGACATGTCGCTTCCGCGCCACCGTGTCGACTGCGCCACCTGGGCCATCATGGGCATGGGCATGGGCTCGGCAATCGGAGCCGCAGTGGCAACAGGCAAGAGTGTCGTGGCAATAGAGGGTGACAGTGCATTCGGATTTTCCGGCATGGACTTCAGCACAATCGTGCGTTTCAATCTTCCTGTCACTGTAGTCATATTCAACAATGGCGGCATCTACAACGGCGCCGGCGTGAACATGAGCGGCGGAAGCGACCCCGCGCCGACCACGCTTGACATTCATGCCCGCTACGACAAGCTGGCCGAGGCGTTTGGTGCCAACAACTACTACGTCACCACACCCGACGAGCTTTCAAAGGCTCTTACCGCCGCCATCGTATCGAAGAAACCGTGTCTTATCGACGTCCAGCTTGCCTATAATTCCGGCAAGGAAAGCGGACATATCGGCTACCTCAACCCAGCTCCGCTGCAGCAGATAACGGTGTAAAACAACTGCGATGACGGCTATAGCCGTTTCCTCAAAATCCGGAATTGGCTTCCGCAGGCCTGCCAATGGCACACCTGAGGGAGCAAATCCGGGTCATACGGGTCTTTTCCATTCAAAGACCCGATATCACCAAAAAGTCTTCTAACAGTGAAATTTGTTGACCGACCGTTTATGGGGTCTATCCCACAAATCACAGGGACTGACAAAATCTCACGCTTCAAAATCTATTTATTATGGATCTTTCCCACATAATTCTTTATGCGATAGTCCCTATCATCGTAGTGATGTTAGCCGGCTACATATCGGGCAAGAAAGGCATTTTCGACGGGCAGGACGCGAAGAAATTCAACAAGGTCGTGCTTGATTACGCATTGCCGGCAGCCTTGTTCGTGTCAATCGCGCAGGCCAACCGCAAGATGCTGGCCGAAGATCTGAAGCTCTCCATCATCTCGCTTGTGGTGCTGATGCTTTGCTTCATGATAGTTTACTTCGTGTTCCGCTACTGTTTCAAGAAGAACACGCAGGCCGATGCCGCTGTGTCGGCATTGATCAGCGGCTCGCCAACCATCGGCTTCCTCGGATTTGCCGTGCTTGAACCTATTTTCGGAACCAACGCCTACGTTGCACTTGTCGTCGCAATCGTCGGCATCGTGGTCAACGCAGTCGGCATCCCTGTCGGTCTGGCACTCCTCAACGCCGGTAACGCCAAAGCCTCCGGCAAGAAAGAAAGTGCATGGAAGCCTGTGATACATGCCCTCGCACAGCCTGTTGCCTGGGCTCCTATCCTTGCCGTCGTATGGGTGGTGGTCGGCATTCCTTTCCCGAAATGGCTCGCTCCGTCATTCGACCTTATCAAGGGCGCCAACGCTTCACTGGCCGTATTCTCGGCTGGTATCACACTGTCGGCCGTAGTCATCAAAATCAACTGGCAGGCGATACTCGGATCCATACTCAAGCTCATATTGATGCCGGCCATGATACTTATCGCCGGACTTATCTTCAAGATGGAGCCTGAAAACCTCAAGATGCTTGTCGTGGCCGCAGCGCTTCCGCCGGCATTCTCCGGTATAATCATCGCCGACGAATACGACACCTACGTAGCCACCGGCACGACATCGCTGACATTGTCGGTCATTCTCTTCATGGGTTTCTGCCCGTTGTGGCTATGGATTACCGACCTGTGCTGTAAATCGATGCTCTAAATGAGGGTTTAAAATTTACACTTCCCTATAGAGGACGCGTGCGGGTGCCGAAGCATTCGGTCGCGTCCTTCTTCATATCCACGAAACAATATAATTATGGACAGCCAGAAGAAAAAGATAGTCGATGGCGGCACTGCCGCCGCCTACGTAGCCTACGCAATGAGCGAAATGGCAACGGTCTACCCTATCACCCCTATTGCGGCGATGGGAGAGACAGCCCAGAAATGGGCTCTGCAGGGCATAACGAATTTCGAGGGAATGCCGATGGAAGTGCGCGAGATGGAATCTGAACTCGGAGCCGCCGGCGCCACTCACGGAGCGCTGTCAGGGGGCACGCTCGCCACTACGTTCACCTCATCGCAGGGGCTAATGCTAATGATACCCAATATGTTTAAAATGGCGGGCGAACTGTTGCCGGCCGTATTCCATATAGGGTGTCGCTCGGTAGCCACCCATGCGCTGTCAATCTTCGGCGACCACTCCGACGTGATGGCGACACGCTCGACCGGCTTCGCAATACTGATGTCGGCATCCGTGCAGGAAACTCACGATCTGGCGATAGTGGCCCATCTGGCGGCCGTCGACGGCAGTGTGCCGGTGCTGCACTGTTTTGACGGGTTCCGCACATCAAACGAGATGTCGACTATCAGCATGCTGCCCTACGAGAGTATTTTCTCTCTTGTCGACCGTGACAAGATACTTGAGTTCAGACGCCGTGCGATGAATCCCGAGCACGCCGACGTGCGCGGCACGGCGCAAAATCCTGACGTATATTTCCAGAACCGCGAGGCCTGCAACCGTTATTATGACGCGTTCCCTTCGGTGGTGGAACGCCAGATGGAGCGTGTAGCCGCTCTGACCGGACGCCCCATACACCTCTTCGACTATGTAGGGTCGCCGACAGCTGAGAATATCATAATATCAATGGGCTCGAGCTGCGAGGTCATCGAGGAGACCGTCGACAGTCTCAACGCTATGGGATATAACGTCGGCGCCGTCAAGGTGCGTCTCTACAGGCCGTTTGCAATCGATAAGTTTATGGCGGCGCTCCCCTCCTCCGTCAGAAAGATTGCCGTGCTTGACCGCACGAAAGAGCCGGGGGCTCCCGGCGAACCGCTGTTCACCGACGTGGCGTGCGCCATACAGCAGTCGGGGCGTCAGATCAAGGTAATCGGCGGCCGTTATGGCCTAAGCAGCAAAGAATTTGACCCGACAATGGTCAAGGCGGTCTATGACCATCTCGCTTCCGACAATCCTTTCACCGGATTTACAGTCGGCATCAACGACGATGTAACCGGGCTGTCTTTGCCTTTGGGGGAGAAGATTTTCATATCGCCGCGCGGGATGACGCAGGCACAGTTCTACGGCATAGGCGCCGACGGCACAGTAGGCGCCACCAAGCAGGCCGCATCGATAATCGGTGACACTGATAAATATTATGCCCAGGCATATTTCCAGTATTCGGCCAAGAAATCGGGAGGCTACACAGTGTCGCAGCTGCGTGTGGCCACCTCTCCGATAAAAAGCGAATATTGCATAGAGAAAGCCGACTATGTAGCCTGCAACAAAAACACTTACGTCAGCAAATTCGATCTGACAGGCAATCTCAAGGATGGCGGCATATTCGTGCTTGCCTCGCCATGGAGCGTCGACGAGATGAGCGCGATATTTCCTGCGGCACTCAAACGCGACATCGCCCGGCGCGGCATAAGGCTATATAATGTCGACGCGGCGTCAATAGCCCGCGGAGCCGGACTCGGCGAACGCATCAACACCATCATGGAGACTGTGTTCTTCAAACTGATGCCGATCATTCCGTTTGACACAGCCTACACAGGCCTGCAGGAACGGATTCGCGCAGCCTACAGTCACGAGGGTAATGCAGTGGTTGAAAGCAACCTCAAGGCCATATCGCATGCCGTGGAGGCAATCACTCCGATTGCAGTGCCGAAGGAATGGGCCGATGCCGTTGACAACGCAACGCCGCCATCCGCTCTGCCCGACTTCGTTGCCAAAGTGGCGCAACCGTGCCTGAACCGTCGCGGCGACTCTCTGCCGGTATCGCTGATGCGTCCCGACGGATTTACTCCGACAGGCACTACCGCCTACGAGAAGCGTCGCATCGCGCGGTTCATACCGCAATGGGACGCTGAAAAATGTGTCGAGTGCACCGAGTGCTCACTCGTGTGCGCACATGCCTCCATACGTCCGTATCTTCTTGATGCGAAGGAACGCGCAGCAGCTCCGCAGCAGATTGTATCGAAGGAAGGGAAAGGTGCGCCGGCACTGCATCAGTATCAGTTCCGTATCCAGGTATATCCGGAAGACTGCACCGGATGCTCATCGTGCGCCACAATCTGTCCGGGAAAAGCGCTCGACATGGTGCCTATCGGCAACGACCTTGACAAAGAGATTGCCAACCTCGATTACCTGCAGAAGAATGTTACGGTCAAGGATAACCTTTTGCCGCGCGACACGGTCAACGGCTCGCAGTTGCATGAACCGCTGTTACAGTTCTCCGGAGCCTGCGGCGGTTGCGGCGAGACTCCCTACGTGAAACTGCTCACGCAGCTTTTCGGCGAACGCATGATAATAGCCAACGCCACCGGCTGCTCCTCGATATGGGGTGCCGACTTTCCGTCGATGCCCTACGCGGTCAACCGCCACGGACTCGGCCCGGCCTGGGGCAACTCGCTGTTCGAGGACAACGCCGAATATGGCTACGGCATCGCTGTCGCTATAAAATACCGCCGCGAACGTCTGGCTAAAAGCGTATCGGCCATAATCTCCGACAGCTCTACGGCTTCTGATGTCAGAAGCGCGGCCTCCGCATGGCTCGCCGGAAAGGATGACCCGGAAAGCTCTTACTCCCTAGGGCAACAGCTGCTTGCCGCCATATCAAAGGCAGCACCCTCGCCACTCTACACTCCCGTGCTCGACCACAGCGACCTCCTCGGCAAGAAATCGGTGTGGGCGATAGGAGGCGACGGATGGGCCTACGATATCGGATTTGCCGGTCTCGACCATGTGCTTGCCCAGAACATGAATATAAACATCTTGGTAATGGACACCGAGTGTTACTCCAATACCGGCGGACAGATGTCGAAGGCAACCCCGCTCGGCTCCACCGCCAAATATGCCGCCGACGGCAAACGCAACTTCAAGAAAGACCTCGGACGCATGATGATGACCTACGGCAACGTATATGTCGCCTCTGTAAGCCTCGGCTACGACCCGCAACAGACAATAAATGCGATGAAAGAGGCCGAAGCGTGGGACGGCCCGTCAATCGTGATAGCCTACTGCCCCTGCATTGCCCACGGCATACGTGCCGGCATGAGCCACTCCATCGTAGAGGAACGTCTTGCGGTGGAGTGCGGCTACTGGCCTGTCTACAGATTTAATCCCGCTCTGGCAAAAGAGGGCAAAGAGCCTCTGAGCGTCGACTACAATAAACCGGATGGCGACCTCATCGGGTTTATCAACGGTGAGGACCGTTACGCCGACCTGCGCATGACCGACCCCAAGGAGGCCGCCATACTTCAGCCCGAGTTGCAGCAGCACTGCGATATGCTCTACGACCTGATGACATCTCAAGCCGCATCACACACAACCGACATATAGAAATCATGACACACTACAGATTGAAACGGGCTTACGAACCTCAAGCCGATGATGACGGGTTCAGAGTATATATCGACCGTCTGTGGCCGCGCGGACTGTCGCACGCCACATTCCATTACGACCTTTGGGATAAGGATATCGCTCCGTCCGACAGCCTGCGGGAATGGTTTCACGCCGATCCCGCAGGCCGTTGGGACGAATTTGTGAAGCGATATGCGGCAGAGCTTGCCGGCAACCCGGCATTTGCCCGGCTCAGAGATCTGCTGGAGCAGAAAACTACGGTGACGCTACTCTATTCCTCCCACGACCGACAGCACAACAATGCTGTAATCGTGGAGCGCCAGCTGACGCAAGAATACTGACAATCAGAGAATAACATATCCACAAAGCAAAAATACCATATATTCGGTATTGCGGAAGCGGCGATGCGGTGCTAACTTTGCGGTGTGACGATAAACGTCCACTCCTGACAGGAATATCAAAAAATCAAATTTCACCACCGCCGACGGTGGCAACAGAAAAAGTTTTCCAAGGTATGAAAAGATTAGTTATCGCAATATCGTTACTGGCCGCGCTGTCGGCCAAAGCCGATGTAACCGGCAGAGTGACCGACGCATCGGGCGAGCCGGTGGCGGATGCCCTTGTGTCATGGACAGGCAGCAATGTCGCAACCACGACCGATGAGAACGGAGAGTTCTCGATACGCCGCATCCCTTCGACCCGAAGGCTTATTGTAAGTTATTTCGGATTTGTGCCCGACACACTGACAGCGGCCGACGACCGGATTGATGTAGTGCTACGTCAGCTCAAGACTTTAGAGGAAGTGGAAGTGACAGGCCGACGTCTCTACGGTAAGCTCAGGGGCGGCATCACCAACACCGAGATGATAAGCGGCGCCGAGCTGGCAAGAGCCGCATGCTGCAACCTGGGTGAGAGCTTCACCACAAACCCGTCGGTCGATGTAGGATATTCCGACGCGGCAACCGGAGCAAAGCAGATAAAACTTCTCGGTCTCGCCGGAACATACGTGCAGCTGCTTACCGAGAATGTGCCCAACTACCGCGGGCCGGCCACTCCGTTCTCTCTCGGCTATATACCGGGACCGTGGATGCAGTCGATACAGGTGTCGAAAGGTGCGAGCTCGGTTAAAAACGGCTACGAATCAATCACAGGCCAGATCAATATCGAGTTCAAGAAACCGCAGACCGACGATGAAGTCAATGTCAATCTCTACGGCAACACCCAATATAAAGCCGAAGCTAACTTTGACGCCAACACCCACCTCAGCAAACGTCTGAGCACATCGCTGCTCGGCCATTACGAGAACTATCTCAAGACTCCGCACGACGGCAACGGCGACGGATTTGCCGACATGCCGAGAGTGGAGCAATATAACCTGCGCAACCGATGGGCATGGATGGGCGACCACTATGTGTTTCAGGCATCGGTCAACGCTCTGAAAGAGAACCGCGACGGAGGCCAGACCGCACATGGCGTCCACTCGGGCGACGGACTTGACGTGCAGGAGCTTTACCGCATCAGAGTGCGCACTGACCGATATGAGGCATTCACAAAAAACGCATATATCTTCGACAAGGAGAAAAGCACCAACCTCGCGCTCATCCTATCGGGAAGCCTGCACAACGAGGACGCCGGCTACGGACACAAACTCTATGACGTAAAAAACCGCAACGCCTACGCGTCGCTGATGTTCGAGACCAATTTCGACAGCCACAACTCACTGTCGACAGGCCTGAGTTTCAACTACGACTACTACCGCGAGCGTTTCCGGCTCACCAACGACACAGAAGCCGGCACTGGCCACGATTTTACCCGCGAAAGCGTGTATGGCGCATACGCGCAATACACCTACAATCTCAACGACCGACTGATAATGATGGCCGGACTGCGCGCCGACAACAGCAATATCTACAACACATTCGTCACTCCGCGCGCACATCTCAAATTCATCCCCAACGACCATCTACAGCTGCGCGCATCGGCCGGCAAGGGTTACCGCACGCCACATGTGCTCGCCGAAAACAACTATCTGCTTGCCAGCGGAAGGCGCATCGTCATCGAGCAACGGCTCGAGCAGGAGGATGCCTGGAACTACGGCTTCAGCGCCACGCTTGATTTCAGACTGTTCAACCGCGACCTGTCGCTGAGCGGCGAATATTATTACACTGATTTCAGACACCAGACCGTGACCGACCTCGACACCGACCCCCATGCGGTGCTGTTCTATAACCTCGACGGCAAGTCATTTTCACACACATGGCAGTTGGAGGCGACCTACGAATTTTTCCGCGGACTGACAGCCACCGGAGCCTACCGCCGGTCAATAGCCAAAAGCACATACGGCGGCAAACTGATGAAACGGCCTCTGGCAAGCGACTACAAGGGCCTGCTGACAGCATCTTATCAGACACCGCTCGGACTGTGGCAGTTTGACGTGACGCTCCAGTTTAACGGCGGAGGCCGCATGCCGACTCCTTACACTCTTGCCGACGGCAACCTGTCGTGGAACCGAAACTTCAAGTCACACCGGTTGCTGAGCGCACAGATAACCCGAAGGTTCAGACACTGGTCGGTATATATCGGCGGAGAAAACCTCACCAACTTCAAACAGAAAAACCCGATTGCAGGGGCAAACGATCCCTGGGGCGACAATTTCGACTCCACCATGATATGGGGACCCATCGAGGGAGCAATGGGATATATCGGAGTCAGATACAACTGGCACAAATAACCTGTCAACAAAATATATAATAACAATTTAATACATTATCATCATGAAATTTAAATCATTGGTTATCGCAATCGCCTGCTTCGCCACAATCGCGGCCGCAGCAAAAGATCTCAGAACAGCTGTATTCGTCACCGAGCCGCAGATGCATTGCGGCAACTGCGAGAAACGCATCAAGGAAAATCTCCGTTTCGAGAAAGGCATCAAGGATATAGTGACAAATCTTGACGACAAGACAGTGACTATAAAGTATGATGCCGACAAGACAACAACCGGAAAAATCATTGACGCATTCGCAAAAATCGATTATGCCGCCGAAGAGGTCGGCAACACTGCCGTAAATGCCGGAGAAGTGGCTGTATTCAAAGCCGAACAGATGAGTTGCGGGGGGTGTGCAGCCAAAGTTAAACGCACGCTCACGGCTGTCGAGGGCGTCGACAGCGTGTCGGTAGATCTACCCACCAAAGCGGTCAGAGTGGAGTTCAATCCTTCAAAAGTGAATGTCGACGGCATCAAGGCCGCTTTCGCTACAATCGGTTACAATGTGTCGCTGTTCAGCGAATAGCGATACATTTCCGACCGACCGCCGAAACCATTGACATGACAGAAGAGGCTACGGGCCTCATAATAAATTGTTGAACAGATCGACGGGTGTCAGCTTATCTGATGCTGGCACCCGTCTTGTTTTTTTCCACAGGTAAAAAAGATATGAAGAATTATGTTTTGCCGATAGTGCTTTCGGCCATTCCGGCATACGCCGCGGCGCTCGATACAGCCAACGGCCGTGTCACCGACGACAACGGCGAACCGCTCGCGGGAGCGATTGTCAATGTAAAGGGGAGCAAGGTGAATGCGGCCACCGACATCAACGGCTATTTCACCCTCACTCTTCCCGACGGACTCACTGAGATACATGTCACATATATCGGCATGCAGGCTGCCGACGCAGAGGCCGGCCATGACATGAAGGTAACCCTGTCGCCCGACAGCCACCGGCTTGACGATGTGGTGGTCATCGCCTACGGCAGGTCGGCAAAAGCAAACGTGTCGTCATCGATAAGTTCGGTAAAAGGAAAAGATCTTGAATTTACACCGGCGGCATCGCTCGAGAACGCCATGCAGGGAAGGCTTGCAGGCGTGCAGGTGACATCGGCCACCGGGGCTCCGGGCGGAGCGGTGCAGGTGAGTGTGCGCGGCACCGGATCGTTCTCGGCCGGCAACCAGCCGCTCTACGTTGTCGACGGACTCCCTGTAATATCCGATGACATCACGCAGAAGGGGGGATATCAGGGCAATTCCATTTCGGGTATAGTCGATATAAATCCGGCCGATATCGAGTCGATAGAGGTGCTGAAAGATGCTTCGGCGTCAGCCCTCTACGGGTCAAGAGCCACCAATGGCGTGATACTTATAACTACAAAGAAAGGCCACGCAAGCCGCACCAAGGTGTCGTTTTCAGGTTACGTCGGCTGGCAGGAGCTGCCCCGCAGGCTCGCTACACTCAGCGCCGCAGAGCATATTGCGGCCCGCAACGAGGCTATCGACAATTACAATACTTCTCTCGGCATCAGCGCCGGCGAAGCCGGATTTCTGCCCCATGTCACAGCCGCACACGATGGCGCCGACACCGACTGGGTGGACCTGCTCACACGCGACGCGCTTACCGGCAGCGCCCAGCTCTCTGTCACAGGAGGCAACGAGACCACCCGTTTCTTCATATCCGGGGGATATTTCACCCAGGACGGAGTGCTCAAAGGCACCGACTACCGCCGCCTCAACCTGCGCTCCAACATATCGCATGACATATCGCGCACCACCGGCATCGAGGCCAATATAGCGCTGAGCAGCTCGACCAATACACGCTCCACAGGCGACAACAACATATATTCGCCGTGGCAGGCCGCACGCAAGGCATCTCCCGACTATCTGCCATATAACGCCGACGGATCGTATGCCAACGTCAATCCGGGCACTTACAATCCCGTGCAGCTCTATGAGGAGGACGCCGAGCAAAACGGGCGCAAATACCGTGCCATCGCAAACCTCAAAGGCTTCTGGAATATCATCGACGGCCTGACTTACAACCTCAACCTCGGAGGTGACTACAATATTCTGCATGAACGCGGAGTATTTCCGGAGACATCCATACAGGGCGCGGCAAGCAAAGGGCAGGTATCCGACTACCGCGGATTTACTTTCACCAATCTGATGGAGCATACACTGTCATACAGCCGCAAGTGGAGCGGAGTCGAACTCAACGCACTTCTCGGCTACAGCTACCAGCACACCAAGGTTGACAACAACTACGTGAGCGGCATCAACTTCCTGTCACCGAAACTGTCATATATAGTTTCGGCCGGCGAAATCAACGGAGGCCGCTCGACGTTGAGCGAAAACGCCCTGCAATCGGTGTTCGGACGCGTCGGCACCGTAGTCAAAGGGCGCTATATCGCCGAACTGTCGCTGCGTGCAGACGCATCGTCAAAGTTCGCACCGGGGAAGCGCACCGGCTATTTTCCCGCGGCCTCCGCAGCCTGGAGAATTTCAGAAGAACCGTTTTTCAGAAATGCCGGAACAGCGATAACCGAACTCAAGCTCAGAGCATCGGCCGGATACACCGGCAATCAGGAAGGCATAGGCAACTACAGCTACCACACTGTCTATTCTGCCAACGGCGCATACGGCGACCGGCCCGGCCTCACATTCACCTCTTCAAAGCCAAATCCCGGTCTGACCTGGGAGAAAGCGTTCCAATGGGGCGCAGGCATTGACATTGCACTGCTCAACGGTCGTTTCGACATATCGGCCGATTACTACAGAAAAGACACCCGCGACCTGCTCATAACGCATGACATCAATTCGCTTGACGGATATTCGACACGCACGTCAAATATCGGAAGCATCACCAACTCAGGCATCGACCTGACAGTGACGAGCCACAACTTAAACTCCGGCGGTTTCAAATGGGACACATCACTCAATTTCAGCTTCAGCCGCAACCGGGTGACCGGACTCAACAAGACCGCCACCGGCGACAATGCCGTCATCACCACCGGATTCTGCAACATATTGCAGACCGGACATCCGTTTGCCTCATTTTATCTTATCCGTGCAGAAGGGTTGTGGCAGTCGAAAGAGGAGATACTTTCCGCCCCCGGTGGCGCCGATATGTGGAACCGGGGGATACGCCCCGGCGACGTCAGATACCACGACAAAGACGGCAACGGAATAATCAACGGCGATGACAGAGAGATTGTCGGCTCGCCCTTCCCGACGGTGTTCGGCTCGTTGCTCAACACTCTGAGCTGGCGAGGATTTGATCTTGCAATCGACCTTCAGTACAGTCTCGGCGGCAAGATATACGCCGGATGGAAACATGGCTCCAACGGCATGTCAAACGGCGGCGGCAACCCCAATGGATATGCCATATTCAAGGATGACTGGGAGAAAAGGTGGACACCCGCCCACACCGGCACCGATGTGCCGAGAGCAGTAGCCGGACCCGGTGAGGCCTATTCCAACAATATGCTCGAATATACAACCCGGTTTCTTGAAGACAGTGATTTCCTCCGTATCCGCAATATAACCGTTGGATATACGGTGCCGGCAGCAGTGTCGCGTCGTTTCTCGGTTGAGCGTCTCAGGGTTTACTTCACTGTCACCAACCTGCACACGTTCACCGGATATGACGGATATGACCCCGAAGTGGCGGTATTTCCCACCCGATATGACTACCGTGGCTATGACATGGGGTCAGTGCCGCAGCCACGCACATTCACTTTCGGAATAAACCTCTCAATTTAATTTAATAAAACAACGCAATGAAACGTATATACAGACATATCGGAATATTTCTTTCCGCCCTGGCTCTGCTGACAGGATGCAATCTCGATTTCACGCCGACCGACGCTGTCGCCGATGCCACCATAACAGAGGAAAACTACGAGCATCTGCTGACAGGCGTCTACGATGCCGCACAAAACCTTCCGGCATTTCACAGCGATACAAGCGCCGACAATCTCAACTCCACATGGACTCCGGAGCTCGACTATAACTCGCTGACAGCGGCCAACGCCACAATCTACAGTTATTGGAACAGTCTTTACAAGGGGGTACAGCTTGCCAACAACCTCATCAATCTCATCGGCGACGACACCCGCTACAGCCATATCACGGCTCAGGCACGATTTCTGAGAGCATATTTCTATCATCTCATCGCCGAAAACTGGGGCGACGCACCGCTGCTTGTGTCATCAGGCACGGAAAATGCCGTCAGAACACCGGAAGCTGATATCTGGAAATTCATTATCTCAGACCTCGAATATGCGGCATCTTACGCTCCCGGATTCACCACTCCAGGATTTGTGTCGGCGACAGCAGCCAAAGCGTTTCTGGCCCGCGTCAACCTTATAGCGCCGCAAGGTGTCGGCGACCGTGCCGAAGCGGTGCGGCTCGCCGAAGAAGTGATAACAGACGGAAACTTCGCGCTCGCCGATGACCCGGCAGATATCTGGCATCACAAGACAAGCCGTGAATTCATACTCTACTGGACCAACACACCCAACGACACAGGCAACAGCGGATGGTTTCTGAGATCGTCGCTCGTGCCACGTTATGAGGCGCGTTACGGAGCCGGAAGCGCCGGCTACGGAGAGTTCGGGCGCTATGAATATCCCGTCGACATGGCTCTCGTCAGGGCATTCGAGCCGGGCGACCTGCGTCTGGAGGCTTCAATACGGCATCTTGTGCTTGACGACGAAGAGACATGGGACTGCGTGAAATATCCGAGCTACAATTCAGCCGACAACTGGCCGGCGATACGCATCGCCGAGATGTATCTTGTCGCAGCCGAGGCGGCAGGATATCCTGCGGGCGTGACCCGGCTAAACGAGCTGCGGGAGAAACGCGGACTGCAACCTCTTGCCGCCGGACAGGAGATCGACGCCCCGACATTCCTGCGCCGCATTATGGAGGAGCGGCGTGTCGAGCTGGCATTCGAAGGGTTCCGATACTATGACCTGCGGCGCTGGTTTGCCTCGGGTGATGCCGGAAAGCAGGCGGTGCTTGAACTGAGCGCGCAGGCACACACGCCGCTGTCGTCAGATTTCTTCACCGTAAGCGATGACGGGCACGAACTCCTCTACCCTGTTCCGACCAAAGCGATTGATCTCAACCCCGCCCTGCTTCCCAACAATCCCGGATATTGACGGGAAGAGCGGTCAGCTCATCAACAGGACTATAACGACGCCCCAGAGTATCAACAGAGTATTGCCGATGGCGTAGGTGACCGTATAGCCCATTGCGGGGATAGAACTTCCGATAGCATCCTGCACGGCGCCGAGTGATGCAGTGGTCGTGCGGCTTCCGGCGCAGCATCCGAGAGTGATGGCGGCAGGAAATTTAAACACCTTGCGACCGATAAGCATGCCGAGTATAAGCGGTATGGAAGTGGCGATTATACCCATAAGGAACATCACCACGCCGACTTCCTTGAAGCCGCTTACGAATGACGGACCCGAAGATATGCCGACAACGGCAATAAACATGTTAAGTCCGAGATTGTCCATCAACCATACAGATGACCGGGGCAGACGTCCGAATGTAGGGTGTTTCGACCGGAGCCAACCGAGCACGAGACCTGCGATAAGTGCCCCACCGCTTGTGCTGAGGCTCACAGGCACTTTCCCAAGATGCAGGGCGAGAGTGCCGAACAGGCCGCCGAGGAAAATACCGATGCCGACGAACACGAGGTCGGTCTTAGTGGTGCGCCGGTCGGCATAACCGATTTTCGGAGCAGCTTCCCTGACCTCACGCTCGAGGCCGACAATCGTGATGATATCGCCGTGGCGTAGAGTTATGCCGCTGAGCACCGGCACGTTTACACCTGAGCGTGTGATTTTCTTTATCGATACCCCATACATGAATTTCTGGTGACGGAGGGTGTCAACTGTCATGCCCCTTAGGCTTTTAGAGGCAATAGTGACATCAAGTTCCTCGGCAGGGAAATCAAGAATCTCCGAATCCGCCACCTCCGGCCCGATCCAGCTTTCATCTCCCACGATGCTCTCACGGCGGCCGCTGAGCACAATCTCGTCGCCTGACTTTACGGTCAGCGGCTTGCCGGGGGCAACATCGGTAATCTTACCGTCGGAACGGACTCGCTCTACAAACAGCCTGCGCCCCTGCTCATCAAGATATCGTTCGATATCTTCAGCTGTGCGCGGCGAAGAAAAGAAATCGGCCGTAGCCTTGTAGGCACGGAATGTCACAGGCCTGAGAGCCTTGATATAGTTGGGGTCAGTGTCGGCGCCACCCTGATTGAGCGATTTCTCAAGTTCGGCGGTTTCGGCCTTGACTTTTTTGAGACCGCCCAACAGGCATGGGCCGAGATTGGCAAGGAGGTAGGCCGAACCGATCGTACCGAACACGTATGTGACCGCGTAACATACGGGAATTATGCCGAGCCACGCCTGCTTTTGTGCTTCGGATATACCGAGAGTATTGATGGTGTCGGTGCCGACTCCGATTACCGCCGACATCGTCTGCGAGCCGGCAAGCAGTCCGACCGCCTCGCCTATGTTATACCCCATGCAGAGTGACACCGCCCATGTGCTCAGAAGGCACAGCACACATACCACCACGGCAAAAAGCACCTGCTTGACACCGTCGCCGCGGAGCGACTGAAAGAACTGAGGGCCGACACTATATCCGATAGAAAACAGAAAAAGCAGAAAGAACACATCTTTCAGCGGACCCGGCACCGGAATGTCGAGCTGTCCCACCAGCACTCCCACAAGAAGCACAGAAGTGACTGTGCCGAGTGAAAAGGATTTATACTTAAGTTGCCCGATAAAAAAGCCGACTCCTATCGTGAGGAATACGGCAAGCGAGGGGTTGTCGCGCAGCGTTTGAGCTAACCAGTCCATTTACGTATAGGGTTTAAGAATGTTTAATATGTCATTATTTTTCTAACATATTTTTCACCAAATATGTTTCAGCGGCTGCGACATTACGGCCTTAGGAATTAATATATATCGATATTCTGTCAAAACTTTTATTATGGCGGCAATGTTCTATTAAAGACGACGGATTGAATGCGATTGTCTTTCACATGCCCTATCCCGCCGCCTGAATGATAAAATAATTTTAAATTTAACAACTACTACTATGTTAGATCCAAACACCGACCCCTATTTCCGCAAAGGCGATGCAAAGACCGATGTATTCGGTTCGGACGCCATGCTTCAGGCCGCGCCGGTCGACCGTATTCCCGTCGGCCCCACAACTCCTGAGATTGCCTATCAGATGGTAAAAGACGAAACATTCGCCCAGACCCAGCCGCGACTCAATCTCGCCACATTCGTCACCACTTACATGGACGAATATGCCACCCGCCTGATGAACGAGGCTATCAATATCAACTATATCGACGAGACTGAGTATCCGCGTATCGCGGTCATGAACGGCAAATGTATCAATATAATGGCCAACCTGTGGAACACTCCCGAGACCAGACAGTGGAAAACCGGCGCACTGGCCATCGGTTCGTCGGAAGCCTGTATGCTCGGCGGTATCGCCGCATGGATCAGATGGCGTGAACGCCGACAGAAAGAAGGCAAACCGTTTGACAAACCTAACTTCGTGATATCAACCGGATATCAGGTGGTATGGGAGAAATTCGCCCAACTATGGCAGATAGAGATGCGTACTGTGCCTCTGACACTCGAAAAGACTACTCTTGACCCCGAGGAAGCGCTGAAGATGTGCGACGAAAACACAATCTGCATAGTGCCTATCCAGGGTGTCACCTGGACCGGTCTGAACGACGATGTTGAGGCTCTTGACAAAGCTCTTGACGCATACAATGCCAAAACCGGCTACGATATTCCTATCCACGTCGATGCCGCGACCGGTGGATTTATCCTGCCGTTCCTCTTCCCCGAAGTAAAATGGGACTTCCGACTCAAATGGGTACTCTCAATCAGCACATCGGGCCACAAGTTCGGCCTCGTATATCCAGGTCTTGGATGGGTTGTGTGGAAAGACAAGAAATATCTTCCCGACGTGATGTCGTTCAGCGTCAATTATCTCGGCGCGGAAATCAGTCAGGTGGGTCTTAACTTCTCACGTCCGGCAGCACAGATTCTCGGACAGTATTACCAGTTTATCCGCCTCGGTTTCGACGGATACAAGAACGTCCAGTTCAACTCTCTGTCAGTCGCCAAGTATCTCCATGAACAGGTATCCGCGATGCCGGAGTTCCAGCCATATTCAAAAGATGTGCCCAACCCTATTTTCACATGGCTGATGAAACCCGATGTGCAGAAAACCGCAAAATGGACATTGTTCGATCTTCAGGACAAACTTGCCCAGAAGGGATGGATGGTGCCGGCCTACACGTTGCCCGCAAACATCGAGAATATCGTTGTGATGCGTGTGCTCTGCAAGCAGGGCTTCAGCCGCGACATGGCCGACCAGCTGCTCGCCGACATCCGCTTTGCTGTGGCAGAGCTCAATGCGCTTGAATATCCTACGCCTACACGCATCTCAATGGAGAAGAACGTGCCTCTGGCAGCAAAGACATTCAACCACACAGGCAAGTGACCCTCCCGGGCAAGGGCTGACCTTCCACAGTTTATTTCGCCCGCAACATATCCCGGCCGGCGAGCGCCGCTTCTTTAAGGCGTTCGCCGGCCGGTCGTTACAGGGCTCTTTATTATCAAACACCATCTATCATGGACAAGACTATCACAAAATCGCAGATAGAGGGGGCAGCACGCGAAGCATACTCTCACGCAGCCGGGCTGAGCGGGGGTGCAAATGCCGATTACATACCGTTTCTGGCCAACATCAACCCCAAACTGTTCGGCCTCAGCGTAATGCTTCCAGACGGCACGGCCTTTAACTTCGGCGACACGGATTACCGCTTCGGCATCGAATCGATATCTAAAGTGCCGACGGCAATACTTGCCATGCGGCAGCACACTCCGGCCGGAGTGCTGAATGAAATCGGCGCTGACGCCACCGGACTTCCATTCAACTCCATCTTCGCCATATTGCTTGAAAACGACCATCCGTCAACGCCGCTTGTCAACGCCGGAGCAATCTCGGCATGCTCGATGATTGACCCAAAGGGTGATGCGGACGCGAAGTGGAATGCAATCACGCAGAACATCACCGACCTGTGCGGCTCCGCTCCGGTGCTTATCGACGAACTTTACAAGAGCGAAAGCGCCACTAATTTCAACAACCGTGCCATCACGTGGCTCCTCAAAAACTACAACCGTATATATGACGATCCCGACATGAGTCTTGACCTTTACACCCGTCAGTGCTCTCTCGGCATCACAAGCTCACAACTCGCCGTCATGGCCGCCACCATCGCATCGGGCGGTGTCAATCCGCTGACCGGCAAACAGGCATTCGACCCGGCCATAGCGCCGAAAATCACGACACTGATAGCCACGGTCGGATTTTACCAGCATTCGGGCGACTGGCTATACACGTCAGGAATTCCGGCAAAAAGCGGTGTCGGAGGCGGCGTGCTCGGTGTGCTTCCGGGTGTGCTCGGCATCGCGGCTTTCGCACCTCCGCTCGACAGCGCCGGCAACTCAGTCAAAGCCCAGGCCGCCGTCAGGGAGTTCATGCAGATACTCGGCCTTGGAATAATGAACGGCGACAGAGTCACCGTCACCGACTGATTTATCGTTCAACTATTTAACTTAAAACTACTATGGCAACTAACTCTGTATCCAATAAAAAGGCCGTTGTCAAGTCGGCTGCCCGGCTTGGCGTAGGAACCCTTATGATTATGAATATCGTGGCCGTGGTGTCGCTGCGCGGACTTCCGGCAGAGGCTGTCTACGGCATGAGCTCGGCCTTCTACTACCTTTTCGCGGCGCTGGTGTTCCTTATTCCGGTGTCACTTGTAGCCGCCGAACTTGCATCGCTTTTCCCCTATCAGCAGGGCGGAATGTTCCGCTGGATCGGAGAGGCATTCGGCAGTAAACTCGGTTTTCTCGGCATCTGGCTTCAATGGGTCGAGAGCACAATATGGTTTCCGACAGTGCTGACATTCGGAGCCGTATCACTCGCATTCATCGGCATGGACCATGTGGCCGATTCGCATCTGGCGGCCAACAAATTCTATACCATCGCCGTGGTGCTCGCCATCTACTGGATTGCGACACTCATATCGATGAAGGGTCTCGGCTGGGTAGGCAAGATTTCGAAAATCGGCGGTATGGTGGGCACCATAATTCCTGCCGGTTTCCTCGTGGTGTGCGGTGTCATATATCTCGCCATGGGCGGACATTCGCAGATGGATTTCCACGGCGATTTCTTCCCTGACCTCACCAACTTCGACAATGTGGTGCTCGCTGCCTCCATATTCCTCTTTTACGCCGGCATGGAGATGTCGGGCGTGCATGTGCGCGATATAAAGAATCCTACGGTCAACTATCCGAAGGCTGTATTCGGAGGCGCATTGGTGACCGTGCTGATTTTTGTGCTCGGTACCTACGCCCTCGGTGTCATAATCCCGGCCAAAGACATCAACCTCGTGCAGAGTCTTCTCGTAGGATTTGACAACTACATGACGGCATTCCACATGGAATGGTTCACACCCGTAATCGCCATAGCCCTCGCGTTCGGCGTGCTCGCCGGCGTGCTTACATGGGTGGCCGGCCCGTCGAAAGGTGTGTTTGCGGTCGGTCAGGCAGGCTATCTGCCCCCGTTCTTCCAGAAAACCAACAAAGCCGGTGTGCAGAAAAACATCCTGTTCATACAAGGCGGCGCCGTGACGCTGTTGTCGCTACTTTTTGTGGTGATGCCATCGGTGGAAAGCTTCTATCAGATTTTATCGCAGCTCACCGTGCTGCTCTATCTGATTGCATATCTGTTGATGTTTGCCGCGGTTATCTATCTCCGCTATTCGATGAAAAACGCCAAACGGCCGTTCCGCATCGGCAAAAAGGGAAACTGGCTGCTGTTGGTAGTGGCCGGCGTCGGATTTCTCGGCTCACTGCTGGCATTCGTGCTCAGTTTCTTCCCGCCGGACCAGATATCAATGGGCTCTACCACGGTATGGTATTCAGTGCTTTTCGGAGGAGTTGCCCTGTTTGTGATACTTCCGTTTGTCATTCTGGCATTCAAGAAGCCGTCGTGGGTCAATCCGAAGAGCGATTTCGTACCCTTCCACTGGCAGACCGATGCGGCCTCTCAGGCTCAACTGAAGGCGGCGCAGGAAGCCTACGAATCCAAAGCAGACGCTACCGATCAACCGGCATCTTGACAATAGCACTGACATGCATATAATAGACAAGAAGGGGCTGAGTCAAAAATCAATGACTCAGCCCCCTGTCTATCCGTAATGCATGTAATGCTGATCAGCGAACAACTTTGCGGCAGCTGACGGAGCCGTCGGCATTTACAGTGCGGTGCAGATAGAGTCCCTGTCCCGGATTTTCAACACGTATGCCCTGGAGGTCATACCACTCCTCCTTTACAGGCTGAGCGCTGAAATCTTCAACATCATCTATAGAAGTCAATCCGGGATTAAGTTTTGCGACGAGCGCCGAAATATCCGATTGTGACAGAATGCCGTTGGAAAGGAAATAATCCTTTATGCCTTGCGACACATCTGCGACATTCGATATATCGTCAGTGCCGAGCAGGAGCTGGAAAGCATACTGAAGCAGATGATAGTCGCGGAATTCCTGAATACCCATTCTGTTTGATTTCTGATAGTCGGCGGCGATATCTTCCCAGCCGGCTCCGCAAAGAGCCGCGATAGTGGCACAGAACATGCCGGTGCGGTCGGTGCCGAGGCGACAGTGTATCAGATAGGGCGCCTTGGTTTTCTCTGAATTGATGAAATCGACGATTTCCTTTACCCAGACACCGAATTTCGTGCCTGTAGGATTGTAATACACCTCATTGTATGACGGTGTTGATTTATTGACAGTACCGGTATAGAGCACGCGCCCTTCGTCAATGATTGTACGGTAATATGGTGCTATCGTCTCCTTGTATGATTTGCCTGCGATAGTAAAACTGAGCAGATTGTTTTCTTCGTTCTCCGAAAGACATATATCGGAATTTATGCCCTCCTGCTCGGCCAGACGTGTCAGATAGTCCATGCGGAGCGGCTCCGTGGCATTTGACGTCTTGGTTATCTTATAGGGATGATATGAGCGGAAGAGTGCACTGGTGCCGGGCACACAGCGGAAGTTGGAAATCTCCTCTTGACCCTCACGGCTGTTGAGATCGAAGTCTGAAGCGCTTTTTAGCTTGTTGGCCTGCGCGCTGTTGGCTTTAATCAGATCGAAATCATCGGAATTGAATACTACGATATTATTGTTGTCGCCGTTACGGAATACATATCCCTCGGGAATAAACGACTTCGACCCGCCATCCTGATATGAAGAGCCGTTAGTGACAAACTTGAACTCCGGCTGTCCGCTGTTTCCGGGTATTTTCACCTCGGGATAAGAGAGAGTGAGGAACCAGAGTTTCTGGGTTGAGTCATACTCCATTGTATGCTTTCCTGTGCTCCAGCCGTTGAATGAACCGCGCACTTCCACACGCGACGGGCTGCCGCAGTTCCACAATGACGGTGAAAAGATAAATGTCACACTTTTGTCTGCTTCATTGTCGATAAAACACCGTGCGCAGTCAGCCGAACTTACCGTAGGAAACGGAACCGGACCCGGATCAGGGTCGTCGCCACCCGAAGTGCTCCACTCCGTCTCGGTCACTTTCACAGTGTTGGTCAGAAAATCATAATCAATATCAGCTTTTACGCATGTAGCGGAAACTGAAATCTCCGGGGTAACCGCTCCCATGTCGCTCTGCGAGTTGACACTGCCATAATGTATCGTAAACGATTTGCCCGAACCGAACGACAGGCTCGCCACTGCGTGATGCGAGGCGGCCGGCGTCATCGTTACAGTCTCCTTATCGCTGACGCCTCTGAATCCGATTGATGACGCAGCAGTGCTCTCCACCGTTCCGTCAGGCAATACAGCCACACGAAGCCATGAGGTTGCAGTCTTTTTACTGCTGAAAGCAATATTCGAATTAGACTGCATCAGGAAAGCCGATGTGGAGTCATCCTTGACATTCCAGTAGCATGTTGACTTGAAACTGGCTGAGATTTCTTTAATAAGAAGCTCGGCCTCTGACGTGTAGCCGCTTTTAGTGACATAGTCGCTATGCGACTCAAAACTTACTGAAGAGTCGGCTACCGGAGTCGAGCCTGATTCGGTGTAATAGAACCGATAGCCTGCATCAGCTGCCGGTGCGCAAAGCAGCAGCATGCCGGCGATAAATCGTACTGTTTTTTTCATAACGTTGCGGTATGGATTTTAGATTACTGCCACGGCATTTATCACCGCGGCGACTGTTACCGCAAATTAAAGAAGCGACTATAGGCAAAAACAATACCGATTAGTATGATGAGTATATGCAAGTAAACATTAAAATGTTGTATATCAACAAAGAATACGCTCACGCCTCTATCTAATGAGTAGGATATTACACAGTCGTATTCTCTTGGCTGTCGACTACCATGACCACTGACGGAGGGGTTGCGACCCATTGATCGAACCGTTCCTTGTCAACCGCAAGGGCATTCTTCAGCCGATTGCGGTAATTATATATCGTTTGCGTATTATAATGGAGCATCTCTGCGAGTTGGCGCGTAGAGACAACACCGAGCTTCATCAGAGCAAGCACACGCAAAGGAGCTGTAAGAGTTTGTATTCCCGGAGCAAGGCGTTCTTCCGGACGTACCATTTCATTGTATGTCTCGATGAAATCAGGACAAATATTGAGAAATACCGAATCAAAACGGGAGTACATATCCTGAAGCGCATGCATTTCCAGAGTATCCTCCTTCAGCAAATCTGCCGCTTCATTATATTTGCGCACGGTAAGAAGCCGCGACAGAGTGCGTCGGAAGGTTGCAATCCGCTCTATCGAATCGCTATAGGCGCTGAATATACCATTGATATGGGCTATACGCTCAAGGTCGGCTTGCTTAAGCGCGTCGTTAGCCTGCGCAAGCTGCCTGTTATTTTTTTCAAGAGAAGCCCGCATGCGCCGGTTGGCCGACAGCCGGCGGCCGGCAATACGCAGAGCCAGCCCCAGCACAACTGCCATAAGAAGGATAACACCGGTCAGGCAGTAAACATATCCCATGCGCCGGCTTTGTGCTTCCTGATGCGCGTGTTCGATAATCGGCAACGCTTCAAGCACATCAAACGATGCCGCATTGGCCTGACTGAACCTGACATCGGCTAAAGCCCGGCGTATATAACGGTAGGCTCGGTCCACATCGCCCGTCTCTTCAAGAGTAATCGCCAGACGTGTCAGATACGGCGAGTCCTTGCGGCCTTCAGAAATATCCATCGCAGCAGCCCTCGCAAGACAGTTCACCTCATCCTTACGCCGATTCAGATGACGATATATCTCCGCTTTCAGAGCCAGATGTGTTGATGCAGGCTGATATTGACAGTGCTCTTCGAGTCGCTGCACCGTCTGCAATGCCTTGTTCCAGCTTCCGGCATCCATGAATTTAGAGGCAAGGATTAAATAATAGTCAGGCTCGGAATCAGCGTGCATGCAGAGTGATGAGTCACGATAGACCGACGCCTCTGCCGCATAAACAAGTTTATGCGACCCGACAGCATCTCTGTCGGCAAGACGTCGGTATGTGCGTCGATAGATATCGTAGAGATATTTCAGAAGATAATCGGCAAGACCGTCGCGCGGGATTGTATCCAGAATCTCCAGTGCGTCATTGTAATTGCCGCTCTCGGAATAGCTCTCGGCAAGATTTAGCGATGCGGAGACAAGTGCCTGGCCGCCGATTGCCCGGGCTATACGCAACCTCGCCTCAGCTGTCAGCATTGCCGAATCGCAACGATAGTGTCGGTACTGGCCGTAGAGTCCGCGATATATCTTGTAGCGGTCAGTCGGGTCGCTGACAACATCAAGCCTCTGCGACAGATATGAAATACGATTACGCCGGCCGTCAGAAAATGTGTCAGGCGCCTCAAGAAGCCGGTCAAGACCGACAAGCGCGTCGTGACTGCCGGTATCCCCCGACATTCCCGAACAGCTATGGAATATGGCCGCGCACATTGACAGTGCACAGGCTGTCATCATAAAAACAACAGATAGTTTCATTTGACGGAACGGTTGCATAAAAATCTTGAGCGGCAATATAATCAGTCAATGGCCGGATATTGCAAAAGTAGTCACTTTTATCCATAATGACAAAATTTATGCAACACCGCCCCGTCCCTATTCCATCAAGCGCAACTCAACACATCGCAACAAACACAAGGATAAACCACGTTGTCCCATCTCACATATATAGTTATTATCTTGCACCTTTAGAAACTGTTTAAATTTATATGATACGGATTTTGAGATGGATTGTCGGATTGATTTTTGTTTGTGATGAGGGAGCGTAGCCGTAGCTACGTGACCGGAGAATAAACAAAAAGACACCGACAATACACTCAAAGGCAAAGTGATATGAATTTAAACAGTTTCTTAAACTTTTCCATTATAGTTTTGACTATGCCGACAATGTTATTATTTAACTCGTTTATCAAGTGCGTCGACAATCCTGGATTCCTCTCCATATCCGACTGTTGAAAGGCGCAGTAGCGGAAGGCCGTATAATTCAAGGATTTTGTCTTTCATGCGGTCTCGTTAAAACTGTTCGGTCTTTTCATTATGGAAACGATAACCGTCTGTCTCGATCGCAAGAAGAGGTTCTTTTGTGACTCGGTTGATAATCAAGAAGACCATTGGAAATTACAGTCTTATTTTCACAAATGTAGATAAAAATCCTGGAATTTTCACACCAGCAGACAAAAAGAAATGATTTTTTCTTTAGAGGAAAGTTACAAAAATCCATTACATTACAATGGGATACACTGATAAAACATAAGATAATACCCGCAAGAGAATGCTTTTTGACGGGGCATTAAAAAAAATATGTACTTTTGCAGCATGAGAACAACATTCAACAAAAGAGCTGCCAGACAATGGATTGTTTACGCCAATGCCTCACGATGTAAACATTATGTTTCATTGAAAAAAGCCGGATTTATCAGTTGGAAACGAGAACGAAACAATTTTGCTATTGGGGATATTGTATATATCTTCAGTTCAGTAGAGCGTAAGATTATTTTCAAGACAGAAGTTGTCGCAGAAGAAATGCGTGCCGATGGCAAGTATTGGATTGAAGAGCCACCAATGCACATGACATGGAGATTAAAGGCTGTAGAAGAATACACTGGAATTTCACTTGATGAAGCGGCTTTGAAATTACATGGTTTCAAAGGTGGGAAAAGTTTGCAACATCCGATGTGTAACAATCCGGATCTGTTTGCATATATTGAATCCAAGTTTGAGAAATAATGAACCATATCGAGACCGACCGATTGATTCTTCGTTCGTGGAAGCAGGGGGATTTACCTTTGTTCGCCGAGATGAACAAGGACTCACGTGTTATGCGCTATTTCCCGGCAACACTGAGTGATGCTGAGACAGAGGCTTTTTACAATCGTATTCAGAATGAGTTTGACTCTAAAGGATGGGGATTATATGCTGTGGAAATAAAATCCACAGGTGAGTTTATCGGATATGTCGGACTGCATGAGATTGGTTTTGATGCGAATTTCACTCCCGGCGTTGAAATAGGGTGGCGTCTTGCCGCTGATTATCACAATCAGGGATATGCAACCGAAGCCGCCAAGGCTGTGCTGAGTCTGGCAAAGAATGCTGGTGTTGAAAGGCTGTTTTCTTTCACCGCCAAGATAAATGCTCCTTCAGAACGTGTGATGCAAAAGATTGGAATGGTAAAGGCCGGAGAGTTCAGGCATCCTAATCTGTCGGATGATTCTCCGCTGTGTGTTCATGTTCTTTATACTATTGATTTATAAGTGTGTCTTTGATACAGTTTAAGCCCGTATTCTCTTCATTTGATAGCGTAAAACTGCAATAGGTGCAGAGCATTAATCCACGTGACAAAATGATGCGCAGTCATGTCCTTTTATATAATTGAATCGTTGTCGGGGATCTGTTGGTGCATACGGTAGTTTTGACGGGCGGAAACCGGGGACGTGTTGGCGTAGCAGTATGCGCATCCGTGCGGGCAGGTGTTGTATGCGCCGATATCTTTTGACGTGATACAGCCGCAAAGTGAGCGTTGGCCTTTGTCTGTTTTAGAATTGCGTATCAAAGGTTCTAATTCCGGCGATAATCGGCATATCAGTTCCGGGTCAATGCAGCGGTTGTGACTGATTCCAAATTCTGACAGATCAACTTTTTCGGCGCAGGTAGCAAGTTCGAGACCG
>CAMWIJ010000043.1 GCA_947174275.1 uncultured Muribaculaceae bacterium
ACACGCCGATGAGAAGATACATCGGGATAAGAGCCACCTCATAGAACATGAACATCGTGAACAGGTCAACCGAGATGAAGAAGCCGTAGACACCCGTCGAGAGGAGTATCAGCCAAAGGAAGAACGCTCTGGCATTGTCGATTTTCCACGAGGCGAACGAACCGGCAAAGATGATAATCGATGTCAGCACGATCATGGCAATCGAAACGCCGTCGACTCCCACCGCAAGATTTATGTTGAGAGCCTTGAACCATGTCCATGAACCGGTGAAAAGCATCGGAGCATCGGGATTTACAGCCCGCTGCGCAAGATATTCTACCAGCAGGTAGACGCTGAGCCCGATAAGCACCAGCGAACCCGCCACCGCTACCGCACGTATCTGCTTGATATTGCGGCACAGTGCCAGTCCCCCCAGCATAAGGATGGGGACGATTACGAAGTATATCAGTATATTTGAAAACATAATTACTATATTTGAAACTGTTAGCGCTCTGTGTCGGTTAGAAGAATAGGAATATTACAGCCACTGTTCCTCCGCCGAGCACGATAGCTCCGATGAGGTAGACCCATACATAGCTCTGTACATTGCCCGACTGCAGGCCGCGTATCGCGTATGACGCCTTGTTGGTGATGGCGGCGAACGCGTCCATTGTGCCGTCGATGATATGGCGGTCAAACCATGCTATCGGCTTACAGATGCTGTTGAAGATGATCTTGTGGGTGATAAACATGTAGAGCTCGTCGAAGTAGAAACGGTTGCGTGCCCATGTCCACAGATTGGGGAAGAGGTGACGCATGCGCTCGGGAAGCGGGTTCTCCTTGCGATACATGATTGTGGCGAGACCGATTGCGAGAAGCGCCACGCAGAGGCTTATCGACGCTATCATCCAGTTGATGCCGCCGTGATGCGGGTGACCGTTCCAGGTGACGAGGTCGCCGAAAGGCACGAAACCGGCGAATGTGGCTACTACTGCAAGTATTATCAGAGGCAGAGTCATAGTCCAGGGCTGGTCTTTGGGTGCGTGATGACCTTCATGCACTTTGTGTTCTTTCCACCAGAAAATCAGATAGTAGAGACGGAACATGTAGAACGCTGTCAGACCGGCCACCATCGACATCCACACGTAAGCGATGATCGAGTTGCCGAAGCAGGCGGTAAGAATTTCATCCTTCGAGAAGAAACCCGAGAACGGTATGATACCTGCGATGGCGAGACAGCCCACAAGGAATGTGATGTGGGTGATAGGCATGCGTTTGCGCAGACCGTGCATCGCGGTGTAGTCGTTCGAGCCTACGGCGTGGATAAGAGCGCCGGCTCCGAGGAAGAGGAGCGCCTTGAACATCGCGTGGGTGAACAGGTGGAACATCGACGCCATGTAGCCGAGGTTGTCATGTACCTCGGGGCGCGATACGCCGAGCGACACCATCATGAACGCTATCTGCGATATGGTCGAGAACGCCAGCACTCGCTTGATGTCGAGCTGCGTGCACGCCACAACTGCCGCGTAGAACGCTGTCAGGGCGCCGACCACGGTAACGATGTCGAGCGCTGCGCCGCCCATCGCGTCATTAATCATGAACAGAGGGAACAGACGGGCCACGAGATAAACACCGGCCACGACCATCGTTGCCGCGTGGATAAGTGCCGACACAGGGGTCGGACCTTCCATCGCGTCGGGAAGCCAGATATGGAGCGGCATCATGGCCGACTTACCCATACCTCCCATGAAGATGAGCACCAGAGCCCATGTCATCAGCGAGCCGCCGAGGAACATCTGGCCGGCACCGGTCTCAAGCATCGTCCTGGCTGTCGAAGCGTCGACATGATACATGTTCTCGACTCCGGCTACAGGAGCTGAAGTGAGCGACATGAAGTCAAACGTCTCGGTAGTGAACGAGAGCACGAGAATACCGATAAGGAAGCCAAGGTCGGCGAAACGGGTGACGATGAATGCCTTCTTCGAGGCCGACACCGCCGACGGCTTGGTGTAGTAAAATCCGATGAGAAGATATGACGACGCGCCCACAAGCTCCCAGAAGATGTACATCTGGAAGATGTTGGTGGCTACGACGAGACCGAGCATCGAGAAGCTGAAGAGCGACAGGAATGCGTAGAAACGCTGGAAACCTGTCTCCCACACGCCGTGATGGTCACGCATGTAGCCGTTGCTGTAGAGATGCACCATAAACGAGATGGTGGTGATCACCACGAGCATAAGCGCCGAAATCGGGTCTAAGAGAAATCCGAGCTTGATGGTGAGGTTGCCCCACAGTGCCAGCCAGTCCTGATTGAACACGATGTACTGCAGACGGGTGCCGTCCTCGCCGACAAAATCGCCCGAGAAAAAGTAAACGTATGCTGTGTAGTAGGCCATGAGCATCGTCACACCCATACCGGCTGTGCCGATGATGCCTGCCCACTTATGGCTCATAAACTTGCCGAAAAGCCCCAGGAAGAGGAACATCAGCAATGGCAGAACCAAAATCAAAAGCGGTAATGTTGCTTCCATGAGTCTTTAAAATTTCATTTTGGTTAAATCCTTGACATCGATATCTTTTGAAATGCGGTAGGCATTGATGATGATGGCTATCGCTACCGCAGTCTCGGCCGCGGCTATCGCAATGGCGAAGAGCGTGAAGAACATACCGTCCATCTGACCGGGGCAGAGGAAGCGGTTGAACACCACGAAATTCATGTCGACTGCATTGAGCATCAGCTCAAGAGATATCAGCATCGCAATCATGTTGCGGCGGGTCAGAAACCCGTAAACACCACAGCAAAACATAAACAGGCTGGGTATCAGGAACATCAGTGAGTTCAGCTGAAAATTATTCAAGAAATCCATATCCATATTTATTTTTTACGTGCCACAACTATGCCACCGATTATACATGCGAGCAATAACACACTTATAGCCTCGAAGGGGAGCAGATAGCCGTGATCGCCCGAGCTCATAAGGTCGGCGCCTATCTGTTTCATGTCAGGCAGCTGGGTCTGACCCAGGTCGGGCAGCTCTTTGATTACGGAGCAACGGCTGATGAGCGACCACGCGCACACCACAAACATAGCCACAGCACCGACAAGCCCTACAGTCTTTTTCTTTGACTCAAGCTTGCTACTGTTGTCGCCCGGATGGCTTGTCAGCAAAATCGAGAACACGAACAACACCACTATACCCCCGGCATACACTGCGATCTGCACACCGCCCAGGAACTGATACCCGAGCATGAAATAGACGGCAGCGGTGGCAAAGAGGGCAAACAGCAGAAATGTCGCCGAGCGCAAAATCTTGCGTGTCGTCACAGCCAGTACCGAGAATACCATGATCGACAGCGCGATCACGATATATGCGATGATACTTCCTACTGATTCCATATTTTAGTTTTGTTTTTTATTTTCGTTATCAACTGCGGGAGCCTGCGCGGCTTTCTCCGCTTTCAGGCGGGCGGCCTTCTCGAGAGCCTCGCGCACTTTGGCTTCCTTCTCGGGGTCACCGGCACATTTGGCCAGAGCGGCTTTCACCTTGGGGTCGTTCTCGTCGATGAGCGAAGCCGGTGCGGCTGCAGCGCCGGCAGCCTTCTTGGCGGCCGCAGCTGCTTTGGCTGCCTCGATTTTGGCTTTCTTCTCGGCGAGTATCCTGGCCTTCTCCTCTTCGGTGGGCTCGGGCTCGGGCTTCTCGGGCAGATAATTGAGCTGCTTGACGAGCTTGCTGCGGGTGAACACCGCCTGCTCGAAGTCGTTTGAAAACTCCAGCGCGTCGGTCGGACACGACACCACGCAGAGCTGACAGAACGTGCAGCTGCCCAAATCATAGATATATTTGTCGAGCTTCTTTTTCTTTGTGCCGTCCCACTTGTCGACCATCTTGGTGAGGACGTTGATAGTGCCGTTCGGACAATTGCGCTCGCAAGTGCCGCAGGCGATACATTTGTGATTTCCTTCATCATCATATTTCAGCTCCAGACATGCTCTGAAACGCTGCGGTATGTGATGAGTCTCTCGATTTTCGGGATATTTTTCCGTAATCTTAGGGGTCACGAACTCCTTGCCTGTCACCTGCATGCCTTTGAGGAGACTCAAGAAGCCGGAGCCTAAGCCTGAAAAATAATCTTTTACACTACCCATAAGTTTCTATCTTACGTTTTAGATATGTTGTTTATATTACTTTCTGATTGGTTTACCTGATTGTGTCCGATTGGTTTTGCTGACTGCTTTCTGATCGGTTTACCTTACCTGGCCTCCGACAATGTCGAGAAGCTCGGTGGTGATGCTCTGCTGACGCAGCTTGTTGTATTCGAGACGCAGCTGGTCAAGCAGTTTCTTGGCGTTGTCGTTGGCGCTTTGCATTGCCATGACGCGCGCGGCCTGCTCCGATGCTCGGTTCTCGCAGAACACCTCCTGCATCACTGACAGGATGAACAGCGGAAGCACGCGGTTGAAAATGGTGTTGGCATCAGGCTCGAATATATAGGGGCGCGCGCTGCGGCTATCGTCGTCAGAGGCTCCCAGAGCCGACGGCGTCACCGGCATCAGTGTGTCGACACGCGGACGCTGACGCGACACGCTCTTGAAATTCATGTAAAGCAGCTCAACGCGGTCGGTCTCGCCTGCGAGGAAGCTGTCGACGAGTGTGCGGGTAAACTCCTTGACAACGGTGTCGTCGCTCTTGGCGGTCACACCTTCGGCCGTCTGCACCGTCACCCGGTCAAGCGTCAGCTTGCGCGCGGCCTTGGCTATCTTGGCGCCAACGGGTATCACGCGTATTTCGGCGCTGTCGCCCAGCTCGGCGCGCATCTTGCCCAGCAATGCCACAAGCTGCTTGAAGATGTTGACATTGTAGGCGCCGCAGAGTCCGTCGTCAGAACCCCACACCACCACGGTGGCTGTTTTCACCTCGCGCTCGTCGAGCAACGGCGACGAGAAAGCGGCGTCGGCCGACAGCAGATTGCCAATGATGGTTTCAACCTGACTGCGGAACGGCACCAACTTTTTGAGCATCTGCTCAGCCTTGTGCATTTTGGCCGACGACGTCATGCGCATCACTCCGGTGATTTTCTCGGATGATGCCACAGAGCCTATTCGTCCTTTTAATTCTCTTAATGTTGCCATTGTCGGATATCGAGATGATTGTTGTTATAATATTTTCAGCAGAGAGAGGGATAGGTCGGAGTTCCCTGACCTTGCAGAGAACTCCTGACTTTGAAGCTATCAGTTATAGCGGGCTGCAACCTCGGTGGCTACTGCCTTGAGTTTATCGGAAACCTCGTCGGTGAGCTTGCCCTGGGCGATGGGGGTCATCACATCGTCCTGATATTTGGCGTGGAGCAACTGCAGAAGCGCTTTCTCAAACTCCGCCACTTTCTCTACGGGCACATTGCCGAGCAGACCGTTGACACCGCAGAAGATCACGGCCACCTGGTCTTCTACAGCCCACGGCTGATACTGGGGCTGGATGAGCAGGCGCTCGTTCTTGCGGCCGCGGTCGATGACGCGTGCGGTCACGGGGTCGATATCGCCGCCGAACTTGGTGAATGCCTCAAGCTCGCGGAACTGGGCCTGGTCGATTTTCAGCGTACCGGCCACTTTTTTCATCGATTTGATCTGTGCGTTACCTCCCACACGCGACACGGAGATACCCACGTTGATGGCGGGACGGATACCGCGGTTGAACAATGCGGTCTCCAGATATATCTGTCCGTCGGTGATGGAGATGACGTTGGTGGGGATATAGGCCGAAACGTCGCCGGCCTGAGTCTCAATGATGGGGAGTGCAGTGAGTGAGCCGCCGCCTTTGACGATGGGCTTGAGCACTGCCGGCAGGTCGTTCATCATCGAAGCGACCTTCTGGTTGTCGATAATCTTCGCCGCACGCTCCAACAGACGCGAGTGCAGGTAGAAGATATCGCCGGGATAGGCCTCGCGTCCTGACGGACGCTTGAGGATAAGTGAAATCTCGCGGTAAGCGACAGCCTGCTTCGACAGGTCATCGTAGACGATGAGCGCGTCGCGGCCCGTGTCGCGGATATACTCGCCGACAGCAACGCCGGCGAAAGGCGAATAGTAGCGCATGGCGGCAGAGTCGGATGCCGATGCCGAAACGACTACAGTGTAGTCGAGGGCGCCGTGCTGACGCAGGGTCTCCACCGTAGCGGCGATTGACGACGCCTTCTGGCCGATAGCCACATAGATACAATATACAGGCTTGCCTGCCTCGAAACTCTTGCGCTGGTTGATGATTGTGTCGATTGCGATTGCTGTCTTGCCTATCTGGCGGTCGCCGATGATAAGCTCGCGCTGTCCGCGGCCGATGGGCACCATGGCGTCGACGGCCTTGATACCTGTCTGCAGCGGCTGATTAACGGGCTGACGGAAGATAACGCCCGGAGCCTTGCGCTCGAGCGGCATCAGCAGACGCTCGCCCTCGATGGGTCCGCGACCGTCGACAGGCTCGCCCAATACATTGATGACGCGGCCGAACACGCCCTCTCCCACAGGGATTGAGGCGATTTCTCCGGTGCGGCGCACAGTCATGTTTTCGGTCACTTTGTTGACATCGTTGAGCAGGATGACGCCGACATTGCTCTCCTCGAGGTTGAGAGCCACGCCCTTGACGCCGTTCTCAAACTCAACGAGCTCGTTGGCGCACACGTTGTCAAGACCATACACGTGTGCCACGCCGTCGCCTACTTCAAGCACGGTGCCTACCTCTTCAAACGCAACCTTGGAGTTAACGCTCTCGAGCTGTTGTTTTAATACTTCCGATATCTCGCTGGGGTTAATCATTATTGTTTACTTGCTTAAAAGTTTCAAACGCAATTGTTTCAATTCATTCTTGATCGAAGCGTCAAGACGCTCGGAGTCAATCTTTACCACGAAACCGCCTATCAGGTCGGGGTCGACAGCGGTTTCATACTCCACCGTCGCTCCGCCAACATGGCTCTCGATCAGAGCCTTCAGGCGCTTCATCTCCTTGTCGCCCATCGGCGCCGCCGAGGTGATTTCGACAAGATAGATGTCGTTGGCCTTGCGGTACATCTCAAGATAGGCCAGCGCCACCTGACGCATCATGTCGATGCGGTTGTTGACATCGAGCAGGCGGATGAAGTCGGCAAAGACCGAGTCTTTGGCGTCGGCACCCGATGCCGTCATCAGCAGCTTTGTCTTGTCGGCGGCCGGGACAAAGGGGTTAGTCACCGCTTTGCCGAGCGCCGGCTGCGCTGCAAAACTGTCGCTGAGCGTCTGCATCAGCTGGTAGACACGCTTGTCCTGCCCCTTTTCGGCGGCGAACTTCAGCAGTGCCTTGGCATATCGTCGTGGTATAAGACCGTCGTTCATATCGCTTTATCAGTTTTTCTTCTCTATTTCGTCGAGCAGACTGTCGACAAGCTGTGTCTGCGCCTTGGTGTCGCTCATCTGATTGCGCACCACTTTCTGTGCGATGTTTAATGCGAATGCGCTCACCTCGTCGCGAATATTCTGCTCAGCCTCCTTGCGGGCCTGGTCGATCTGCAGCTTGGCCTGGTCGAGCTCCTTGGCTGCGGCCTGACGGGCCTCGCCGCGGGCTTCCTCGATGATCTGCGTTTTCACGCGGTCGGCCTCGCGGAGTATGTCGGCCTGCTGCCGGCGTGCCTCCTGCATGACCTCTTCGGCCTTTGCCTGCGCCTGATCAAGGTCCTGACGGGCCTGCTGAGCATATTCCACACCCTTGTCGATTAACTCGGCTCGCTGGTCAATCATTTTGGTTATGGCCGGCCACGCAAATTTCCAAAGGATGAAAAAGAGCACGGCGAAGCTGAGAAACATCCAAAATATCAGACCGAAGTCAGGGGTGAATAGTTCCATTGTTGAAAAAAGGAATAGTTAGTTGACGATTAAACGTAACCTGCGGCTACTGTTTAAAGGAACAATGCGAGGATGCAAACAATAACGGCGAAGAGAGCCACACCTTCCACGAGAGCGGCGATCACGATCATGTTGCTTCGGATGTCGCCGGCTGCCTCGGGCTGACGTGCGATGGCCTCCATGGCTGAAGAACCGATTTTACCGATACCGATACCTGCTGCGATAGCTGCTACACCTGCGCCGAGAGCTGCGCCAAGTCCCTGAAGGGCGTCTACTAATGAAATCATTGAGAACATAGTGTTATTATTTTTAAATGGTTATTTCGTTTTTATTTCTGTTGTCAGTTAATCTGAGTGGTCGGAGAGTTATTTCAATGCTTTGCCTCGGCTGCGCCGTGCTCCTTGTGGGGATTTTCCTGCGCGAGCGAGATGAAGATTGTCGACAGCATCGTGAACACGTAGGCCTGGATGAAACTTACCAGCACGTCGATCAGAAGCATGAAGATGGAGAACATCGTCGATATCACCGCCGTGCCTCCGGCCACTGCCATGCCCATCTGCGCGAAGATGAATATAAGCAGCGTGAGCACTATCACTATCATGTGGCCGCCCATCATGTTGGCGAACAGACGCACCGTCAGTGCCGCCGGCTTGGTGAACACGCCGAATATCTCTATTATCGGCATGATGGGCAGTGGGAACTTGAGCCACAGCGGCACATCAGGCCAGAATATTTCTTTCCAGTAATGCTTCGTGCCGAAGATATTCGTCACCAGGAAGGTGAGAATGGCGAGCACGAGCGTCACCGCGATATTGCCTGTGAGGTTGGCTCCGCCGGGAAACACCACCATCAGGCCCATCAGGTTCATCACGAAGATGAAGTAGAACACCGTGAGCAGATAGGGTGCGAATTTCGAAGCCTTGTCCTTGAGAGTCGACTTGATGACACCGTCGTAGATAAATGCGGTGAGCGCCTCTACCGCACCGAGCCAGCGGCGCGGAGCCTTATAGCCTTTGCGGCGGTAGTAGCAGCGCAGTGGCAGAAGCACCAGACACACCACTATCACGGTCAGTATCAGGGCGAACACATTTTTGGTAATCGATATGTCAAACGGACGTGTCTCCTCGCCGTCGACAATCTCGACTATCTTGCCCTTGAAGTCACCTTCGGCCGCGATGCGGAATATCTTGCCGCCGTCGACATATTCCTTGCCGTGCTCCACGCGTGCCGACGAGAATATGTGCAGGCCGTCGCTGCCGAACACGATTATGGGCAGCGGTATCGACTTGTGGTGGCAGAAAGGCACTTCCCAGCCGTAGCGGTCGCCCAGGTGCTCGAATATGATCTCCTTGGGGTCGATTTTCTCCTCCCCGCCATGGTCTTCGCCTTTGGTCGAGGCCGCTGCGGGAAAGCTCATCGACACCAATGTCGAGATAAGCAGTAATGCTATGAGGGTGAGTCGTTTCATCAGAGTCAATATACGCAGACCGACACTATGTTGCTATCCACATCAGCTATCCCCCCGTCGATATGTGTTACCGAGCGCTCGGAGCCGTTGCCGTAGACGATGTCGCCGGCCACGAGAGTCGAGATGAGCGACGCGTGGTTGTTGAGCACCGTGAAGCGTCCCTTCTCGCCGGGCAATGTCACCGTGTCAACTTCTCCCTGGAAGAGGACTTCTGTGGCTGAGATGATTTTAAGTGTCATATCGCTGTTGTTAAATTCGTTTTCGTAATTCTTACTGTACCTCGGCGAGGAGCTTCTTGCCCTTGGCGATGGCCTCGTCGATAGTGCCGACATTGAGGAACGCCTGCTCGGGATACTGGTCCATCTCGCCTGAAAGTATCATCTTGAAGCCGCGGATTGTCTCGCTCAGAGGCACGAGCACACCGGGCAGACCGGTGAACTGCTCTGCGACGTGGAACGGCTGCGAGAGGAAACGCTGCGCGCGGCGGGCACGGGCCACGACGAGTTTGTCTTCGTCGGAAAGCTCGTCGACACCGAGGATGGCGATGATGTCCTGAAGCTCGTTATATTTCTGAAGGAGCTGCTTGACAGCCTGCGCGGTGTTGTAGTGGTCTTCGCCGATGATGTTGGGGTCGAGGATACGCGATGTCGACTCCAGCGGGTCGACGGCGGGATAGATGCCGAGCTCGGCGATTTTACGCGAGAGCACCGTCGTTGCGTCGAGGAACGAGAATGTCGTTGCGGGCGCCGGGTCAGTCAAGTCGTCGGCAGGCACATAGATGGCCTGTACCGAAGTAATTGAACCGTTTTTGGTCGATGTGATACGCTCCTGAAGCGCACCCATCTCCGAAGCGAGCGTAGGCTGATAACCCACAGCCGAAGGCATACGGCCAAGAAGTGCCGACACCTCCGAACCCGCCTGGGTGAAACGGAAGATGTTGTCGATGAAGAGAAGGATTTCCTTTCCGCCGCCGTCCTGGTCGCGGAACTGCTCTGCAACGGTCAGACCCGACAGCGCCACACGCAGACGTGCGCCCGGCGGCTCGTTCATCTGGCCGAACACCAGCGTAGCCTGCGAGTTGGCAACCTCTTTCATGTCGACATCCTCGAGGTTCCACTCGCCGCGTTCCATTCCTTCCTTGAACTTATCGCCATATTTCATTACGCCGCTCTCGATCATTTCGCGGAGCAGGTCGTTGCCCTCTCGGGTACGCTCACCGACACCGGTGAACACCGAGAATCCGTTGTGACCCTTGGCGATGTTGTTAATAAGCTCCATAATAAGCACAGTCTTGCCCACACCGGCGCCGCCGAACAGACCGATCTTGCCACCCTTGCTGTAGGGCTCGAGAAGGTCAATCACCTTGATACCGGTGTAGAGGATTTCCGTACCGATGGTAAGATCCTCGAACTTGGGCGCGGGCTGATGGATGGGACGGAGCTTTTCGCGGTCGAGCTCGGGAAGGTGGTCGATAGCCTCGCCGATGACATTGAGCAGACGTCCTTTCACCTGACCGCCCGTGGGGACGGCGATGGGACGCTCGAGGTTCTCGACACGCATGCCGCGCTGCAGACCGTCGGTACTCTCCATTGCCACGCAGCGCACGGTGTCTTCACCGATATGCTGCTCCACTTCGAGTATAAGCATTGAGCCGTCGGGACGGTCGATTTTCAATGCAGTGTAAATCGGGGGAAGTATGTTCTGCTCACCTTCGAAGATGACGTCGACTACCGGGCCGATCACTTGGGCTATTTTTCCGTATGTTTCGCTCATAACCGCTGATTATTTTGCTGATTTCTTTATATTAGTGAGGGGTTAGTTTGTTTTACTGACTTCTTTGCTGCTGTAACTGTCACTTCGGCATCACTGCACCGGAACAACCGGTCCGTGGAGTCCATAGACAATAACAAGCACCATCAGGATAAGGTTGAATAGATTGATGGGGAGAAGGTATTTCCACTCGAGAGCCAGAAGCTGGTCGATGCGCAGACGGGGGAATGTCCACTTGAACCAGATGATGACAAACGAGAGAGCCACAGCCTTGCCGATAAACCAGATAGGGCCGGGAATATAGTTCATCACATCGTTGAAACCTTCCCATCCGGGGATATGCAGCGGCATCCAGCCTCCGAAGAAGAGCAGCGAGGCCACGCCTGCCACGATGAAGAGGTTGAGATATTCGGCCAGATAGAAGAAACCGAAGTGGATACCCGAATACTCGGTGTGGTAACCGGCGGTAAGCTCCGACTCTGCCTCGGGAAGGTCAAACGGGCCGCGGTTGGTCTCGGCCGTACCTGCTATCATGTAGATAATGAAGGCTATGATGGCGGGGATGTGACCTGAGAAGATAAACCAGCACTCGCTCTGAGCCGCCACAATGCCGGGCACCGACATCGTGCCTGCGAAAGCCACCATAGTGATGACCGACAGACCGATAGAGAGCTCGTAGCTGACCATCTGCGCGCCCGAACGCAACGCACCGATGAGGGTGAACTTATTGTTTGACGACCATCCGGCCAGAAGTATGCCGAGCACACCTATCGACGACACCGCGATCAGGAAGAAGATGCCGATGTTGAAGTCGATGACCTGCAGACCGTTGCCCCAGGGAAGGACGGCAAATGCGAGCATCGAGGCCGCGATTACCAGATAGGGGGCGAGGGCGAAGAGGAATTTATCGGTATGTTTCAGACTGATAAGCTCCTTGATAAGGATTTTGAACATGTCGGCGATGCTCTGCAATAAGCCGAACGGACCTACGCGGTTGGGACCGAGACGACACTGGAACGCGGCACACACCTTGCGCTCGAAATAGATGTAGAAGAGCGCCAGCAGAGAATATGCCAGCAACAGGCCGACACCGATGAGGACGCACTCGGTCAGCACTACCAGCCAGGGGGCCATGAATGATGCCAGCAGGTCGTGAATCCATCCTGTTATATTCGAAAAGTCTAACATGAAGAGTTATCTTTATTTGATAATTACTATATTTTCGGTTGTTTAAACACGGGCGGCATCAACGGTCCATATCGGGCACGATGTAGTCGAGCGAGCCGCCGATGGTGATAAGGTCAGCGATTTTGTTGCCTGAGGTGATGTGGTCGACCACGGCTGCAAGAGGCAGACACGGGGGCGCTATCTTCAGGCGGTAGGGCTTGGTCGAGCCGTCGCTCTCGATATATACGGCAAAGACGCCGCGGCAGCCTTCGACCATCTGGAACCATTGACCCTGAGGAAGTTTGAGCACCTTGGGCACTTTGGCGCAATAATCTCCGTCGGGGATATTGTCGATGAGCTGTTCGATGATATGCGCCGACTGCTCGATCTCTTTGAGACGGCATTTGAAGCGCGCCATCGAGTCGCCCTCCTCCATCACCACCTGCTCGAAGTCGAGTTCGGAATAAACACTGTAGGGGTGGGTCTTGCGCACGTCGCACGCCCAGCCCGAAGCACGTCCCGACGGACCGGTGACGCTGTAGTCGATGGCATCCTCGCGCGAGAGCACGCCGACACCTTCCATACGGTTTTTGGTGATGACGTTGCCGGTGAATATCTTGTTGTATTCCTTGATGTTTTTGGGGAGGGTGGCCAGAAGCGCCTTGACGTCGCCCACGAAGTCGGGGTCGAGGTCGGCCATCACGCCGCCTATCACATCATAGTTGAATGTCATGCGGGCGCCGCATGTCTTGTCCATGATGTCGAGTATCTGCTCGCGCACGCGGAGCGTGTAGAAGAGCATAGTGGTGGCGCCGAGGTCCATGCAGAACGTGCCGATGAAGAGGCAGTGCGACGCGATGCGCGAGAGCTCGTCCATGATGACGCGGATCACCTGCGCGCGGCGGGGCACTTCGATGCCGGCGGCCTTCTCGATGCAGAGACAGAGGCCGTGGTGATAGTTGTGGGCCGAGAAGTAGTCGAGACGGTCCATGAAATGGAGAGTCTGCGGATATGTCAGATCTTCACAGAGTTTCTCCACACCGCGGTGGATATAACCCATGTAGACATCGATTTTCTTGATGGTCTCGCCGTCGACAGCTGTGCGGAAACGCAACACGCCGTGGGTTGCGGGGTGCTGCGGGCCGATGTTGACAACGAAGTCGTCTTTGCCGAAAATCAGGCGGTGTTTTTTCTCCACCTTGCCCTCGGCGTTTTCTATATACATGTCGGTGCCGTCGCTCTGGCGCTCGTTTTCGATTGTCACGGGGTTGAGCTCGGGCGATGCGTTATAGTCCTTGCGCAGGGGATATCCCACCCAGTCGATATTGAGGAAGAGGCGGCGCATATCCTTGTTGCCGATAAACACGATGCCGAAGAAGTCATATACCTCGCGCTCGAAGATTTCGGCGATAGTCCATATCTCTGACACGGAGTGGAGCATGGGCTTCTCGCGGTCGGGTGTCGACACCTTCACAGCCAGGGTGTGGCTGTGGACCGATGAGCTCAGATAGTAGATACACCCCATCGAGTCCTTCCAGTCCATGCCGACGATAGTCACGAGGAAATCGAAGGCGAGGTCGGCGTCGTCGCGCAGTGTGCGCGCGAGGCTCTGGAGCTGTGCGTCGGGAATAGTAATCTGCAGCGTGTCGGCCTGCTCGAACTGAGCGGCGGGAAACAGCTTTGAGATCTTATCCTGTATTGTGGCCATATTGCTGATTGTTTCTTTTACAATAATGATGGTTTATGAATGTGGGTCGGCAGGGCCTGCATCAGTCGAGAGGGTGCTCGTCGAAAAATTTACGCTGACGCTCCTGACGGTTTACGCCGCCGAAGAATTTTTCCACTTTAATTTTGCGTGACAGCTGCATGATGCCGTAGATCATGGCTTCGGGACGCGGGGGACATCCGGGCACATACACGTCGACGGGCACGATATCCTCGATGCCGCGGGCCACGTGATATGATTTACGGAATGGACCGCCGGAGATGGCACATGAGCCGCAGGCTATCACATATTTTGGTTCGGCGAGCTGATCGTAGAGACGACGGAGCACGGGAGCCATGCGGTTTACAATCGTGCCGGCCACCATGATGAAGTCGGCCTGACGGGGCGAGGCACGTGCCACTTCCCAGCCGAAACGGGCCATATCGAAACGCGCCGCGCCGAGCGACACAAATTCGATACCGCAGCAACTGGTGGCGAAAGTAAGAGGCCAGATTGAGTTAGACCGCCCCCAGTTGATAAGTTTGTCGAGGGTGCCGACCATGACGTTGGCACCGCTGTCCTGAAGCTCCTTGACGAGCTTCTCGATATATTCGTTGTCTTTCCACGCCTCGTAGGGCATGCTTTTGGTTGTTACTTCCATGACAGAGCTCCTTTCCGCCAAGCGTATGCGAGGCCCAATATGAGAAAACCTAAAAAGACGGCGATGCTGATCAGACCTGCCGAACCGAGGTCGCGCACACGCACAGCCCAGGGGAACAGGAAGATAGCTTCGACGTCAAACATCAAAAACAGAATAGCATAGAGGTAGTAGCCCACAGAGAAACGTGTCATCGAGTTGCCTCGCGTGGGGATACCGCACTCGTAGGCTTCACCCTTCTGGGGGTTGAATGAGCGCGGGCCAATAAGCTTGGCAATCAACATTGCAAGCGCTACCAATGCGATACCGGTCAGCAACGCCGTAACGGCGAGAATGCTGTTGTTTTCAATTCCGAATATTGCTAATGATACCATATATATAGATTGATTATTTTATGCTGTTCCCGAAAAAAAGATGACGGCAGCTGAAAAATTGTTACCCCGACACCGGAAAAACTGACATTTCCACCCCGACGGGGCTTGAAATTCATAGTGTGGGTATCTTTTCAGGGCTCTTCGCAGATAGGCGACATCTGTTTTGCCACTCGACTTAAATACGGAGTATTCAGACAGTTAGCATCAGAATTAAGGCTAAATACGTGAGTTTGCCTCTTTTTTCAAGTGCAAAGTTAAAAATTTTTACGTAAATATATACAATTTGTAACAGTATTTTGTCAATCTGTTTTTTTCAGCTTTTTTTCGCTTTTTGGTGCCGGCGGTGTCGTGGAGAGAGTGGCGCGCAACAACCCCAAGATCTTTTGCTGATTCTTAATGAATTAACATTCTTTCACATTACAAATTTGTACACGACTCAAAATTTGCATAATTTTGCACTGCATTCAACAGAATGATTGCCGGAGCGATTGATGTTCCAAAGGGAATATCCAATGCCCATTCGCTTTGTATTACGTATTACTACGTGCCCGGGTACTGCCACGATATTTAATATCATAACATTATGATAGGCAGTATCCGTACATATTTTCCCCGACACAACTATATTTTTCAGATGCGAGCGACTACCGACAGCGATGCTGCCGGCGGTCATTGTCGTATCCGCGCCGTGCCTATGCGCCCGGTGCCGCGCCGTCATGCTTACAGGCGCCATAAAAAAACGCTTATCAACAACCATCTATTTTTCAATTAATCATTTATTTATTAACCGTTTAAATCACTTTTTTTGTAATGAAAAAGATTTTTTATTCAATTACTACCGCCACCCTGCTGCTCGGCATGACAGCCTGCGGCGGCAACAAATCCAATGAAGAAGGAAACAATCAGGCTACAGATTTCGAATTACTTGCCGACGACAATGAGGAATTCAATGAGGAGAATGCGGATGAGAATATGCCGGTCGACGAGGATGAGGACAAATCATGCGAGAGTGCCGATTCTTCTCTCTTAGACTCTACCGAAACCGAAGAATTTCTGGCCAATGCGAAATCCGGAGATATCGACCGCATGCTTGACGCCTATGAGTGGTACAATAACGCCAAATCAAAAAACAAGGAAAAAGTCCGCGCTCTGGACAGGACTGCCATAATGATCGCGGTAGAACTTGACAAGCTTGACGAAGAAGCCGGTAAAGAATATGATTCATACGGCGGACTTAGCAGCGTACTCTCAAGTAAAACCAACGAGATGAGCAATGAACAGCTGACCCGGTACAACAATATAAGCCGCTGCCTGTATTTCACCGCCGACGACAGAGAACTCAGTGACAAATTCAACGAAATCTACCGTGAAATTCGCTACGGCATCTGAGACAATTATTAAAACTAACAATTTTCAACCTTTTATTAACCGTTTAAATCACATCAAATTATGGTAATTGTAGCAATTCTTTTGATCTGCCTCGGTTTCCTTGGCTGTTTCGTCAACAAAATTCCCGGTCCGCTGTTTGCATTTGTCGGACTTATGATTGCAAAATTTGCAACCGACATTGAAATTTCGTGGGGCATCATCGCACTGTGCGCCGCACTCGTGGTCGCAAGCATGATAATCAACGGCAAGTATGTGCCCAAAATGGCAGCCAAGCTCTATCCCTACGGCAAGGGTGGCAAATGGGGTACATTTGTCGGCTCGCTTATCGGTCTTCTTCTCGCCCTCAAGGCCAGCGCAGTGGTAGGCTTCATCTGCCTGCTCGCTCTCCCCTACGGCTTCGCTTATCTGTTTGAGATGATCAACACCAAAGACGGCAAGGAATCGGCCAAACGCGCAGCCTCAGCTTACATCGTATTTTTGGTTTCCACAATCATCAAGCTCGTCGTTGTCTACATCTGTTTCAACGCAGTAATCAACGACGCGGCGTCAATCTAATCAGACTTAATAAAAAATCCGATACGGATTTCGATCGAATATCCAATCAATTACTGACTTACACACAATCGGGAGCCTGTTTCGCCGGCCTGAGAGGCCACGGAGCAGGCTCCGCCTTTTTTCCCACGCGGGGAGATTGTATATACCACGGGACGCCCCTCCAGGGCTTATGCTGTAATGGCTTCGGATCGCCTGGGTCTCCGCCCGCTCCGCGGTCTGCGAGCCCCGGTTAATCACAGGTCGAGCCTCCGGCTCTCAGTCGATGATTGCCGGGGATATCGCCACAGATGGTGTTGCATAACGTAGAGAAACGCCCCCAAAAAGTAGGGACGCACGGTTCGTGCGTCCGAGCATTATACCTGATAATCAAGATATTGACGGACGCACGAGCTGTGCATCCCTACAACATAAAGTTCAGCTACGCCCTCTCACAGCAATATTAAGAGAGCGTTATATCGACGTTAAAACGGGATTGTGGGTGCGGGAGATACGCCGCGGGAGGCAAGGCTGTGGGGTGAGGTGAAGACGCGGACAGCGTCGTAGAGGTTGGCGTCGATGAGCGCCTGAAGGAGGCGGGGGCCGCATTCGGTCATTATCGAGGTTATGCCTGCCCAGTAAAGGTGCGTCAGGATTTCACCTGCCGTGGCGTCGTGACCGATTTCTATATTTTCAACTCCGGGGAGCTGCAACGGTCGCGGAGTCAGCATTATGATGCGACGGTCGGGGCGGGAAAAGAGATTGAGTCGTGAGGCTGCGGCGTCATCGACGAGGCCGCAGCGGTCAACTACGGCCACTTTGGGGGCAGGACCGTTCCAGAGGCGCACGTCGAGGCGCGGATTGTCGGCAAGCAGCGTGGAGGCTGTGGTGAGGATGGCGTCGTGAAGGGCACGCTCGCGGTGTACGAGAGCCACGTCGAGCGGGGTGGAGAATTTGAATGCGGGCTGCGACGGGTCGCGCAGGGCGTCCATGTAGCCGTCGGCGCTCTGAGCCCATTTGAGGGTGACGAAAGGCCTCTGCAGTGTGTGGGCGGTGAAGAAGCGGGGATTGAGGCGTCGAGCTTCGTCTTCGAGCACACCCTCGATCACTTCGATGCCAGCGTCACGGAGCATGGCGATGCCGCGTCCGCTGACTTTTGCAAAGGGGTCGCCGCAGGCTATCACCACACGCGGTATGCCGCTGTCGATGATGAGCTGCGCGCAAGGGGGTGTCTTGCCATAATGCGAGCATGGCTCAAGAGTGACATATATGGTGGAGGAGGCGAGCAGATGACGGTCGTCCTCAGCGACAGAGCGCACGGCGTTGACCTCGGCATGCGGCTCGCCGCAACGGCGGTGGTAGCCCTCCCCTATTATCCGGTCGCCGGCCACGATGACGGCGCCGACGTTGGGGTTGGGGTGAGTGTCGAATGGCGATGATTTTGCCAGCTGAATGGCTCGCCGCATGTATCTGATGTCTCTGTCCTTAGATATTATGTCCATATATATTGTCGGTTATTGAATATAAGTCGGCTGCCACTCGACGCCGTAGCGGTCGTAGGGGGTGACGGCGATGCGGTAGCCTTTACGGTAACGGGCCGGGAGCGAGTAGCTTGTATCGTAGGTGACGGCAAGGATATAGGAGGAGTCGATGCCGTCGCAGTCGGCCGAACGGGCATCGCAGTCGGGAAGCGACTCCGGGATTGCGTAGACCACATAACGGGCATCGTCGGCGGCGTTCCATTCAAGCAGGCCGTCGTTGCCCAACGACAGGCCGCTCACCTCAAGCGGACGCAGATGTTGCTTCCACCTCATCGGCGGCACGAGAGCCGGGGTGCGGAATACATTCTGCTGCAACGACTTGCTGAAATCGGCACTCCCCTTTCCGGCGATGAACCGCGCCGAGTAGAGCACGGAACCGGGAGCGTAGTTGAACGACGACTCGCGGTTGAGCTCGATCTGACGGAAAGTCTCGTCCCACTGGCTCGGAGAATTGTTTTTGGCGAAAGCCGCCATTGTCTGGCTCGGAAAGCAGTGACGGCCATACATCTCCGCCACATCGTTCCACCACCGGGCGAGACCACCGTAGGGGTGACGGCTGTTGTCGGTGGTCCAGTAGATCTGCGGGGATATATAGTCGACCAGTCCTTCTTTTAGCCAGCACACGGGGTCGGAATAGATCTTGTCATACTGGCTGTCGGCGGTCACGACGCCGTAGGATGGCAGCGCGGGAACACCGTCGCCGGCATAGACACCGTTGGCTCCGGCTATGCCCTGCGGCGAGACGCCGAACCGTATCTTGCCCTCCTTGACGTTGCTCAGCATGGCGTAGACATCGGCGATGGCGCGGTTGATGTTGGCGCGGCGCCAGTCGGCCATCGACTGTCCGTCGGCGGCAGTGGATATGTAGTCGTTCCAGTCGGCTGCAGTCTCGTCTTCGGGGAGGAATTCCGGATTGTAGAAATAGTCGTCGAAAACGATGCCGTCGATATCATAGTTTTCGGCAATCTCGCGGCATACGTCGCAGAGGTGGCGGCGCGTATCGTCGAGCGCGGGGTTGAATATCGTCATCGTGGATTTGCCCACGCGGTTGGTCATCCATAGATTGCGCACGGCGACGTCGAGCGATGTGGAGGGAGGCTTGGTGCCGACACGAAACGGATTAATCCAGGCGTGACACTCCATGCCCAGGGCGTGACAGCGGTCGATGCAGTAGCTCAGCGGGTCGTAGGGCGCCTCGACACCGCGTGTTCCGGTGAGGTAGCCCGACCAGGGCTCGCATGATGAGCGGTAGAGAGCGTCGGCCATAGGTCTGACCTGAAAAAAGACGGCGTTGATGCCGGCGCGGTGGAGTCCGGCGATAATGGAATCAAGTTCGTTGCGCTGCGTCACCGCCACCTGCTGCGTGACACCCTGTCGTGATGGCCAGTCGATGCCGTAGGCCGTGACAAGCCACGCCCCCCGCATCTCATATTTGGGGGAGGCATAAACGGCGGCAGGCATGAATAAGGCAGTCATAGCCGCCAGAAGCAAAAGCAGAGTGCAGTGTCTGTGGTGCATAATCGATGAATTGAATTTGACAATCGGGTTACTACGGAGGCGAGACGCCCCCGCCCTTGTTTCCGGGCGGAAAGGCACGCCGATTGTTACAACAACCTATCCAAACACAAAGTTAGTCAATATCGCAAATTTTATGCGATATTGACTAACAAAATTTAGAGTATTGATTTGTCAGACAGGTCGGACAGGTCAGACCGGTCGGACCTGATTGCAACGTCAGTCGGTTACAGTCAGGGCGGTGCCGGCGGAGTGGGCTGTCATTTCGGGGGCGTACTGGCTCTGGAGAGTGGCTATGCCTGAGGAGTAGGTGCCGGCGTTGTTGACATTCATTTCATATTCGATTACATACTGGCCTTTGGGCATGCGGTCGATGAAGAGATTGGTGGCGGCGTCGCGATTTTCGAGGTAGAACACAAGACCGTCGCAGTAGACGGGTCGCGGAGTCTGGACCACAGGCTCGAAGGTGGCGGCACGGTTGTCGACAAGAGTGACATAGTCCATGTCGCGCATCGATTTCATGACGAGGCGCACTTTGACAACCTGTCCGACAGAGAATGTATCGGCGGGCGCCCAGCCGGTGTCAGTACGGACAAAAAGCTCCTTGCTCACCGAAAGCTCGGGAATGGAGTGAGCCTTTATATCCTTCATGACCTGAGTAGACTGCGCCACTACGGCACCCCATGCGGGGCCTTCGGCGGTGCGGGTTATCTGAAGTTCGCCCTTTGCGTCGGGAATATCGGCGATGACCTGACCGGTCAGGCGGTCGAGGCGATCAGGCTCGATGGTCTTTCCGTCGACGGTGATGACAGCGTCGCCCGGACGGTTGAGCCACGACGAGCCGCATTGCAGTATTGCGGCCACGCATGCCGAAGCATCGACAGAAGTGCCCCAGTCCTGAACAATCTTGTTGAGGATAAGCCACTGGCGTATCGGGTCGATTTCGGCGCAATCAGGCTCGATGGTGTTGAAAGCCTGGAGGATAAATGCCGTCTGACCCACAGCGGTGAGCGAGCGCCAGCTGCTGCCGTCGACAGAGTCCCACCACATACCGAGTTCGGGAGTTGATGTAGCGTATTCGCGGATGGAAGAGAGAATCTGTTTCGCAACCTCCTTATAGTCATTGCGGTAGAGCAGCAATGCGTCGGCAGCTTTGCCTGCGACAGCTGATTTTTTCCAGTTTTTGAGGGTATTCTGCACGGCCTTGTTGTAGGCTTTCCGCGCGCCGGTCGACATTGACACCTCGGGATAGAGGGAACGGACGTAGGCGTAGTAAGAGAAATCGGAGTCGGGATATCTGGCAAATGTCTTTGCCACTTCGGCGTCAATATATCTGAGAGCGCCGCTCACCATTCCGTCAAGCTCAGAGGGGTAGCATCCGAGCTGACGGAGCTCGGCGAAGTTGTTGAGAATAAGCATTGTCACCCATTCCGACGGGAGGTCATAATTGTCGGTCCATGACCAGCCACCGCCTGCGCGCTGCAGCTTCTGCAGTTTGTTGACCGCCGACGTGATGCTGCGGTCGATCTCCTTGCTGTCAAAGAGCAATGCGAGGCGCGATATGCGCTCCTCATCGCTCTGCGCCTCCTGCACCCAGGGGGTGGCTGCGAGCACGAGCTGCTTGAGGTCGTCGTTACGGTTGAGCATCGAGAGCATCTCCCCCTCTTTGCCGGAGGCGAGCCACTCCTTGAGGGCAGGCTCTATGGCGGGATTGAGGCCGAGCACGTAGCGCGACACCGAGGCGGCGAATATCCGGGCCGAGGCGGCAAGCGAAGTCGACCCATCGTCAGCGCGGAGACCGGGGAGTGCGGATACCACCTCCCATGTCGGGTTTTCGCAGAACGAGAGAGTCACCCGTGAGTCAGCAGCCTGAGCGGGCAGTTCGCGCGTCAGTTCCTTTTGCTCCGGAGCGAGATAGAATGTCGATGCATCGATGACAGGCTGCGATGACTCGAGTATGGGGAGCAGAGTCATCACTCCGTCGGTGTAGATATCGGTCGACGATTTCACCCTCACCATCAGGGCGCCCGCTGTTGCTGGAGCCGGGAGAGAGAATTTCACTGTCGCAGACCCTCCGGCCGCGATTTCAGAGACGACAGACTGAGTATCGATGACCCTGCCTGTGGCGGGGTCGAGTATTTCAAAGAGGGTCGTCACGGATGCTGCTGTGTCGGAGGCGTTCATGACCGTGGCACGGATATCGGCGACGTCGCCGGTGCGGAGGAAGCGCGGCATGTTGGGCTCGACCATGACAGGCTTAGAGGCAATCACCTCGCGTATGTCAAGGCCGGTGGCAAGAGCGTCGGTATATGCAAGGGCGTTGAGCACCCATGTGGTGTTGGCATCGGGGACAGTGAACGAGTAGGTCAGAGAGCCGTCGGCACCGGTCGAAAGCATCGGAGCGAAGAATGCGAGGGGCACTTCGGCCGGACGGTACTGCTCCTGCACGGCATTGGCGGCACCGCCGTCGGAACCGTAGGCCGTCACAACAGTTTCAGACAGCGCGACACCGGCAGTTGAGCCTTCCAGAGCGGACACGACAACTTCGTCAGCCGCCGCCACTTCTTCTTCGAAATCGTCGGAAGCACTTTCCATCTTCACAGAGCGCGTTGCCGCACCGCGTATACTCAGGTTTTTCATCAAGACGGCGCCGCGGCCGTAACCGCCGGTCCATGACATGCCGTAGAAGTTGAAGGCCGGGTAGCCCAGCGAGGGCACTGTAAGCGATTTATATGAAGCGGCAAAACTGTTGTCGGCATCAAGCCTCAGGTTATTGTCCCACACCATGCTTCTGATATAGCTGTAGGCGGGAGAGAAAGTCCATGACTGCGATGCGAGATTGTCGAGAGCCTTCGAATACATGTCGAGAATCAGAGCGGCGCCGACACCTTTGCCGGCAGCGTCGGTGACCTTTACGGTAACGGTTTCAGGCGAGAGCGGAGTGATGCGGTCGCGCAGATGCTCGATATGCACCTTTATGTCAGCGTCGGGATTTTCGACAGCGACAGAGATGTTGCGCGACCACTCTTTGAAGTCAATGACGGTCGAGAGGCGCAACGACAGGGCTGAAAGCGAGTCGGGCACGGTGAGCGAAAGGCGGTTCATGCCTTTGCGGGCGTCGATCCACTTCTGTTCAATCATGTTATCGTTGCTGTAGACGGACATAAGTATGTGGGGGTTGTCGACGGAAATGCCGTAGACAATATCAGCCTTGCGGTCAGAAGCCTTGGCCTTTACCGAAACGGATGGCGTCCAGATGCCGTATGACACAGGGCAGTCAGAGTCGGCGGAGTTGTAGACCACAATCGAGTCGCCGGCCTTATTAGCCTCGATGTCAAGAGCTTCGACAGTGAGGTCGTAGGTTCCGGAGTGCAGAGCCGAGAGATCGGCCACGGTAACGCCCGCGCGGCATTTTCCGTCGATGACATATTTGCGGCCGCTGCCGTCGACAAACGTCAGGCGCAGCGCGGCATCGACAGGTCTGCCGAGAGGATTGCGCACCGATATGCCGAGGCGGGCGTTGCTGACGGCAGGCACATAATCATTGTCATCGAAAGTGATGGATGACACCTTGCTCAGCGAGAAGCGGTCTTTGCACGAACGGTTTTCGCCCGATGGTGAAGTCACGACAAATGATACCTCGTAGCGGCCGCCGCGGAATGGCGAGCCGTCGAGCACCTCCTTTGAGAGCACCCAGGAGAATGAGCCGTCGGCACCGGTGGCGAGGGTATCGGTGTGAAATTTGACAACGCTGTTATTCCACCAGAGACTCTGCATGGCCGACAGAGAGGCTTCGACAGATGCATTCTGCACAGGGAAGCCGCTATATGTCAATGCCTTTCCAAGCACTGTCACCGAGCCGTCGGCATCGTTGACAGTGATGCTGTCGACCTTGGCCTCGTAGGTGGGGAGCTTGTAGTCGCTGACCATGACGCTCTGACTTGAAATCTGACGTTTTAGGTCAGAGGCCATGAGTACAATCGAGTAGTAGCCGGTGAGGCCGTCGTCGGGGACAGCGAAGGCCGCCGATGCGCGTCCGTAGTTGTCTGTGCGGATATCGACTGTGTCGACAGCCACATAGTTGGGATTGCGGAGCACGGCCTTGAAATCAGTATCTTTGACGAGTGTGCGGGTCTTGCCCGAGTAGTCATAGACCACGGCGACGAAATCAAGAGTGTCGCCCGGATGATATATGGCCAGCGACGAGCGTATAAACGCCGTTGAGGCGGCGCTTGTCTTGTAGGGGGCGTAGAGATACTGGCTTATGCCTGTGCCGTAGCTGTCTCCGCCCTTGACGGCGTGGATGAGGATATTGCGGAGATTGCCTTTGTTGAGGTCGACATAGCCGTCGGCTCCTGTCTCGCGGGTGCGGAGCTTATTGGGTTTGCCGGCAACCATTTCATAAGAGGTGACCGAGGCACCGCTGACAGGGGCGCCGGTCATGCCGTCGACAGCGAAAACACGCAACAGGTCGCTGCCGTAGATGTCGAGGAGAGCCATGTCGGTGCAATAGACCGGCGAGAGCCATTGCGACGCCGATGCACCTTTGAGTGAGGATGTCAGAATATAGACGCCGTAATCGTCGAGCGTCATGTTAACTTTCTGTTTACGTGAGAACGGAATCCGGCCGTCGGCTTTCATGGGGATACGTGCCACGGGAGCCGACCCGCAGTCTCTGAGCCGGTAGGACTGGTTGCCATAGCTCAGCTGTGGTGATTTCACGCGGTAGACAAGAAGTTCGGTGGCCGTAGTGTTGGTGAGAGTGACGTCGACCTCAAACTGCTTGCCGCGAGCCACCTGCGACGGAAACTGCAGACTGACAGCAGGCTGCGACAGCGAATTCAGCTCGTTTTTGACCGCATTGATGCGGAAATATGACGGGTTGGCCGCCTCAAACTCTTTGAGGGAGTTGTAGAGGCGTGCTTTCTGACCGAGGCTGAGCCGGTAGGTGGCTTCGGCAAGCAGCAGCTCGACGGCGTAGGGAGTGGATTTGTTATCGTCGTAGAGACGCATCAGCGGAGAGGGCGCGTCGTCGCTGTCGTCATCATCGTCGGTGTCGTCGTCGATTATGTAGTCTTCAATAAACTCATAGCGCGAGAGGAGAGCGGCGATGCGTGGAGCGCCTGAGCTTTCGCTGACCCAGTTGTCGGCAATCGAGATAGCAGCCTGCGACGGTTTTGCAAGGACGTTGGGGAGCGCGAGACGGAAGTTATAGTAGAACAGCGGAGAGAGCACCTCCATTGATTCGTTGGAGAGAGACGAAATGCCGTCGACAGCCTGCGCCGACGCGAAGTCAAAGAGCGTGGGATAGAAAATGGCGGCAGTCTTGTCGCAGTCAATCACCGATGAATAGTCGGTGATGCGCGCTTTCTTCAGAGCGGGCACATCGGAAAGGGCGTGCTGATAAAGCTCTACAATCTTTGTCTTGAACTCCTTGCCGCTCCAGAGCGTGATATCGGAGCCTGGCGTCGCAAGTCCGGGGCGGTTGTCGAAGTTGTAGGAATTATTGTCGTAATACTGTGTGTAGATTTCGGCAAGGAGAAGGTCGAGGAGCGCGGATGTCACCACGTCTTTCTCTTTGGCGCCGACGGCCTCGATGCGGTAGATGACCGAGGGGAGCGAGTCGGGCGAGATGGCGGTCTGCGCCAGTCCGGAACGTATGAGGGCATCGACGACAGCAGTGCCGTCGCCGTCGGCCAACGCCTTGTCAAGCATCTTGTCGGCATCTTTGATGACCTGCTGAGGATAGGCGAAGTCGGGGGCGTTGTTTTTCGAATTACCTGCATTCATAAGCAGAGGAATAAAAGCGAGTAGAACAAATAGGAAACGTTTCATCATAATCAAATGAATTTATCAGAAAACGAAAGATAATGATTATTTATCTGATATGACACAGTAAACATCAATAAGTTGCTGAAAGACATGAAATTTTAACAGTTTTTACGAAAGTGGCGGGATGTTTGCAGGGTGGGGGGGTCCAAATGCCCGCAGTGACCGGGCACCGTTGGGGGGGGGGGTGATCACAAGGTG
>CAMWIJ010000044.1 GCA_947174275.1 uncultured Muribaculaceae bacterium
ATCAGACGACGGCATACGCGTTCATGCCTAGTCTCGTGGGCTCGGAGATGTGTTTAAGTGACAGTGTCACTACAGGTATCGCAACCGTTTTCCACCCGATTTTAGCCGCCTTGGCCGATGTTATCACCGGCGCTATGATAAGAGCCACCACCGCCGGACGTATCCCCTTGAATATGGCGCTCAGTGTCTCGTTGTTCTTGATGAGGTCGGGAGTCAGGAAAATGGCTATAGCCAGAATGATGAGAAAAGAGGGCAGTATGGTGCCCGCTGCAGCCACTATGCTTCCTCGGTTGCCGCGCAGCTTGTCGCCGACAGCTACCGATATGTTCACCGCAAGTATCCCCGGCAGAGACTGCGCCACCGCAAGCAGGTCCAAAAAATCCTCCCGTGCTATCCACCGGTGCTTGTCGACAATCTCCTTCTCGATGATCGATATCATGGCCCAGCCGCCGCCAAACGTAAACGCTCCTATCTTGAAAAACGTTACAAATAATTGAAAAAATATATTCATTATAATCGCTATAACGTTAATAGTCTTTAAAACGCATCAACACCCGATGAATTTTGCTGCAAAGTTAATACAAAAATGTAACAAACTTACATATCTTTTCGTTATATATCCGAAGCCGGTGTCAGAGATGTCGGCCATGCTACATTTATAGGTACATTTTTTACGATTGACATAACATATTATATTTATCTATTATGAACAAGAAAACAATTGCTTATATGGCACTCTCCGCAGCGTTCCTGTGCTGCGCTGCGTCAGCCTCTGCCAAAAAGAAACAACCGAAATCCCAGCCTGAGACTCCGCCCGTCGAAACTGTCGAAGCCGTAGTCGAGGAAGAAATAGTATATTTCCCCTCGACATACGCCGACGCCCGTCTCGATGGCGAATGGAATATCGACAATGTAAACGGACAGAAAGTGACAGGCGAGGAGCGCCCGCAGATTACTTTTGATCTCGCCCAGGGTCGCATGTACGGCAACAATGGATGCAACACTATAAACAGCAGCATCATAACCGACAAAGGCAACAAGTTGCAGTTCTCAAAGGTAATCTCCACGTTGAAATATTGCGCCAACGCTCCGTTTGAATACATTATCAACAACACCATCGACCAGGTGCGTTCATACCGCATTTCGCGTTTCGGCCACGAATCATATCTCGACCTGTTCAACGACCGCGGACACCTTGTCATGGTACTCCGCAAGCACAACATGGATTTCCTTAACGGCGCATGGCGTGTGACCGCAATCAACGGCGAGGCCAACAGCAACGAGGGCATACAGTTCGTGTTCGACCTCCCCGAAAAGAAAATCCACGGCAACGCCGGATGCAACATCGTCAACGGCGAGATCTCAATCGACCCCGACGTGGCCAACTCCGTGCAGTTCTCCAATATGGCTACCACACGCATGATGTGCCCCGATATCGCCACCGAAACTGCAGTGCTCGTGGCGCTTGAAGAAACTGAAAAGGCTTTTGCCAAGAGCGACGACACTGTCACTTTCGTCAACCACGCCGGCAAGCCTGTCCTCCAGCTCGTCCGCATCGACCCCCGTTCGTTCACCGACGGTGAATAATCGGGAGCACCCGCTATCCCACACACCTGCGGCTTCCGCAGGACGCCGATTATACGTAGCCCCGCAGGCCGAGAGTAACGAGGCCTGCGGGGTTACGTATAAAATACCCTCAAAACGTAGGGACGCACGGCTCGTGCGTCCGCCAACGTCTTGATTATCAGGTGTATTATTCGGGCGCACGAGCCGTGTGTCCCTACAATATGAAGCGCTGAAACACCATCCTTCGGCAGCTCCCTACAGTCCGTCACGTGCACCCCACGGAGAGCCGGAGGCTCGAGCCTGTGATTAACCGGGGTTCGCAGACCGCGGAGCGGGCGGAGACCCCGGTAATCCGACACAATTACTGCATAAGCCCGGGAGGGGCGTACCGTGGTATATGCCGGAGCCGCCCCCTGCTCTTATTTATTTTGATTCAGGATTTCATCATATAGATACATTTCATCAAGAATAGAACTATTGCCGAAGTTGTGATTACGAGTGACGTTATATACCTTAACCGTACTCACAAACTCTCTGAAAGCGAGTTTGTCGTGCGGATGATTTTTAAGATATGCGATATAAATCTGCACAATACGATTTCTCATATCATTGTAGAATAGATTGTATATCGCACTGTCATTGCTCACTCCGCTAAATATATCATTTTGCAAAGCCACACGCCAGATAAGCCACAGCTCACCCAATAACGGGGAATATTTATTCGCCCGAAGAATAGGATCAATTACAGCGACAAGTTCCAGGTCATCCCTATCGGGACTCTTATAGTTGGCATAGGCAAATTCCCTTGCCAATACACATTTCTTGCCGAAGTCAGACTCACGGAGGACTTGCCGGAGCAATTCACTTCTGAAAGTAGTTGTATCTGAAATAGCTTTAGAGTGTATGTCAGCATAATCATCCAATACCTCAGACGGTTTGAACTCTTCATCTGACAAATGCGTATCATATAGAGGATATCTGAAAGCGTTAAACACTTTGTAAAATTCGCCCATTTCATCATTCAATAGTTCAACCGGCCTCTTGCCTGACCTGATACTCTCTGCCGCCTTTCTGCTTATTTTAACTAATGCACCTTTGATTTCAGGGTCATGAACACCTGACACATTTATTGAATCAAGGGCATCAGCATAGTCCGACACGAAATCAGTTTCTTCGATATAGCGTGTGGCCGAGTTCACATCATGGATTATCGTATTGAAGGCGATTGTTATATTGTATAATTGGAGCAGGGAGTCAGCGAAATGGCTTGATGACAGGCTATCGGGCATTTCCGGATAGCGAATGTTGTTGCTGATTGCCACAAAACCGTCACCATCATCTCCAATGATCGGAAACCAGTCATCCTCCCCGATGGAATCAAGATATGTCTGATACGGAAACTCAGGCTCTTTAGGGCTCTCGGCTCTTTCTGCATTGCTGTTGCATGCGTGTAAACTGCAAACTGACAGGGAGATTAAAAGAAAATTGACAAACTTTTTCATTGATGCGTAATATTTATAACGCAAATTTTCAAAATAAAAAACTTGCATCAAACTTTTTCGACTCACGTTGTATGAAATAACTCCCGGAGTGTACGAATTGCATAGTTTACCGCCACACTATGTAATTGATATTTTCAGGAGCGTTTTCTTCAACCGGCCCGATGAAGTGGCGTCGGCCATCTTGATTGTTGTAAAATGCGGTCGACCTCGCCCCGACAAGATATATGGCATTGCGGACTCCGGCATCGATCAGAGCTTGGGAGAAGTCGTGGAACGTGAGCCCGTCAGCGCTCGTCACCACGCTCATTGTCCCGTCAATCTCGGCGAGAGCCCTGCGCCTCGCTTTTCCCAGTGGCTTGTTTTCTATAAGCTGACCTCCGGCAACAAGCGGATATTGCCTGAAAAAATATCCGTCTGACATCAGCACCTGTTCAAGCATAGGCGTTGCATCGGCAACTCCGATGTTTATCTCACCGTTGACTATCGAGCAGAATCCCGCTTTTGCCTCACCCTTGCTGAGCAGCTCGCCTTTCAATACGTATGTACCCGCTATTTCTCCATTGTCACGGCGTATGTCAGCTGCCTGCGCTGCGAGTATGACCGTGGTATCGGCAATCACACTATTGCCCACCTTCAGTGTCGGTATGGCGCCGTGCGGAGTCAGAATTATAAGCCTCGTGCCGTTGACGGTCGTATCCCTGCGCGAAGCGTAACGCCCGTTATCCGCAGTCATATTGTCTATGTCTCCATCTGAGTTTATATTTATGGCTTTGGCTTCCGAGTCTCCCCGTAACACAGCACCGGTCTCATTCTCAGGCACCATTGAAACATCTTCCGGCTCTGCCTCATTCGCATTCCCGGGTCTGAACACAGCCGGCAATATAATAGCTGCCGCTGCTGCCGCCGCTATAATAGCGATGGCGGCATAAACATAGCGCATGCTCTTACGTTTCCTGTCGTTACGGGGCGATTGGTTTCCGTTCGGTGCTATGACCCTTATTTCGTCGTCGCCGATATCAAGTCGTTTGTCGCTCATAATGTCGCCTCCTTTTCCAATAGCTCTTTCAATGCCTTGAGCGCCTCCTTCGAGGCTGAAGCCTCATGCCGGAAACTGCGGCAGTCTGACAGCACCATCTTCTGACGCTGCGGATTGATGTAGGTAATGAAATCGCGGTTTACAATCAAGCTCTTGCCGATGCGTATGAAGCGGTTGTCGTCGCTGTCCATTATCTCGGCGATGCGTCGTTCGATATGCCCGAGCTGCTGCGTCAGCACAAAGCTGCCCCCGTCGGCCAGGGTGATGGCAGAGTAATTCCCGTCGGCGGTAATGTAGACTACCATGTCGGCGGGAACGCGGAGCATCTCCGTCGTTGTGGTGAATATCAGACGTCTCTTCATAAGCTTTCCCCGCAAAGATACAATTATCTGCTGAAACTCAGAAATAATTTTTCACCCCAATCTGTGTTACCTTGCCAGATTGAGATTGAGCGAGATGCCGTAAGATGAGTTGGTGGTGGGGTAGGATGAGGTAGTCACAAGCGGAGTGTTGACCTGATGGTCGAAATAGGCGCCTATTGTCAGGCGGCGGCTCAATATATAGTTGGCCGTGAAATTGATGCCGAGATTGCGGGTGCCCGACGTAGGCTGCGTGTAGGCGCTCTCGATGCGGCGTATGAGTGCCTGCGTGTTCTGCAGCGAGAACTCGGCGTTGATGGTGAGGTCATTTGATATTCCCGACTGCGAGCCTTTCATCTTCAGGAACGTGTTAAACCCTACTATCTTGTAGCCCGCGCCGAAAGTCAGTCCGCGTGTGGTCGCTTCCACCACCTGGCCTGCCGACGTGTTGAGCGTGAGCGTGCGCTGGTCGCGGTATTCGGCGTTGAGCGTCATCTCGTTGTTGAGCGTGACGGCCACTCCGATAAGCGGCGCGAAACGTTCGGTGATGGCCACCGACGATATGTTGTAGGGCGACGACGGTATAGGCTCGCCCGATATCTCGTCAAGTATGAAGCCACGGTCGCCGTCCACTCCAACCCAATTGAGATATGAAGAGTAATTGCCCACACTGTAGGTGCACTGGTAGGCGTGGTTGAGGGTAACCGATTTGAAATATTTGCGCAGATTGAAGAAATTGATGAGCCCGTCATAGGTGATGCGCCAGTTGGGAAGCACATGGGCGAACGACGGGAACGGGTCGGTATAGATCTTGTCGGGCGTCTTTCCGGAGTATGCCGCCACGAAAGCGGGTATCAGCACATCGGGCGACGTGGCGGCCACGGTGCCTACTTCCGGATCGTAGGGCGCGCCGGCATGCGGATTGTCAAGCATGAACCCTGTCGTGGGGTAACGCGTGCCGCGGTACTGGCTTTCGACGCGCTGGCGCACCACCGGTATATAGCGCAGGAAATTGTTGAATGCCTCCGAACTGTATCCGTCGTCAGCCTTCGAACCGCGCAGCGCGGTCGCAAGCGCCCAGTGGGTCTTGGTGTATGAGCCGGAGCGCGACAACGGCATGTCGGCATACATGAACTGCACCTGATTTGTGCGCGAGTCAGTGCGGTTGAATGTCAGCTGTATCTTCAGACTCTTTATCGGCTCGAGGCTCATCTCGATGTTGAGCTCGTTGGCGTTCGACCACAGTGACGGCGACGTCTGGCCTATGTCGGTCAGAAGCCAGCCGCGTTCCTTGGCCTTGTCGATATAGCTCTCGTCGACAAACCCGAATGCGAAGTCCAGACCCGGCGACATCGGGCCGTAGGAATTCGACTGGCCGAAGATATTGCCTATCTCAGGTCGGAAAAGAGGTATCGAAAGGGTAGAGGTGCGCTTCCACCTTACCGATATGTTGCGGGGCGACATCACGAAGCGCGTGGTGTGGTCGGCTATCTCGCGCCATGCCGGCAGCTGCTCCTTGAGCAGTTCGTCGATGACAAAATTGATGGTGGAGTCTGACCGGGTGAGCACCTCCACGTTGTTGGCGTCGACCACGCGAGTCTTCACCGGAAATTTGCGGCCGCTCTGCGTCGTGGCTGTCACCTTCACTTTGGTGGTGCGCAGATTGTGCTTTATCGTGATGCTCGTGTCGGGGCGCAGACTGTAGGTGCGCTCGAAATGCTTCGGCACACGTTTCTTCTGATTGCTGCGTGTCGACGAGAACCGCTTGTCGACATCCTTGATATACGGTATTTTCTTGTAGAGGGTCTCCAGGTTGAGACGTCCGTCGACGCTCCACGACGACTGGTTGGCTATCGTGTTGCCCATGCTGATGTCATCGATTGTGGCGCCGCGGTCCCAGCGGTAAGTCGAGTTGTAGGTGGTCGATGCGGTGAGGAAGTCGAGCACCGGTATGCGGTTGAACGGAGCTTTATACGATGCGGTGAATGTCTGGTTGTAGCTCCACGGCGTGCCCATCGAGAGTATGCTCTGCCATACGGTGTCTTTCCACTCCTTGTAACGGTCGGGAAACAGCTTGCGGTTGACGGCGCCGGTGGTCTCTTCGATGCGTGCCGATGTGTTGGAGGTGAACGACAGGTTGATTGACTTGGTGATGTTCCATGTCAGATTGAACTGGCGGTCCCACAGGAAATTCTTGCTTACCGACACCGGAAGCTGGAACATGACGTCGGTCTCCGAACGTGTCTGCTGCTCGTAGTAATAGCGCGACATCGTGGTAAGGAACGATATCGACGTCGGCAGATAGTTGATTTCCCAGTCTTTGATGAATTTGAGATTTTTGTTCTTGCTCTTGATGAGCGAGCCGAACGGTTTGAGCCCCTTTATCATCGGCGAATAGGAATATTGCAGCGAGCCGCGGTAGTCGCTGGTGTTTTCGTATTCGGTGGTGGGATCGACTTTCGACTGCTTGTTGAATGACAGGTTGAAGGTGAAGTTGGCCGGATCCCACGGCATCGGATTGTCATGCTGTATGTCGAATTTAAGTCCCGAAAGCGAGAAGTTCTGCACCGTAGTGCGCTCGATGGCAAATGCGTTTATCGAGTCGCGGGCATGCTTGTCGGGGGCATCGTCGAGCGCGTCCTTCAGCAGCACATCCTGATCCAGAGGATTATATTTGGGCGATGTCTTTTCCTTGCTGACCGAATAAAACACCGGTGCGCGCAGCTTCGCCGACTCGGGCAGGAAGCGGCCTACGTCGCCCTGCACGGCAAAATTATACTGCTCATAGTCGTCCATGCGGCGCGAGTTGAGCGACTGGTCAACACCTCCGAAGCCGGCTGTCTCTACGTGCGCCCCGAAATTGAGCGTGGCTATATCGCTCACGCCGACATTGACGTTGGCCTTTGCCGCCCAGCCGCCTTGCTGGTCGAAATCGGTCACTTTAAGTTCGTTTATCCATACAACACCGTCCTTGCGTGTCGACGAGTTGTTGCGCACCCCCACAAGCATCACCCTGATGTCGCTCAGCGACGGATTGCCCATCACTGCTATGCGGTTGCGCTCGTTGTCGGGGTCGCGGCCGGTGTAGAGTGTGGCATAGCCCACATTGCTGCCGGCCTCCGCCTTGGCTCTGTTGCGCTCTTTCTTGAGGTTGACGAATGCCTGGAGGTCGAGGTCGAGGAAGTTCTCGCGCGGCCACACCTTGAAGCGGTCCGAGTTGAGGTCGTTGTTATACTTGCCCGGAGGCGTCAGCGTCAGGGGTATCTCGTATTCATAGAAGTTGCTCTTGACGTCGGTTCCGATACGTATCACAAGAGCGAGGTCACCGTCGCGCAGGTTGGTGACGTCGTCGATGAGGCTTTCGGCATGCACCCACATCTGCAGGCGCTTGTAGTTGCGCAGGTCATGCTGCGTGTTGCGGTAGATGGCGCGGGCGTCGCCGGCGTCAAGTCCTGTCACTTTGAGCGACACTGCCTGCTCGTTGAGCTGCGTTATCTGCGACTGCCCGGGGTCGACGGCGCGCGACACGCCGGGGGGGAGCACATAGTTGACAGGCTCTCTCGACGCGTTCTCCTCAATGTTGACGACCGACACGTCAAGCTCGCCCTCGGCCGGGGTGTCGCCGCGGGAGTTGAGGTTGAAATCGTAGTTGCGCCATTCGCCGCGCACGAGCTCGAGCGTGGCGAAACGCAGGTGTGTGGTGGCCTTGAAGCCGGTCATGAAGATGCGGGCGAAACGTATCGACGAGAAGTCTTTTATCGTGCCGATTATCTTCTCGTAATCACTCAGGGGTATCTTGAACTGATACCACTCCACGGTGGCGTCCTTTCCGTCGCGTGTCGGCACGAGCGACACCTGTTTGTCGGTGATGTAGTTTTTGCCCACGACAAGGTCTTCCGGACGTATCGACACCTTGTATTGGAAATACCGTTCATACTCGTTGAGGGTGTTGTCCTGGTTGATATCCTCAACGTCGGGCACCGCGCGCGACGACTGGTAGAGCGGATCCGACGCATCGTCGGGCGAGAGCGAGTTGCCTTCCACGCCGTTGTATCTCTTGTAACGCTCGAGCACCGACAGTCGCTCCTCGTCATAGTCGTAGCCGCGGAAGAAGTGATAGTTGTCGCCGGCAGGGTCGTTGAACGGCGAGAATTTGTCCTGCACCATCCTGTCGTAGGCGGTCGCCGACAGTCGGCCTTTGAGCTCGTCGATATAATTCTTGTAAGAAGGGAATTCGAATTCCAGGTCGTTCTTGAGTCCGTCGAGACCGACATCCTGCACCGCACGCGACCCGGTGTTGTTGTCAAACGAATAGGTCAGCGAGTTTTGTGTCGACACATTACCCCACACCGTCTGCGTCAGAAACTGGTCGTTGCCGTCGTAGGGTATTCCGTTTTCGTATGATTTCAGTCCGTCCTTGAGTATATCTTCCGAGATTTCTCCGAAGTTGAAGTAAAGGTCACCGCCCTCGAGGTTGGGGTTCTCGGGGTCGAGAAACGGGTTCATCAGCCAGAACTGCACATATTCGATATTCGATTGCTCGAAATTGGTGTTGTCCATCTTGCGCATGATGCCGCCCCAGCGCTTCTCGGGATTGAGCAGATAGCCGTCGGAGTCGATATTGGTGGCGTCGAGGTTATAGGGTCCGCGTTCGTTGGGGTAGAACGAAAGGTTGAGCGTCTGCACGATGTTTGACTCGCCGTAGCTCAGTTTGCGTCTGGGGAATATCTCGCGCGATGTCACCTCGCGCACGTAAGGATTTGACAGCTGTTTGAGGTCGGCCTTGATATAGCCGGGACACAGCGATGAGTTGCGGTCGGTAAACATACGGTCGATTGTGTACCAGTTGAGAAGCGCGCGGTTTTTGCCGTAGTCGACATTGTTGCTCAGTCCGGCCTCGGGAAACAAGGCGTCGCCCGACGGGTCGTAGGGCGTCGAGGCCATGAACCACGCGTAGGGCGACCGCAGGTCGACACCCATTTGCGCGTTCTCGAAATCATCGATATATGACGACCCTTTGTTCGAGCCGCTTTTCTGCTGGTGAGGCACAAGCTGCGCATACTCTGCCGTCAGACTGATGCGCGACGGCGCGGTGGCGTTGACCGTCGGTATCTTGTTGAGAAGATTGGTAAGCCACATGAACTCGCTGTTGTAGGCCAGGTTGACACCCCACATCGAGTTGTTGATGATTTCATCGCCTATGTTGACCTTCTCGGTGAGAGCCTTTTCCGAGAAGTGGAGCATCGTGGCTCCGATGTTGAGATTTTTGTTGAACTGGTATTGCAGGTCGAGGCCGAGCAGTGTCTTGCGCTGCATCGAGAAGAGCGACTGGTTTTCGAGCGTCACCGAGATATTCTGACCCGAGTCTATGATGCTCTGGTTGGTGATGGTCACGATACCCATCGAATAGTCTACCGTATAGTCGGAGTTCTCTGTCAGCCTGACGCCGCCGGCCGTGACCACTACCGAGCCGCGGGGCACATTCATCGCGTTAAGACGTATCTGCGACCCCGACGATGCCTGATACTCGCCGTCCATCACAAATTTGTTCTTGTCGGCAAACTGGCGGGCAACTACAAGCGTCGAGTCATAAAGCTCTTTGTAGACATACTGCGCCGCTATGGCCGGATTGCCTATCTTCTGCTCCAGATGCGAGCCAAACGGCTCGACTACCGGAAATATGACTTTGCCCTGCGACGCCTGGATTGTGTAACCCTCTATGAAGTCAAAGAAACCGTCGGGATTTGATTCCTGATTGGAATCGAGGCGGTCGAGGTTCATCACCTGAAGGAGCGACTGGTTGTTGAGCCCTGCCACAGGCAGATAGTTGATGAGCGTGCCGGTGGTGTCGCTCAGATACTTTATGTTGAGGCGGAAATTGGATTTCTGCACCTGATAGGCTCCCAGTGAGTACACGTTTTTCATCATCAGTCGCCATATCGGCTGGCGCGTGTCGATGGTAGTCGATTTCAGCATCTTGACGTAGAGCGACTGGTCGGTGGTGGTGATGTCTGACGAAAATTCGCCCACCTGATACACCTGTCCGTTGTAAGTATATTCGAATGCCACGCCGAGCACCTCGTCGGAGTTGAGTGCCGAGCGCAGCGAGATATATCCTAACGTGGAGTTAAGCGTATATTCCGACGACGACAGCAGTCGGGCGCTCTCCACCTTCTCGTAGTCGTTGCCCCCCTCTATCCCGTAGGCGCGCAACGGTTCGAGTGTCTGGGTCACGGTGTTGATATTGCGGGCACCCGGATAGTCGCTCTTGATTACGCTGAGCAGGTTGTTTGACGCGTTGGCCGGATTTGGAAGCGACGCGTTGGGCTGCCAGTAGCTGTTGGTGAGATATTGCGACTCGCCTATGTCGGCGAATGCCACAAGGTTGCGCGCTTCGTTGTAGTTGCCGCTTTTATTGGTAACCCACACCTCGATACGGGTAATCTGCACCCCCGACATCACCATCGGAAGCCTTGCCGCGAAATTGTCGTAATTGTGATAGAAAAACTGAGAGAGGAAGAAGTGGCGGTTCTGGTCATACTCATCGGCGTTGAACTGAAACTTCGTTGTCTGTGCGCCTCCCTTGGTGTTGACTGTCTTTGACTCCGAATTCTGCTGCGACACGAGCGCGGTGGCCGTGAGTTTGCCGAACTGCAGCTTTGTTTTCAAACCGAACAGAGCCGTGCTTCCTCGTATCAGCGATGACCCCGTTGTGAGCGACACATTTCCCGCCTCGATGCTCTTTACGATGTCATCCTCCTGACCCTCGTAGGCGAGTTTCAGGTTTTTGGAGTCGAAATCAAACGTTGCGTCGGTGTTATACGTCATGTTGAATTTCAGACGGTCGCCCACCGAGGCGGCTATCGTGGCCTGTATCTTCTGGTCGAAGTCGAAATATGTCTTGCGGCGGGCTGTAACCGACAGCGACGGGTTGTCGGTCTTGTTGGAGTTGATGCCCATCTTGAGCTGTATCGACCCTGTTGTCTTGAGCTGCACGCCGCCCGGTCCGAATATTTTTTCGAGCGGTCCGAGCGCGAAATTCATGTCAAGGATATTGAACGGCTCTTTGTCCTGCTTCTGAAAAATCTCACTGTTGCGCTGACGGTAATACTCCTCCATCGACTTGCGCAGCTGCCAGTTGTTATACTGTTTTTCCGACAGCATGAACGGTGTGGCTATCTCATGGTCGCCGACTTTGGTGCGCACCACATAAATTCCGGTGGCGGGGTCGAATTCGGCCTCGGTCCTGATGTTTGACGGTGTCGACAGGTCCATCGCCATCTCGTCCTCCATAAGGTCCTCGTAGCGCTGGGGCACAGTCTGCTGCACCGGAAACGGCATCATTATCGTATCGGCCGGATTGGCAGGCACCGGCACGACGCTATACGGCAATGCCGGCGCATTAACCCCCGTTGGAGTGATGCGCTGAGCCTTGACGGCCACGGCCGCCATAATCAACAGTATAGCCGCCAAGATTGCGGCTCCCTGTTTCTTATATTTCGAATTCCGTCTTTCCGATTGCCTCATTGATTTGAAAAACATCCACACCCTTTATTCCCCAAGCGCCATAATTATGAATTATGCATTATGAATTACATAAGTGTCAGCGCTTTTTTTATGGCGGCCTCGACCTTGAGTCCCGGCTCTGCGGCATAAAGTTTTGTAAGCACTTTATGCGCGGCCTGACGCGGAAATCCAAGCATCACCATCGCAGCCAGCGCCTCGTCGAAATCTTCGCTTGTCGATGCAGACTGTATTAATAACGTAGAGTCACTCGGTTTTATTTTATCTTTGAGGTCCACAATTATTCTTTCGGCCGTTTTAGCGCCTATGCCTTTGACTCCCTTGAGCCTGCGCACGTCGCCCGACATGATGGTCTGCTCGAGGTCAGCCACCGGAAGCGACGACAATATCATGCGCGCGGTGTTGGCGCCGACGCCCGACACTCCGATAAGCAGACGGAACAGCACGCGCTCGCTCTCCTCGGCAAATCCGTAATAAACCCACGCATCCTCGCGTATCACCTCGTGTATGAGCAGCCGGGCCTCTGACTTCCCTTCGAGTGAAGTGAAGCAGGGCAGCGTTATGTTGATGCCGTAGCCCACGCCGCCTGCCTCTATCACCACGTAGGTCGGAGTCAGCTCCGCCACGGTGCCCCTGATATATTCGACCATCGGCTTTTATTTCTTTATGCGGTCAATGATCTGCGAGGCGTGCTCCTTGGTCTTGATCTGCTTCGGAAGGAATATGTCGGCTATGCGGCCCTCCTCGTCAATCAGATAGGTGGTGCGCAGTGTGCCGATGCTCTTTTTGCCGCAGAACACTTTCTCACCCCATGCGCCGAGCTGCTGCAGCAGCGAAGTGTCGGTGTCGGCTATAAGCGGGAAATTGAGCTGATGCTTCTCGATGAATTTCTGATGAGAGGCGGCCGAGTCTTTGCTGACTCCGACAATCTCATAGCCCAGCGAGAGAAGCTCCTCCCTGTTGTCACGAAGCGAGCATGCCTCGGCAGTGCAGCCGGGCGTGTTGTCTTTCGGATAGGTGTAGAGTATGAATTTCTTTCCGGCGAAATCGGCCGTGCGTATCTCGTTTCCTTCCTGGTCTTTGCCCAGCACTTCGGGCAACTTGTCTCCTATGTTCATAAGTCCTTGTGTTTGATTGTTTTGTGTTGTATTATTTTGACGCGCGTGTTTCACGTCAGAGAGAATATCGTGTCTTTCGGCCCGGCGAGATACACTCTGTCGCCGGCTGCGAATACAACCGTGTCGAGCCGTTCGGCAAACCGGCCGTCACGTTCCACCGCTATCACCATCGACGAATATTTGTCGGGTATGTCGGCATTGATGATGCTCTGGCCGCAAAGCGGCGACCGCTCGCTGAGCTGCACGTCATAAATGCCGAAGCTGACGGCTGCGGCCGAGGGTGTGGCATCGGCATCGTCATTGCACTCGATTACGGGGAGAAGCCGCTGTATCTGTTCGTCGGTGCCGATTATGCCTATGGTGTCGCCCGGGAATATCCTGTCGTCGCTGCGGGGCACGGGGATAAACTGCGACCCGCGCATGATGCTCGACACGCTTACGCCGTATTGCGAGCGCAGGCCTGAGTCACGGAGACGTTCGCCGACGATGCCGCACCGGTTGCCCACCGTCATATAGGCGAGATGGAGATCCGACACCACCGAATTGTTTTTGCCGGAACGCCGCAGCTCTCGCTCGTTGAGGTTGTTGATGAAGCGGTCCTCGATTTTGCCGATACGGAAACTTGCCTTGCCCGTGAGAATGAACACCGCCAGCACTACCAGGCCTATGCCGGTCGCAAATCCTGCCGTGAGCGAAAATATCGACGACAATATGTTGACAATGAATCCCAGCACGAGTATCAGGCGGAATATGCGCATCACCACTCTCGGCACTCTGTAGCCGTCGGGTATCGTGACATCGTCTGACACCCGCTTCGACGTAGGCAGCGACAGCGCCAGCAGAAACGGCGACATCGCCACAAGTGTCACGGCCGCACCCACAAGTCTGTAGCCCTCGGGCATCACTGTGGCAAGCCACGGCATGAATATGTTGAGCGAGACAAGGGTGATGGCGATAAGCACTATCGAATACAGCACCATGCGCCACAGATAGCGACGGATAAACATCTTCCATACCGACTGACGTTCTGACGTGGCGGTTGAGCTGGCCTCCTTGCTGTAGCGGTCGATAAGGAAATGCAGACGCTGCGGCAGGTGACGCTTCACTATATCGTAGAACGGATCGGCCATCTTTATGAAATAGGGCGTGGAGAATGTCGTCAGCACCGACACCGCCACCACGATAGGGTAGATGCTCGGGTCAAGCACCTTCAGGCTCATGCCGAGCGATGCGATGATAAACGAGAACTCGCCGATCTGCGTCAGTGAAAAACCTGTCTCTATCGCTACCTTCAGCGACTGTCCGGTCACAAGCATGCCGAATGTGCCGAACACTATCATGCCGACAATAACCACTGCCGACAATATCAGTATCGGCCCGGCATATTCGACAATCGTGTCGGGCTGCACCATCATGCCGACGGAAATGAAAAATACCGCCCCGAACAGATCTTTTACCGGCATCGTGACCCTCTCTATGCGCTCGGCATAGCTCGTCCCGGCAAGTATCGACCCCATCACAAACGCTCCAAGCGCCAGCGAAAAGCCGCAAGCCACCGAAAACACCGCCATCCCCAGACACAGTCCCATCGATATGATCAGAAGGGTCTCGTTGTTGAGATAACGGCGCGTCTTGTTGAGCATCGACGGAAGCACGAACACTCCGACCAGAAACCATATTATGAGGAAAAACGCGAGTTTGCCGATGCTCAGCAGCAGTTCCGAACCCTCTACGGAGTCATTGACGGCTATCGACGACAGCACCACCATCATGAGCACCGCAAACAGATCTTCCACAACGAGTATGGCGAAAACAAGCGACGCGAATTTCTTCTGCTTGAGTCCCAGATCGGTCAGTGCCTTGATTATGATTGTCGTCGACGACATCGACAGCATGCCTCCTAAAAATATGCTGTTGATATGAGAGAACCCGAGCAATGTGCCTATAGCGAAACCCACGCACATCATGCCTATCACGTTGATGAGCGCGGTCACTACGGCCGAGCCGCCCGTGTTGACAAGTTTCTTGAAATTGAACTCGAGACCGAGCGAGAAGAGCAGCACGACTATGCCGATCTGCGCCCAGAATTCAATATTGGCCTCGTTGGCTACCGACGGCAGCGGCTCGAAATTCGGACTCGCAAGAAATCCGGCCACTATATATCCCAATACCACAGGCTGCTTTATCCACTTGAAGAGAAGCGTCACCGCAGCTCCGAGTATCAGTATGAATGCAAGGTCGCCTATCAGACTTTCTATATTCATAATATCAGTATAAGTTCAGTAGATGTTCAGTAGATTTTGTCGCCGGATAGGGTAGTGCCTCCCGGAACTCTTTGCGCGGATGTCGGTATGTCGCTCTCTATATGCTCACCTGGTTGGCAAGCGAAACGGAGTGTGTGGGATTGAGCGTGCGCAGCTGCTCGAATATCCCTACATAGTCGGTCGACTCCTTGAACAGCACCACGAAATTCAGTCGGGTCACCTCTTCGTCGTAGTCATATTCGAGATACATGTTGGTTATCGTCACCTTATTGTCGCGGAGCACCTTACGATACTCCTCGATATCCGTGACAACGCAATTGATAAGAAGCCTTATTATGCGCGACTCGGCTCCCATCGCCGTGCGGTGCTCCCACCGCTCAAACCAGTGGAGCACCACCAGTATGAGCAGGGTGGCGGTAATCGACAGGGCATACATCCCGAGACCCACGGCCATTCCGATTGTCGCCACCATCCATATTCCCGCAGCCGTTGTCAGTCCCCTCACGGAGCCTTTCATCTGTATGATGGCTCCCGCGCCGAGAAAACCGACACCAGTCACAACCTGCGCGGCTATACGGCCCGGGTCGCCGTTCTTAAGCCCCAGATATTCCTGCGGCACATAGATTGATATCAGCATGGCGAGCGTTGCCCCCATGCATATAAGGGCAAACGTGCGTATGCCCGCCGACTGGCCTTTGAGTTTGCGCTCGAAGCCGACCGCACTGCCCAGCAGCAGGCTGATGCACAGCTTCGCTATCGCTGAAGTCGTGGTGACCTCGGTCGAGGTTATCTCCCTTATGATATCATCTATCATTGACAATTGGCTTTACTTGTTTATTTTTTCATCTCGAACTGACGCGATGCCAGGCGGAAATTGTCGCAGAAAAGCTCCACGGTATACATGCCCGGATTGAGCGTCGATGTCACGTCCCAGTATATCTCCACGCCGCCGATTTCCTCGTTGGCATATTCGATGGTGCGCCGGGCAGTGGCCTGTAGTGTGGCGCCTTCGAAACTGAATGAGCCGCCACCTGTGAGCAGATCGCCCTCGGGAGTGGTTATGCGCAGGAATATCGTCTTTTCGCCGGCCGGAGTGGAATTGTTCTGAGGTATGGTAAACGTCACGCAGAGTCGGGTTGCCTTCGTGATGTTTTTCTCGTTTTTCCCCTTCTTGTTGAGGGCGCGGAGCGACAGTCCGGTCACATTGAGCTTCTCGGCAAGCGTCATGCGCTCGGTCAGATGCTCGTTTTTGCGTGTCATGTCCTGCACGCGGCTGTTGAGCTGCTGGTTCTGGTTCTTGATAGTGGTGTTCTCCTCTTTCAGCTGGTCGTTCTCGGCCATAAGCTCGTTGATGCGTGCGGTGTAGTCGCGGAGTATTCCCTTGAGAGTGTTTATCTCGTCGGTGAGCTTCTTGATTTGCGCCGCGCTCTTCGTTTTCTCATTGTTGAGTTCGGCCATGAGTTTCTCTATCTGAGCGCGCGCCGCCTGATATTTCTCCACAATGGAGTCGTTGGCGAGCAATACGGTCTGTCCCTCCATCTGCTGGAAGTCATCGTCAATCTTGAGCAATTCGAGCTCGTTGATCTGCATCTGCTGTGCCAGAAGCTGCTGTTGCGTCTCCTCGGCCAGCTTTCTCGACTCTTCAAGCTCTTTGTTTTTTGACGACATGATGATGAAAAACACGGCGAGTATAATCAGAAGCGCCGCCGTAGCGCCGATGATATATATCTTGCGCTTGCGCTTGCCGCGTTGTTCCTGACGCTGCATGCTGTCGGTGGGCTGCGGCGTGTTATTTACGGGGTCGGGATTGACATGTATGTTCGTATTGTCCATATTGAAACTCTTTTTGTTGACTTGCTTTGGTAACTGATGAGTGGCTGTTATGAGACACTCTCAGAAATAATGCCCGGGGCTGATGGCTTCACACAGCCGTTCGGCATTCGTATTTAAAATACGGGAGTATGGCTGGACGCGGATCGCTCCACGGCCGGCCACACTCCGCGCTTTTCAGTTTGTTCAGATGCCTTCGTTGCGTCCGTGGCAGTTCTTGAATTTCTTGCCCGAACCGCAGGGACACAGGTCGTTGCGACCCACTTTAGGCCCTACTTTGACAGGCTCGGGGCGCGATTTGGGCGCCTGCGACGCATTTGCCGCCGCACGTTGCTCGGCCTGTCCCGGAAGCTCTTCCTTGGTGGCTTTGAGATTGCTGTTCGGATTGGCGCGCTCGGGCATCGCCTGGCGCACTTCCGGAGCCTTGCGCTCTTCAGGCTGCTGGGCGGTCTCTCCCTCGGTAGCTGCCGGAGTCTCGCGTTTCGGTATATAAATCTGTCCGCGCAGAAGCGATGACATCGCCTTGTTGTTGAGCACCGAAAGCATGCGCTCAAAGATGTGGAACGACTCTACCTTGTAGATTACCAGAGGGTCTTTCTGCTCGTATGATGCGTTCTGCACCGACTGGCGCAGCTGGTCGAGTTCGCGCAGATGCTCTTTCCACAGCTCGTCGATGCATATCAGAAGTATCGTCTTGTGCCATTCCTTAACAATCTGGCGGCAATTGGTGTCGTAAGCCTTGTTGATGTCGACACGTATCTGGTAGACACGTTTGCCGTCGGTGATGGGCACGATAATCAGTCCCTTGGCGTTGCGGTTCTCAACCCAGTCCTTGATTACGGGGGTAGCCATCTCGACGATGCGTTCGCTCTTGCGGTCAAGCGCCTCGGTGGCTGCAGTGTAAAGCGCGTTGATGGCATCCTCGCGCTCCATGTTGCGGAATTCTTCTTCGGTAAACGGGGGCTCGATGGTGAGCACACGCATGAGTTCCATGCGCATATCCTCGTAGAAATCAGGCTCCGGATAGTTGTTGATGATATTCTCGATGGTGTCGTAGAGCATGTTGGCGATGTCGATGCCTACACGCTCGCCGAGCAGTGCGTGGTGACGGCGGGCGTAGATATACGTACGCTGCTTGTTCATCACGTCGTCATATTCAAGAAGGCGTTTACGTATGCCGAAGTTGTTCTCTTCCACTCGTTTCTGAGCCTTTTCGATGGCATTGGTAACCATCTTCGACTCTATCATCTCGCCGTCGTGCAGACCGAGACGGTCGAGCATCTTCATCACGCGGTCGGTGGCGAAAAGACGCATCAGCTGGTCTTCAAACGACACGAAGAATACCGATGAACCCGGGTCGCCCTGACGTCCCGAACGTCCGCGCAGCTGACGGTCGACGCGGCGCGACTCATGACGCTCCGTGCCGATGATAGCGAGTCCGCCGGCGGCTTTCACCGAGTCGGAAAGCTTGATGTCGGTTCCGCGGCCCGCCATGTTGGTGGCGATGGTGACAGTGCCCGACTGGCCGGCGAGCGCCACGACCTGTGCCTCGCGCTGGTGCAGCTTGGCGTTGAGCACCTGACAGTCGATTTTGCGGAGATCGAGCATGCGCTTGAGCAGCTCGGATATCTCTACCGATGTGGTGCCGACAAGCACCGGACGGCCTGCCTCGCGCAGTTTCACTATCTCTTCGATGACTGCCGCATATTTCTCTTTCTTGGTGCGGTAGACGCGGTCGTTCATGTCGATACGGGCTACCGGACGGTTGGTGGGTATCGTCACAACATCGAGCTTGTAGATGTCCCAGAGCTCGCCCGCCTCGGTCTCTGCCGTACCGGTCATACCGGCCAGCTTGTGATACATGCGGAAATAGTTCTGGAGTGTGATGGTGGCGAATGTCTGCGTGGCTGCCTCCACTTTGACACCCTCTTTTGCCTCGATGGCCTGGTGGAGTCCGTCGCTGTAGCGGCGTCCCTCCATTATACGTCCTGTCTGCTCGTCGACAATCTTGATTTTGCCTTCGTCGATTACATATTCGATATCCTTGTCAAATAGCGTATAGGCTTTGAGAAGCTGGTTGACGGTGTGCACGCGTTCCGACTTGATGGCGTAATCGTTCATCACCTCGTCTTTCTTCTCCTGACGTATCTGCAGGTCATCGATTTTCTCAAGCTCCGACAGCTGCGACGCGATGTCGGGCAGAACGAAGAACTGCGGGTCGTTGCTCTTGCCGGTCAGCTCGTCGATACCCTTGTCGGTGAGGTCGACCGAACGGTTCTTCTCGTCGATGACGAAGTAAAGCGGTTCGGTGGCTTTGGGCATCTCGCGGGCGTTGTCCTGGAGATAATAGGCCTCGGTGTCGAGAAGTATTTTCTTCATGCCTTCCTGCGAGAGGAATTTGATGAGCGCTCCGTATTTTGGCAGACCCTTGAAGGCTCTGAACAATGCCAGCGCACCATCTTTCTGCACATTTTTGTCAGGTGATTTAAGTTTCTCCTTGGCGTCGGTAAGCAGCTGGTTGACAAGACGGCGCTGTGCCTGCACCACTTTCTCGACATTCGCTTTGAACATGTCGAACATCTGGTCGTCGCCCTTGGGCACCGGACCCGATATGATAAGCGGCGTGCGGGCATCGTCGATAAGCACCGAGTCAACCTCGTCGACGATGGCATAGTAATGCTTGCGCTGCACGAGGTCGCCGGGGGTCATCGCCATGTTGTCGCGGAGATAGTCGAAGCCGAATTCGTTGTTTGTTCCGAATGTGATGTCGCAGTTGTAGGCCGCGCGGCGCTGAGGTGTGTTGGGCTGATGCTTGTCGATGCAGTCGACTGTCGAGCCGTGGAACATATAAAGCGGTCCCATCCACTCTGAGTCGCGCTTCGACAGATAGTCGTTGACGGTCACCACATGCACTCCGCGGTGCGACAGCGAGCGCAGGAACACGGGCAGTGTAGCCACAAGGGTCTTGCCCTCACCGGTGGCCATCTCGGCGATTTTGCCCTGATGGAGCACGATACCGCCTATGAGCTGCACGTCGTAGTGTATCATGTCCCAGGTGATGAGGTTGCCGCCGGCCATCCATTTGTTGCGCCATACGGCGTTGCCGTTCTCGTCGATGCTTACGAAGTCGCATCCTTTGCCGGCAAGCTCGCGGTCAAGCTCTGTGGCTTTGACCACAATCGTCTCGTTGCGGGCGAAGCGTGCTGCTGTCTCGCGCATTACGGCGAACACCACGGGCAGATGCTCGTTAAGTTTATCCTCAAGTGTGTCGAGAATGTTTTTCTCATGTTTGTCAATCTCGTCCCACAGGGGCTGACGTTCGTCGAAGGGCAGTTTGTCCACCTCTTCTTTGGTGCGGGCTATTGCTTCCTCGTCATCTTTGATGGCGGCCGCGATATCGGCGCGAACGAGGTCGATGCGTTCGCGGAGCTGGTCGACTGTGAGAGCCTGCATTTCCGGCCCCATGGCGTTGATGCTGTCTACGATGGGCTGGATTTCTTTCAGGTCGCGCTGCGACTTGTTGCCGAAAAATTTACTTAAAATTGAAGTTAATGACATATTTTGTTTTGTTTTTTTCTGATTAATACGGCGGGCGTTCGCGCCCTTTTCTATAAAATTGTCACAGGCGCCGCCGATGGCTTGCCGTGACTTTGCGGCTTATAGCCTTACAGGCGAAAGCCGCGCTCCGTTGGGCGAACGTATCCGCAGCAGACGAGCCACTGTCGGGGCTATGACACGCGCGTCGACCGGCGTGTCGATTACCCGCGCGTCAATGTCGGGACACATGATGAATGCCGCCGACGATGAGGCTCTTCCGCGCTCTACAGTCCTGTTGGTCTGCGAGTTGGCGTTTTGCACGATTTCCCAGCCCGGTGCCACCGATATGATGACGTCGCCGGCTGTGTCGATATCAATGTTGCGTGCCGGAGGGAAAGGGGAGTCGGCCGATTCGTTGGCTGCTATTGCCTGGTCGATTGTGACGGCGTATGTGACTCCGCTCATGCGGCGCAGAAAGTCGGCGCTCTCACGGCGTATCTCGTTCAGATCTTTGCCGCGCTGCTGTATGAGTTCGCGGTTGAGATATATCTGGTTGTTGTAATATCCGGTCACCCAGTCGCCGTTGCCGTAGAGCGACATGAGGTTGACTTTAAGCAGCGACACGGCGCGTTCGGGTGAAAACTCGCCTCCGGGTATTCTCCAACGCTCCTCGTCGCTTTGCGATGCGTTGGTGGCCGGAGTGCCCGCCACCCATATAAGTGTCTTGTCAAGACCCGGGCCCTGACTGTCGATGGTGGCGAAAAGGCGTGCCAGATCGCGGTCAAGACGCATGTATGAGTCGAGAAGCTCTACGCGTGTGTCGGCCTGGCGCGAGTAGGTGTAGGGCTGCACGGTATAGTTCACTTCAAGCATGTCGACCGGCTCGCGTTTCCCCATGTTGAGCATCTTGAGGAAATCGAGCGACACGGTCGTCACCTCGCTGTTGACCGGAGCTGACAGCTTGTATCTGGCAAATCTGTCGGCTTCCGAGCCGCTGAATGTATGGTTGAAGGAATATATCTTTTTGTGCGACGGCAGTTCGCTGTAAGCGCCGTCGGGGAGCGTGGGCGACCACCTTATGGTGTCGAGCCGTGCCGCCAGAGGGCGCAGATGGTTGAGTTGCTGTATCGATGTCGGAAGTTCGGTGTAATAGGTCGACGACGCCCATTTGCCGGTCTTGTCGGTAATCCAGCAAGCCGAGTTGCCGGCATGTCCGGCCATGATGATGGAGGTGGTCGCGTCGGGTGATACGGCGTGCACCATGCCCAGACCTGATGTGTCGATGCGCAGCTCGTCGGCAAGCGTCGACACCCGCAGCGATTTCGGCGAGAAGGTCTCGTCGGTGAAATTGCCTATCGTCGATGTGTCGAGAAGCACCGGACGCGCCGTGCGGCTCGATGTGTCATAGACCTCGCGCGCCGCTATGCCGTTGACTGCCGGCGCGGCTCCTGTCATGAGCACTGCCGTGGCCGCCGCGTCGTCAAGCGGACTTCCGTAGCTGATGTTGGTGAATGTCACACCTTTGTCAAGCAGCCTGTTGAAGCCGCCCGATGTCAGATGCTCACGCAGCTGATACACCTTGTCGATGTCAAGACCGTTGATGACAATGCCCACCACTAGACGCGGACGACGGGGCAATGACGCCTGCGCCGACAGCGGTAACACTGCCGACACGGCTACTAACGCTCCGACGAGTTTGACGGTCAGGCTTTTGGGCGGTCGTGACATTTTCTGTTCAGATATATATAGCTGCCGCAACGAAGCATATCGCTGCACACCAGCGGGATGAATAACAGATTGGTTGACTGGTGGAACAACGGTTGCCCCGCCAGCCATATCAAAATCAGTGCAAAGTTAATGATTTGAAAGTAAAAAACAATGCATTTACACTTTTTAAACCAAATAATAAGCGGAATTATCAGGCAGATGGGGTCGGCCCACATGAGATTGATATTGGGCGACGTCGCCGCATGCTCCGATATGAACACTAAAAACGCCAGAACGCACCCTGCCAGACCCAACAGCGCGTAGAGCGTCGCGTCATACCATTTCGATACTCTCCCTTTCCTGAGGTCGCGGATTGTGACGGCTATCGCCGAGAGCGTTATCAGCGCCACGAACACCCAAGCCGGGATGCCGCTCTCTTTCGGGGCTTCCCCTTTGTCGTAGAGCAGTGTGCAGCTGCCTTGCGTCAGCTTTCTGATGCTGCCGTCGGCGTCGGATATCTCTGCATTTTCTGCCAGTTCGTGCAGATATACGGGGGCAAACGCCCGTTGGCGTATCGTGGCCTCGCGGTCGATCTCCGATCCTAATGCGAAGTCGATAAACAGCTGATATGACGGATGCTCGGAGTGGTAGCGGCGCATCTCGCCGCGGATGGTGGTCGCAGTCGAGTCGGTTGGAGTGACCAGCTTCGCTCCGTCGGCGGCAAGCGCTTTCTCTATGATTGCGAGCGGCCTGGTGGCGCAGTTGTCATAAAGATAGTTGTATCTGTAGGTTCGGTTTTCCGGACGGAGATTTTCCTCAATCAGCCTCATTGCCTCCTCCGCTTCGGCCGGAGTGAGGTCGAGCGGCTGCTCTTTGACATAACGGCCTTCGTGTGAATACCCGGCAAGGAAGTGCGCCATGCTGCTCAGACCGATTGAATAATCGGTCTCTCCCTTTACAAAACGATAGGCGAAATTGGGCGAATTGAAGTCGAAGATGCCCCAGTTGACTACCATGTCTTCGCCTGAGTCGGTGATTACGCGCAGTGCGGTGTGACCCTCGAGCTGATATGTCTCGTGGCCCGGACCCACAGTCAGAAGCGATATCCGCGGCGCTCCGACGGCGGCAACAGCCACCAGCACGGATGCCAGACACGCTATATATTTCAGTTTTAATCTTTTCAATCCCTCGTGAAACATTTTATGCAAAGTCGTTTACAAGTCGCAAATTTACATAAATTTCCGTATATTTGTGCACTTTTTTACACATTCCTTCGCAATAACAAAATGAAATACGATTTGGTTGACGGCCGTTGCGCATGGTGCGCCGGCGACACTCTCTATCAGTCATATCACGACAACGAATGGGGGCGCCTTGTCACCGACGACAACAGCCTCTTCGAACTTATATCGCTCGAAGGCGCGCAGGCCGGGCTGACGTGGCTCACGATACTGCGCCGCCGCGAGGCCTATCGTGATGCTTTTCATCGCTTTGTGCCTGAAAAGGTGGCCGCGATGACCGACGACGATGTCGAGCGCCTGATGCAATTTGACGGCATCGTGCGCAACCGCCTCAAGATAAAGTCAGTGATAACCAATGCCCGCTGTTTTATCGCTACAGTCGCCGAGTTCGGCAGTTTCTACGACTATATCATCTCATTTTTTCCGGAGCGCAGGCCGATTGTCAACAATTTCGTCAGCCTGTCGGAGCTGCCTGCCTCTACTCCGCTTTCCGACGCCATAGCCAAAGACATGAAGCGCCGCGGTTTTAAATTCTTCGGCACTACCATCTGCTACGCTTTCCTGCAGAGCGCCGGCTTTGTTGATGACCATCTCGCCGGATGCGCCTGCCGCCGGCAACCGACCACGTAACTATCTGAAACAATCAATTGACATGCAGTTAAATCCCCACAACAAACAGGAATTCCCGCCAATGCACTCGGCCGAGCATCTGCTCAACGGCGAGATGGCGCGCCGCTACGGCTGCGGCCGGGCATTCAGCGCCCACATAGAGCGCACAAAATCAAAACTCGACTACCGTCTCGACCGGCAGCTCACCGATGCCGACCTCCGTTCGCTCGAAGAGTTTGTCAACAATGCCGTCATGGCCGACGTCGTGGTCACCGAGGAGTTTGTCACGCAGGCCGAGGCTGTCAGACGTTTTGACATGACGCGGCTTCCCGACGGCGCTTCCGACACTGTGCGTGTAGTCAGAATTGGGCAGTTCGATGAATGCCTCTGTGCAGGCGCCCACGTGGCGCGGACTTCTGAAATAGGACATTTCCGTATCACAAGCTCACGCTGGGCCGACGGCGTGCAGCGCATTGTGTTCCGCCTCGACCTGCCTTAGACCCCGTTCCACAATATTTGTTGACGCCGGGGTCGCATATCTCTGAGTGATTTTTGTCTTGTGACGAAGGAGCGTAGCCTTAGCTACATGACTGAGGAACAAGGCAAAAAGCACCGGAGAGATGCGATGATAAAGTAACTTTTGTATCATCACACAATTAATTGCGCTCTGAATCAGTTATAAGGTTTTAACCATTTATTACCTTATAGGAGTAGATTGCGATATACTACAGATTTGACGCTTAGACAACGTAACTTTATTTTAGAGAAATTTCCTGAAATCTTCAAAACAAAATCAAAGGCCGACATATTTGAGATTCTCAATGCCTCATTTTTCCTTATTAAGACAGGATGTCAATGGAAACTCTTGCCCAATGATTTTTCAAATTACCATCGCCTCGGCCAATCGTCATGCATCTGCGTCCGCTTGTTTCGGTCA
>CAMWIJ010000045.1 GCA_947174275.1 uncultured Muribaculaceae bacterium
GCGATGTCGATGATGTGCATCACCGGTTCGATTTTCTCGCGCATGTTGTAATACTGGTCTTTGATCTCGATGTCGCATACGCCGGGAAACTCATTGTTGATTTTGCGGGCGAGGTGCTCGAGTTCTTTTTTGCGGCGCTCGAAGCGGTCGCGGTCGTGGTCGCGGATTATGTATGTGAGCACTGTTTTCTCCACGCTGCCTTCAAATGAGATGAGGTGGTAGAAGCCCTCATATCCCTCGGTGTGTTCGGGTGTCTCCCAGCGTGGGAGCATGATGACGAACTGGTTGGCGATGCGTATCGAGTTTATCATCTTGTGGTAGGCGTAGCCGGGGTGTACGTTTCGTCCGTTGAATGTCACTTTTGCAACGGCGGCGTTGAAGTTCTCGAATTCGAGTTCACCGATTTCGCCTCCGTCCATCGTGTAGGCCCAGTCGGCGCCGAAGCGCTCCACGTCAAATTTGTGTGCGCCCTGTCCGATTTCCTCGTCGGGGTTGAAAGCGATGGCGATGTCGCCGTGCTCTATCTCGGGGTGAGCCTGCAGATAGGCGATTGCTGTGATGATTTCGGCAATGCCGGCCTTGTCATCGGCGCCGAGCAGAGTGTTGCCGTCGGTGACGATAAGGTCTTGTCCGCGGTAGTGTTCGAGCTCGGGGAAGTCGGCCGGCGAGAGCACTATGCCGCGTTCGGCGTTGAGGGTGATGTCATTGCCGTCATAGTCGCTGACGATGCGCGGGTTGACGTGGCGTCCCGACATGTCGGGCGATGTGTCGAGGTGGGCTATGAAGCCGACGGTGGGAAGCTCTCTGTCGGTGTTGGCCGGGAGGCGGGCCATCAGATATCCGTTGTCATCGAGAAATATGTCGGAGAGATTCATTGCGCGCAGTTCTTTTTCAAGATGACGGGCAAAAATCATCTGGCCGGGGGTGGAAGGTGTGAGGTTGGTGAGCTCGTCGCTCTGTGTATCAAACTTCACGTATTCGAGAAATCTGTCAACGACTGAAGTATTCATGGGATTATTTATGTGAAATTGTTATATAATGTTGCAAAGGTAACAAAAATGTGCAAATTATCGGAGTGGTGAGATAAATATTATCTGAATGCCGGCTATGACAAGCATTTAGCCGTAGTGATATAATATAATAATGTATAGCAGGGCTGTTTGCATGTCGCAAATGACATTGTGGACCGACTCCGGAGCGACGGATGAAATATTTTTTCGCATTTTGTTTAAAATATCAAAAATTTTACTTTAATTTGTGGAATATTCCCTGCCTTATCAGGGGATATGTTAACAGTCAAAAGAGCAAAATAACTAAGATGGAAGACCTGCCTTATCGCGCCATGAAATTAAATCGTACGCGTAAAGCATTGTGAATTAATTGATAATAAAATGGAGAGTGCTCCTGTCGGGGCGCTTGTTCAGCGTGCGAAAAGATAGCTTCTTGAATAGATTTTGCTTGTTTTTAACAATAGTTTTTAACAATTCGGCAGACAAGGCGCTGCCGTGACCGAGACAAATTCGTTTGCGACAACAGAAAAAATTGAGATTATATATATTTATTGTAAAACCCAAATTAACTAAAAATTTTCTTGCATGAAGAACATTTGTTTTCAAATGACTCGGAAAGCATGGCTCGCCATTGCATTGGTGTTGTGCCTTTCTTTCCCTGCTTTAGCGCAGAAAACTACTGTTACAGGTACAGTAGTTGATTACGAGGGCGAACCCGCCATCGGTGCAAGTGTCATCGCTGAAGGTACAAGCAACGGTGTTGCCACTGACTTCGACGGTAACTTCAGCATCGACGTTGCTCCCAACGCCGTCCTCGTAGTTTCTTATGTGGGTTGCGAGACTCAGCGTGTTCCCGTTGACGGTCGCACTCATATCGACGTCACCCTTAAATCTAATGCGGTGGTGCTTAACGAAGTCGTAGCCATCGGTTACGGTACAGTGAAGAAATCAGACGCTACCGGTTCGGTGGCTGTCATCAAGCCCGATGAAATCGAGGCAGGTCTCGCCACTTCAGCACAGGACATGCTCGTGGGCGCTACCCCCGGTGTTGTGGTATCAACCACCGGTAACCCCTCGGAAGGCGGTACAATCCGTATCCGTGGCGGCTCTTCACTTTCAGCTTACAACGACCCGTTGATCATCGTCGACGGTGTGCCTATGGACGGCAACTCTGTGAAAGGCTCATCAAACCCTCTCGCACTCATCGCTCCTGAGAACATCGAGTCAATGACTGTGCTCAAGGATGCATCTGCAACCGCTATCTACGGTTCGCGCGCATCTAACGGTGTCATCATCGTGACTACTAAAAAAGGTCAGTCAGGCAAGCCTCAGGTCAACTTCTCTGCAAACCTCTACGTGGCTACCCCCCGCAAGACTGTCGACATGATGGACGGCAACCAGTTCCGTAACTTCATCCTCAAGACTTACGGCGAAGGCTCTACTCAGGCAGGCGCTCTCGGCACCGCCAACACCAACTGGCAGGACGAAGTGCTCCGCACAGCCGTTTCTTCTGACTATAACCTTTCAATCGGCGGTACGGTAGGCATTCTTCCCTATCGCGTTTCAGTAGGTTACACCTCTAACCACGGTATCATCCGCAAGACCGGCATGAACCGCGCCACTGCAGGTATCAACCTCTCGCCGAAATTCTTCGACGGCCTTCTCCAGGTCAACGCCAACCTCAAGGGCGCTTACGTGCGCAACAACTATGAGCAGGGCGTGCTCGGCGGTGCTGTCAGCTTCAACCCGACTCTTCCCGTACGTTGTGCTGAAGGCAACGTGTTCAACAACTGGACATCTTATATCGGTGGCGGCGCCCTCGCCGGTCCCAACACCCCCGGTACCGACCTCAACACCATCGAATCTCTCAACCCTGTGTCACGTTCACAAGATTATGATTCGAAGTCTGACGTTTATCAGTCGGTAGGTAACCTCCAGCTCGACCTCCGCATGCCGTTCCTCCGCGACCTCCGTGCCAACCTCAACCTCGGCTACGACTACAGCCACGGTTCGGTAGCAAGCTACAACTATCCCTTCTCACCCGAAGCATGGAAAGCCGGCCACCGTTCACCCGGTGTCGAAGCTGCTGTTAAAGACGGTTACTCGACTATCAACTATGAGAAGCAGCGTATCTACAACCTCCTTCTCGAGTTCTATCTCAACTACAACAAGGAATTCGAAGCCATCAAATCTTCACTTGATGTAACCGCCGGTTACTCATGGCAGAAATTCTATAACAAGGGTTGCAACTGGAGCCCCGTATATGCTCCCGGTCAGGATTTCGACGGATATCTCTACGATCCCCGCACTGACTACAGCAAGCCTTATCAGCTCGTATCATTCTTCGGTCGTCTGCAGTACGGCTTCATGGACAAATACCTCCTTACCGTAACTGTACGCCGCGACGGTTCATCTCGCTTCAGCAGCGACCACCGCTGGGGCACATTCCCCTCTGTGGCTCTCGCATGGCGTCTGATCGACGAAGCATTCATGGAAGGCACCCGCAGCGTCCTCTCTGATCTCAAGATCCGCGGTACGTGGGGTATCACCGGTCAGCAGAACCTCGGTGATGATTTCTCTCGCCTTTTCCCCTACCTCCCCATCTATAACGGTTGGACAGGTTCAGAGAACATGGGCTTCAATCCTGTGACCGGCGAATACCTTCCCATCTATGCTCCCAGCAGCTATAATTCTAACCTCAAATGGGAAGAAACCACCACATGGAACGTCGGTGTTGACTTCGGTTTCCTCAACAACCGCATCAGCGGTAGCATCGACGCTTACTACCGTAAGACCAAAGACCTTCTGACCAGCACCACCTACGCTGCAGGTTCGAACCTCGGCCCTGACGGTCCCATGAACCTCGGCGACCTCACCAATAAAGGTATCGAGCTCAACTTGCTCACCCGTCCTATCGTAACCAAGGATTTCACCTGGACCTCTAACGTCAACGTGGCTTACAACAAGAATGAAATCACCCGTCTCGCTCAGGGCGCTGACATCCCCACCGGTGACATCGGCAACTCGCTCAATGTGCAGCTCCAGCGTGAAGGCTACGCAGCCAACACATTCTTCGTCTATGAGCAGGTCTACAATCCTGACGGCACTCCCGCCGAAGGTGTCTACGTTGACCGCAACGGCGACGGCCAGATCACAGATGCTGACAAATATATGTTCCACAGCCCCGATCCCAAGTGGACCGCAAACTGGCAGAACACATTCAACGTCAAGAACTGGGACTTCGGTATCAGCCTCCGTGCCAACTTCGGCAACTGGGTGTTCAACAAAACTCAGCAGGACAACTCGTTTGTGTCTGCAACAGCCGCTCTTCCCTTGAGCAACCTGATGAATGACACTTACCTGTTCACCTCTACACGTTCAACCCCTCTTCTCGCCAGCGACTACTGGGTTCAGAACGCATCGTTCGTACGCTGCGACAACATCACTGCCGGCTATACGTTCGAAAACCTTTTGAACAATGCTCTTCGTCTGCGTCTGTTCGCAGCCGTTCAGAATCCGTTCGTCATCACCAAATACAAAGGCATCGACCCCGAAGTGTTCGGCGGCATCGACTCGGGCATCTATCCCAAGCCTATTACTTTCACCCTCGGTTTGGTGGCTACATTCTAATATCTATTGTTAAATCAATTCATAAAACGATAATATGAAATTTTTCAAATATATAGCACTCGGCTCTATGGCTCTGTCGCTTGGCGTGGGCGCTTCATCATGTGTCGACGACCTTGATGTCACTCCCGACGACCCCAACAAGAAGACCGAGCTTACTACTCCCGACGAGTGGTATGGCTACTTCTCGTCGCTCTACGGCAACCTTCGCTACGAAGGCGGTCTGACACCCAACGGTGTCGACGGCGGTGCCGGCACATGGATGCGTTGCCACTGGAACCTCCAGACCATCACTGCCGACGAGGCGATCATTATCTCGAAATGGAATGACCCCGGTTACAACGACCTGAAGTTCAACACTTGGTTGACCGACAACACCTGGATGTTCATGGCTTACCAGCGCGAGGCTACTTCTGCAAAACTTTGCTCTGAATTCCTGTCAAAGATTGACGGAGCGAAGGCATGTGGCGTCAGCGACGAGCTTATCGCCCAGATGAAATCGGAAGCACGTGTGCTCCGTGCCTATTCTTACTATTATATGATCGACCTCTTCGGCAAAGGCCCCTGGATCACCAACGAGGCTGTAGGTGTGAATGCTCCGGTGCTCGAGCGTCCCGAACTCTTCGCTGCTGTAACAGCTGAGCTCGAAGATGTGATTGCAAACGGCGCTCTCGTGCCCAGTGCAAATCAGGAATACTTGCGTCTGTCGAAAGAGGCTGCCCGCATGCTCCTTGCCAAGCTTTACCTCAACGCTGAGGTCTACACCGGCACTCCGATGTATGACAAATGCGCCCAGCAGTGTAAGGAAATCGTCAAGACAGTCAACACTCTTGCTCCTGAATACAAATATCTCTTCTGCGCCTCTAACGACAAGTATGTCAACAATGGCGGCGAAATCCTTTGGGCTATACCTCAGGATGCCAACCGCATGACTACATGGGGCGGCACAACCTATCTCACCGCAGGTGCTTACTTCACCTCGGCCGGCGATGATGTGCTCAACCGTCTCGGCGCTCTCGGTCAGACTCCGTGGGAAGGTGTCAAGGTGCGTCCCGAGCTTCCGCAAGTGTTCGACAAGGATGGCTCGACCCGCGGTACCGACAACCGCTATCTTTTCTATGAGGGATCATACAATGAAGGCGTTGAGGATCTCGACAACTATGACGAGACTTCTGACGGTTACATGTGTGTGAAATATACTTACACCCGCGAGGAAGACTATGAGAATACTGCAAACATAGCTCTTACCAACCAGGTTTGTGATGCAGACTATCCTTTGTTCCGTCTCGCCGACACATATCTGATGCTTGCTGAATGTCAGTTCCGTGGCGTAAGCGATGCAGACCCCGGCTATACCTACTTCAACAAAGTGCGTGCCCGCGCAGGTCTTGCTCCCCTTACCCCCAACAATGCCGACCAGATACTCAACGAGCGTCAGCGTGAGCTCTACTGGGAAGGTCACCGCCGCAGCGACCTCGTACGTTTCGGTAAATACACCGGCAACGTTTACAACTGGTCTTGGAAGGGTGGCATCTATGAAGGCAAGTCGATTGAGTCGTACCGCAGTGTATTTGCAATCCCCTACCAGTACGTAAGCACTGTAGGACAGAACGAAGGCTATTAATCTGATGCCGGACTTTTAACAAAAGTTTTTAATAACAATGTTGAAATTATCTCAAATGAAAAAAATATCATTCTTGTTCGCCGCTCTGGCGTCGACAATGGCCTTCACAAGTTGCGATGAGTCGAAAGATGACCACCCCGTGCTTGAGCCAAACGAAGGAGTGGTTGTGGAAAATTTCCTCAACACCCCCGAGATGAGCAATATGTCGGTGGAATTTACCGATGAGAACCAGGCCAACACAATACACATGACTTGCTCTCAGCCCTCTTACGGCTATGCTGCAACCGTGCGTTACAACGTAGAGGTGTCGTTTGACAAGGACTTCACTACTCCTGCAGTTCCCGATGCTCCCGCATCTGTTGCACTGAATACCGCATTCTATGACTGCTCGGAGATTAATCCTACCTATGGCGAGCTCGCTACAGCAATGTGCGATCTACTCGGCATCAAAAACGACAAAGAAATCCCCACCGGATACCGTGATCTTTATGCCCGCCTCGTTGCAAACATTGAGATTGCCGGCGGTGCGGATCTCTATCCCAACACCACCTATCAGTCAAACGTAGTGAAAATGACACGTGCAAACTGTACGTATCTCGCTATCATCGTTCCCGGCCAGCCTACAGGCATCTTCCTCCGTGGCGGCATGAACGATTGGGGCGCACCTGCTGAATGGGAATTCCTTACAACTGATGTTGTCAATGTTTCACGTATTGACTACTGCGAAATACCTGAAGGAACGGAATTCAAGGCAGCTGATGCTAACTGGGCTTCAATCAACATGGGTGACTCAGGCGCTGAGTTCAAGATCAACGAGCCTTACGAGCTCCTGCTTGATTCTAACCCCGGTAACCTCACAATGCCGGTTAACTTCGCAGGTAGCGTGACGCTTACCTTCAAGGGTGGCAAGTACACCATCCTCTTCGAAGCCGACGAGCCCGATACCCCCGACCAGCCTTCAGGCATGTATATCCGCGGTGATATGAACGGATGGGATACAAGCAATGAGTTCCTTACCACTGACTTCAAGAATACCTGGATCGTCAAGGGCATTACCATAAATCCCGGCGAAACATTCAAGATTGCTGACGCAGCTTGGAGCTCGGTAAATCTTGGTTCTAACGGCGAGGCTCTTGAAATTGGTGCTCCTTACGTGCTCCTGAAAGATGGTGGAAACATCGAGTGTCCCGCTTACTTCTCAGGTGATATAAAGCTTCAGCTCAAGGGAGGCTCTTATCAGATTACTCTCGTTGCTCTCTAAGCACCACTTTTAACTTCGGAATGCCGGCTCTCCCTGCCGGGAGAGCACGGCGCTTCCGATAGAAGACATTTAAACATTTCTTAAATGGCTTCAATAAAATTCTTCTCGAAGAAAAAGTTTAAATGACTTTATTAAAATCAGATAAATAAAATATGAAAAAATTAAGCATATTTTTGCTTGGCGCGCTCGCTTTCGCTGCCACTTCTTGCGAAGATGACCCTGATTTCGGCGGCCCTATCCAGACCAACCCCCAGGGTCCGGTCTATGAGGTAGACGGTGTGACTGTAGAGCAGCCTTCAGAAACAAGCATCTCCTTAAAGGAATATGCGGATGCAAGCCGCAACATACCTGTAGGTAACTTCTTGGTGAGCAACTTCCCCGAAGGCTGCGACATGAAGGTGGTGACCTATGTCAGCAAAGACGAAAACTTCAGCTCTCAATATGAAGTGGCAAGCACTCTGTCTGAAAATACTGCATTCGTAAATCCCGACGATTTCCAGAATGTATATGTATCTTCAATCAGCAAGAGCCCCGCGGCAAAGAAAATCTATGTCCGCTTTGCAGTCTACGCGGTTGACGGCGCTCAGGAATACCGCATCGGTGACGAAAACAGCTACATCGGCGGTTATTTCCTCGACGTTACTCCGTTCCCCTCTGACATCGTGATCGAAGACAACTATTATCTGCTCGGCACAATCAACGGCTGGAGCGTGCCCAACGCTATCAAGTTCACTCACTCTGACCAGAGCGGTTACGATGATCCTATCTTCACTACCGTAGTTGAAATCACCCCCGCTCAGGCTGCTGACGGATGGTGGTGGAAGGTTATCCCGCAGTCTACTTTCGAAACCGGCAACTGGGTTGACGCTGCCAACTCGGCTTACGGTCCCGAAGAAAACGGATGCGAGGATATGGACGGCATTCTGGCTCCGTCATCGATGAACGAAGACGGCACTTACAAGGACACCGGCGCAGGTTGTCTCTTCGAAGCCGGCACCTACATGCTGACACTCAACATGATCGAGGGCACTTACAGCTTCACTCTCGCTATCCCCCATCTCTATATCATGGGCGATGCTGCAGGCTGGGACTGGAATTCTCCCCTCGTGGCTGAGATGCAGACTTCTGACTATACCAACTACTATGCGTTCGCACGTCTGTCGGTAGGCGGCTACAAGTTCACTTCTGAGAAAGACTGGGGCGCTACATTCAACCTCGGTGTTGATGGCACTCCCACAGTTGATAAGGAGACTCACAACGTAGTCGGCAAGCTCGTCAACGGCGGCAACAACAACGTATTGCCCGAAGAAACCGGTCTTTACTGGAACCATGTCAACCTCCCCGTTCTGACATTCGAGTCTTACTATATCTCTACACTCGGTGTAATCGGCGACTGCACACCCAACGGATGGGACGCTTCGACAGCTCTCACTCCCTCGGCCGACGGTCTCGTATGGGAAGGTGATATCCAGTTCGGTGCTACAGGTGAATTCAAGATCCGTGCCAACGATGCATGGGATATCAGCCTCGGCGGTGACATGAACAACCTCGGCTGGGACAACGCTCCCAACATGCCAACCCCCGGTGCAGGTATGAAACATGTCGTTCTCGACCTGTCACAGTATCCTTACACTCTTACTGTAAAGTAAAACCCTATTGCCGCCCTGCGGCAATCAAATATCGCAGAGCGCGGGCTTCACGGCCCGCGCTCTCTGTATATAGTGATTTTGATTGACCCCTGTTCAAGCCGAAATTGCAGTGCATATCACAGTCTCGGTTTGATATTGCCGAGATAGTGTCGCACAACTCGCTAAAATCCCGCTAAAATGTAGGGACGCACGGCTCGTGCGTCCGCCAATATCCTGACTGCCAATTATTTATTCGGACGCACGAGCCGTGCGTCCCTACAATATGGTGTGCTCCAACACCCTCAATACACCGCCGGAAATTATTTTTTTGCCATGTACTGCGTTTTTGGCAACGGATCATGTTGATATGTGGTATTATTTGATACGGTTGTTGCGCGCTTTCTGACGGTTTTTTATTTATTTTGCGTTGACAGTGTAAATGCGAGCCGGTCACCGGCTGTTGTTATAATTTTATTGACCATGAAAACGCGATTGATAGCCGGTCTGACTGCGATGGCCGGTGTGCTTGGCCTTGATGCCGCAAACCCCTATCTGCCATTGTGGGAGTATATCCCTGATGCGGAGCCGCATCTGTTTGCCGACCCTGACTGCCCGGGCAGGGAGAGGGTATATGTCTACGGTTCACATGACAGCCGTGTGACCGATTTCTGCGGGCGTGAGCTCGTGGTGTGGTCGGCGCCTGTCGACAGTCTCGACCGCTGGCGTTACGACGGTGTTATATTCTCGGCTGTTACGGACCGCGACGGCAACTGTCTCAACGATGACGGCAAGGGTGACATTCTTTATGCTCCCGATGTGGTGGAAGTAAGGGAACCTGACGGCTCGCCGACATATTACCTCTATCCCAACGACCAGCATGAGGGGCGACAGGGACTTATTGCACGCAGCCGCAGGCCCGACGGACCCTTTGAAGTGTGTAACTGGAGCGATGATGACCCGAAGATGACTTACGGAGTGCTTCGCTTCGACCCGTCGGTTTTTGTGGATGACGACGGCCGTGTCTATGGCTACTGGGGCTTCGAGGAAAGCTTCATGGCCGAGCTTGACCCGGCAACGATGTGCACCGTCAAACCCGGCACAGAGGTCAAGGTGCGCGCCGTGAGCGGGTTCTCTGAGCCTGATATATTCCGTTTCTTTGAGGCATCATCAATCCGTAAGATCGATGACAAGTATGTGCTGGTCTACAGCCGTCTGACCCGCGACGGCGATTTCGGGCTCGGAGAAAGCAACTACACGCTGGCCTACGCCTATGCCGACGCGCCGCTGGGGCCGTGGACCTACGGCGGAACCATAATCGACGGCCGCGGACGCACCATATTGCCCGACGGCAGCGTCATACATACGGCTCACCCCAACGGCAACACTCACGGTGGTCTGTGCCGGATCGGCGGACGCTGGTATCTCTTCTATCACCGTCAGTGCGGCCTCGACGAGTTTTCGCGTCAGGCGATGGTGACGCCTGTCGAGGTCGTTGTCGAGAAGGGAAAAGGGGGAAAAGTATATATCAGTGAAGGGGAGTACACCTCAGAGGGATTTGAGACCGACGGCCTCGATCCGTTCGTCACATATCCCGCGGGCATAGCCTGCCATTATACCGGATCGCAGCCTTCGGTTGAAACCGGATGGCCGCACAAGAAATTCTACGGCTCATATATCTCTCCGGGGCGCTATGACGGCGACCCGGCCACCGCTCCCGACAGTGTCAGCCTTACGGTCAATCCCGTGGTTAACAATACCGACGGAGCTGTTACGGGATACAAATATTTCAACTTCGACAAAATTGACCGCGACAGGCCGCTGGCGCTGGAAATCTGTCTGAAACCGCGTGGCGTGAAAGGACGCATCGATATTCTTGCCGGCGACATATATGCCGGGCCGGTGCTGCTTGGCAGCATCGGGCTCCACGGTAATGCCGACGGCTGCTCGACAGCAGTCTATGAGGCTGCCACCGTGCGCGTGCCGCTTTCAGATTACGGCAGCCTCACCGGCAGGCAGCCCCTCTATTTCCGCATTGCGGCAGACGAGCCTGACGTATCGGTTGCTGACATATATTATTTCCGTTTCCTTCAGGCAGCGGATGATTGACAAGCCAACGGCGATGCGATAATAAGATGGTGTCTCACAACTCGCTAAAATCCCGCTAAAATGTAGGGACGCACGGCTCGTGCGTCCGCTAATGTCCTGATTATCAGGCATTACACGCGGACGCACGAACCGTGCATACCTACAATATGGCGTTCTGCAACCCCCTCCGACAATTGCGGCAGTCACTTTTTTAATAAATTACGTTAAAGTTGTGTTTTTAAGGAAATATTTCTGTAAATTTGCAAAGGTAAAAAACACAGGCGGGCGCGGTGTTGCCGTGCCGACCTCCATGCAAATATAAATTTACTAAATATACTGAATTATGTCAAAGGTAACAGTTGTAGGCGCCGGCAATGTAGGCGCAACGTGTGCTAATGTGTTGGTGACTTGCCAGATCGCCGACGAAGTGGTTCTTCTCGACATCAAGGAAGGCGTGTCGGAAGGCAAGGCTATGGATATCATGCAGACTGCAAATATCCTCGGTCTCCAGAGCCGTCTGAGCGGTGTGACAAACGACTACGAAAAAACAGCCGACAGCGACGTTGTGGTAATCACTTCAGGTATTCCCCGCAAGCCCGGCATGACCCGTGAAGAACTTATCGGCGTCAATGCAGGCATCGTCAAGTCAGTGACCGAGAATGTGCTCAAATATTCTCCCAATGCAGTTATACTCTGCGTCTCCAACCCGATGGACACCATGACCTATCTTATCCACAAGACATCAGGTCTGCCCAAAAACCGCATCATCGGCATGGGCGGCGCGCTCGACTCTGCCCGCTTCAAATATTTCCTGAGCAACGCCCTCGGAGCCAACGCCACTGAAGTCGAAGGCATCGTAATCGGCGGACACGGCGACACAACCATGATACCTCTGACCCGCTTCGCTGCCTACCGCGGTGTTCCCGCTTCCAACTATCTGTCGGAAGATGAGCTCGGCAAAGTAGCTGCCGACACTATGGTGGGCGGTGCTACCCTCACTAAACTTCTCGGCACTTCGGCATGGTATGCTCCCGGTGCGGCTTCGGCACAGGTAGTAGGCGCAGTGCTCCACAACCAGAAAAAACTTATCTCTTGCTCGGCTCTCCTCGACGGCGAATATGGCGAAAGCGATCTCTGCATCGGCGTTCCCTGCATCATCGGCAAGAACGGTATTGAGAAAATCGTTGAATTCGACCTCAATGACGCCGAAAAAGAACTCTTCCACAAGAGCGCCGAGGCTGTACACAAGACTAACGCCGCCCTCGCAGGAGCCCTCTAAAAACCGTCAGATATGAAAATCAAATCAATGCTTATCGCCGTAGCGGCTGCGGCCACAGTGTCGTTGGCAAGCTGCGCAGGTAAGGCCGACAGCGCCAAAGAAGATGCAACTGATGCCATTATTGGCTCCATTATTGGCTCCAATATTGAAGCCAACACTGAAGCTGCGACAGAAACAGTTGCCAACGGCGCCAAAGAAGCTAAGCCCGTAGCTGTCATCATTGACTTCAACGCTACGTGGTGCGGACCGTGCAAACAGTTCGCCCCCATATTCGAGGCTGCAGCCGAGAAATATGCCGGCAATATCGAATTCCGCTCAGTCGATGTCGACCGCGAGCCGGAGCTTGCCGAAAAATATGGCGTGCAGTCGATACCTATGGTAGTGTTCTTCGACAAAAACGGCAATGTGCTCGACTCTAACGTAGGCTTGATGGAAGCTGCCGATTTCGAGCAGATGATTGAAAAATATCTATAAAAAACAGCTGCATCAACTGCAGCGACCCAAACGGCGGGGCCGCACTCTGACAACGGGTGCGGCCCCGCCCTGTTTATAGCAGGCGGTAGCCGGGGCGAGGGCGTCCCGCCCTCGCGGTATTATAGGAATGCTGGCGCCTCGCCCAACTCGGAAAAATGTAGGGACGCACGGCTCGTGCGTCCGCCAACATCTTGATTATCAACCGATAATCTCGGACGCACACGAGCCGTGCGTCCCTACAACAAATAAATTTCCCCTCAGCCCTCAGCCGTCCCATATCTCCAACAGTCACTAAGAGCCGGAGGCTCGAGCTTGTGATTAACCGGGGTTCGCAGACCGCGGAGCGGGCGGAGACCCCGGCTGGCCTGCCGCCCTCTGTAGCATAAGCCCGGGATGGGCGCACCGTGGTATATTTCATGACATTTGCAATTTTTTTTAATTGACGTGAACTTTCTCCCGCCACACGACGTTTACGTCATTGGAGATTATTGCTCCGGGATTAAAGTAAAGCAGATTTGTGTATTATGAAAACTAAAGACACCTCTGCCGCAAAGGTGGAGACCGTAAAAGATGAGATTGTGGTTGACAGCGCCGATGTGCGTAATGCCGAAGAGCTGGCTCTGAAACGCGGCAATGCCCGCATCGAAGAGTCGGAAATCATCAGCGATGGCGAGGCCGGTTGCTCATGCAAACCGGGCAAGCGGCACCGCGACCGATAGCGGCGGTAAATATCGCCGGTGACGACGGCAGTCGGGCAGACTATGCCTGACGGGGTGTCGGAAACGTACAGCGCCGTGATGACTCATGTCATCACGGCGCTGAATGTTAACCGGCTCTGCCTGCGGTCAGTCGACAAGCACTTTTCTTGTTCGGTTGCCCTTGCGCTCGATATAGACGCCGGGCACGAGATTGCGGGCGTCGACGCGCATTCCCTGGAGGTTGAAATATTCGGCAGGGTAGTCCCCGTCGATGAAGTCGGCTGATACATCCTCTACCCCTGTCACGACATCGTTCTCAAAATCGACATGTATCGGCGTTGTCTGCCTGATGCTGACAAGAGCGTATCCGTCGAGATTGTCGGGCAATTGCTCGGCTCTGTATGTGCCGGCCAAGGCTTCGGGTGATGATTGCTCATTGAGAGCCGGATCAGGTATGACCGTGACCTTTGCCTCATAGTCAGTGACAAGGAACGGATAGACGGCATGAATGTTGAAATCGGCTGTGGCTGTGGCTTTTGGCACCTTGTTTTCTTTGTAGAGCCGCATGCGGTCGATCAGCACGGGGAGCTGTGCCGTGTTTTTGATGTAGCGTGACCAGTTGTTGGCGTCGGTCAGTTCCGATTTGCCGTCGTGCATCTGCCAGGGAGTGTCTGAGCCAATTCCGAGATAGCTCGGCCAGGGAGTTACACCGTTATTGACGATGAAATGGCTGCTGTCGATAAGCGGTGCTGACGGATTGTCAATGACGGCATCGTCAAGAGATGCTTCGGTCACTTCATAGTCAGGGAGATACTCATACCTGTTATCATCGGGAATATGGACGCTGTATGACAGATTGACTGCCGCGCCGAGAGTGAAGTCTCTCATCGTTTCGCCCGACATGTAAAACATCAGCTGGTTCTTGATAAGGCTTACCTCCGGAGCCGGAAGCTCTCGAATAAGGTTCTCGATGCCTTCGCTCACCTGTTTCGAAGCGAAATAGCGGTCGGTCTTGAGGTCATGATATCGGCCGCGCACCGCATAGCGCACGTCGGCCGAGAGATTGAGAAAGTCGGCCACGATGGCTTCCGGACGTCCCTCGACGGTGAGTTTGTCCTGATAGAAAGCCTCGCGGTCATCGACATAGATTGTGTAGACCACTTCGTAGCCCTCTTTTGCAATCAGAGAGTTTTCGGTGTCACCGATAGTGATTGTGCCGGAAGCGACGTTGACCCGGTCAAGTATCACATTGCCGCTGTGTGCGCTTCCTGCCAGATAGTGGCCGGTGTGGAGCTGTGCGGAGTGGTCGGGAGTGATATCTATGGTGCGCACATTGATGTCGTTGACGTAGCAGTGGGGGTGCGGATCGAAGTCGAGAACGGTGACCGTGCGGTCCTCTTCAAGCAGGTCGAACACCATGTAGTAGCGCCCCGCTTTCATGCCGTGGTCCTCGCTCACCTCGATGCGCCAGTGATATTGGGTGTAGTTGTCGTAGTCGTAGGTCTCGTTGGTGCGTGTGCATATCTCGCGTGATTTGCCGCCATTTGTCACATGCGACTCATACCATTCGTCGTAGTCTTCGTCATCTGTATCTTTGTGCGGACCGATCAGACCAAGATTGAACGATGCCCATCCGCGCTGTGGCGCGTATGACCCGGGATACATCTTTTCTATCATCGCAGGCACATTGACTACCGAAGCCTTGAATGATGCCGGCAGCTCTTCGGTCACATCAAAGTCAAAGAAGAAGCAGCCGTGGTCTTCGGCAATCTCGCGCGATGTCGACGGGTCAGACATCGGCGCCCCTGAAATTGGCTCGTTGCCGACAAGATAGAGTGCCTTGACATTGTTCTCTTTTATCATATCCTCCACGGCGAAATATTCTTCGGGAGTCAGATATGACTGGTGGAAGCAGTCGACACCGATGTCGTAGACATAGTCGGCCCAGTGCACAGGGTCGAAATAGATGCTCCGCGACGCCGTCATCTCGGTCATGGCCATTGTCTCCCCCAATCCCCATTCCACCGGGTAGCGGTATTGTGTGGAGCTGTACCATTCGGCTCCCAGTGCGATATATTTTTCGTAGTCTCTCCAATATTCCTCGCTCGACAGATACACATATTTGGTGACGATGCGTTCGTTGGCCCAGAAGAAACATACGAAATCATCGTATGAGCCGTCGTCGGTGAATTCATATTTGTAGAGACCCGGCGACACGCAGGTCATCTCGCACTTTTCGAGCTCGCTGCCGGTATATGCTTCTGAAGTCGGGTCGATATAATCCGGAAACTTTACAGGCGGATACATTACCAAATACGGGTTGTCGCTATAGATCGGCTCGGCCGGATTGGTGCCGGCAACGCGTTTGAAAGGAATGAAATAGGGCGTTTTCCACAACTCTTTCTCCATGAGCTGGTTTGCACCCAAATGCACGTAGATTGTCTTTTTTTGCGGTTCTTGACTGGGCATGCTGTCAAGCAATTCAAGATCATCGTATTTCAGCGTCGGGTGCACGACACCGCTGCCGGCGAAATAATAGACATTTCCCGGTTCGAAATCCATCCAGCCTGTTGCCCGGTTGGAGTAGTAGTCGCGGCCTACGTTGAGCCTGATTTTGGATATCTTTCCCTGCACACTGTTGTAGGGCGTGCCGAGAGTGACTTTGATTACAGGATAGTAGCGGTTGCCGAGTTTGGTGAATTTCACATCGGCTTCTTCAGTTTCAATTGTAGTGTCAATGTAATTCGTGTAACCCACGGCGGGTGAGCGTTCAAACGTTGGCACGCTGTATACCTTTGTTGTCAGACGATATTTCCCTGTGGCATCGTTATATTCGTAGTCGTAGAAGCTGTCGGTGTCAATCATATAGAAGTCACCGGTCAATATAGGTAATCTATTGGAAATCTCAGGGTTTTCAATCGGTTCGCAGTAGTGGTTGACTTCATCGATAGTGTAAAGCGCGCCATTGACGAATTTCAGGTCAGCTGTCTGTCGGTCCCAGTCATCTGCCATGCGCCGGAATTTTATTATGATATTTGTCGGGGTTTCGCCGCGATAATAAAATTCATATTTTACAACGGGGCTGTAGCCGTAGTCGTCGGTCCATGCCTGATAGTCAGTATAGCTGGTTGCCGGATTATCCTCGATAAACGAGCACGAACCGTTGAATGCCCAAGGCGAGAGGTCGCCGTCCGGTCCCCACACGTGCACTGTGATGTAGTCGATGAGACTGTTGATGATGTTGGAAAATTTATTTGGCTCCCCGGTTACATATATCACATATTTACTATAGTCGTCATCCGTGACGTCGACAAGGGCAGATTCGTCGAAGTTCTCTATCCTCACTCCGTCGAAACCGTAGAGGGCGTTGTCGACAAATTCGAAATCGGCAGTGGTTTCGCATTTCGATGCGTCTGACTCATCATGACGTAACAGTATGTGTGTCGGTGCTTCCCATTGTGTGTCCCAGTCTGCTGAATAATTATCGGCCGTATAGCTGTTGCAATAGAAATTCTGACGATAGACAGGATAGTATTCGCCGTCAATCTCGATTTTCTTTCCGGTGAATTCCATAGGTTTTCTGTTTTCCCATTCGTAGAACGGGGAGTCTTTTGCGCCGGTCACTGTTGTGCCGTCATCGCCGTAGACGGGGTCGCGGTGCCACAGGTGTGTTGTAACGACGCCGTTGCGCATCTCTTTGTCGTAAAAATAGACGGTGTGGCCGCGCGGATCACTGTCCGACCACCATTTGTAAGATACGGCCTGTAGCTGTGCTGATGCTGTAAGCAAGAATAATGCGGAGAATAATCTCCTCCCGATTATTCCAAAGAATAAATTTTTCATAAAAATGAAATGACTGGTGTATAGATTAAATTGAGTTTGATAAAAAAATACTGACCCCGAAATGAGATGAACGGCACACCGGAAATTGTAAAGCCGGCCTGTGCGATGGTATTACGATTTTGCGCAAAGATAGCGACGACAGGCGCAGTTTCGACGAAAACAGGGGGTATAAAAGGGGTACAAGGCTTGCAGACAGGTGTTATTAAGAGATATCATGTGGATACGGTCTGTTATTTTCGTTAATTTCGCATCATGAAAACACTACTTTTATATCTGGCGATTTTTGTGATTGTCGCCGGTTGTCGTGATCGGAATGAGCCGTACAGCATAGACAGAAGTTTCTGGCCTCCGGTGGAAGACGAGGCTGATTCACTTGTTGCCATACTTAATGCCAAGGCCGCACATACCATCTATGAGCCGGGCGACACAGTGTTGTCCAACCGCATTGACTCTATAGGCCGTGTGAAGCAATTGCCGCAGCTGTGCGCGAGAGCTCTCTACTGGAAAGCGGTGGTTAACTCGAAGTATGGGTTCGACAGCACTCTGATACCGATTTTGAAGCAGGCTGTTTTGCTTTGCGATTCCGCATCATATCCCTACGATTATGTGCGCATGACCATAACCGGGCCGAGTATCCCGGTGTTGACCATGGAAGATGCAACACGTTATCTGAAGGCTATCGAGATGTTCAAGCAGTGGGGCGACAGTCTGTGCTATGCATCGACAAAAGCTAAATTTGCCTATTATATCGATAAATATAATCATAAAAAGGCGTTGGAGATGGAGCTGTCGGTTTCTCAGACCCTGCATCGTATAAAAGCCTACGAGCAGCTTGTCTCGGTCGACTATAATATCGCAGTATCGTGGTATGAGACATTTCACTATGAACGCGCTTTCGCGATGATTGACAGTCTGAGGAAAAATCCAAATCTGTATAAACATAGTAAACTCGTGCAGCTTGTCGATATGATTTACTATGAGAAAGATAGAAATCCGGCTTATCTTTATGATGCATTGAGACTGTGTGATTCACTGAGAAATCCGGCTTCTATGTCGGCTTACATACAGTCGGCACTTGCCGTCCATTATATGGAGAGGAATATGCCTGATTCGATGCGGTATTTTAAAAATCTGATTACTGAAGAGGCAATAAATATGCCGAGGACTAAACACCTGACCTGTTACAATCTGATAAAGATATATGTATATGAGGGCAAGGCGGATTCGGCTGCGCTCTATCAGACATATATTGATATGTATGAGAAGGAACAGACGAGCTTCATGCTCGGCTCCCGCACAGAGTCGGAGCTGATTAGCAATACGCTGCTCAATCTTGAATGCGACAGGGCTAAACTGGAGTCGGCAAAACAAAAGACCGTAGTGATGGTGGCGTCGGCATCGGTTGTCCTGTTGTGTATAAGCGGATTGGTTATATGGGCTTTGCTGCGGTGGAAGCGCAGGCAGAGAAGCCGGCTGGTGGCCGAGCAACGGCGGGCGGCTATTTCGGAGGTAAGGGCGGCTGAAAAAGAGAGGGCCCTGGCAGAGATAGTGGAAAGCATGCGTCAGGAGGGTGACGAGTTAAATCCGCATATATTGCGCATAAATGCGAAACTCACCCCCGATTCTGATTGGCAGAAAGTGAAACTGCTGTTTGACGAGATAAATCCCGAGTTTGTCGATAGGCTTCGTCGTAACTACCCGGCGCTCACTCCATCTGAGGTCAGGCTGGCAAGCCTTGTCTATCTCGGCCTTGACACGAAGCACATAGCGCGTCTGCTGTCGATAGCGCCCGACTCTGTGAAGAAGACACGTCAGAGGCTCAGAGCCAAACTTGCGATAAGTCCCGACACCGACCTCCACGATTTTCTCTCAGCCATCATGCGTTAGTTTGGCGTAGCGGAGTGTCTCGCCGCGTGGTGACTTGTGGCGTCCATCCGGGTCGTATGGATGCCTTGCCTGACTCCATATTGTAGGGATGCACGGCTCAATCTTTTGCCAATGCGCTGACTGACAGGTGCCACAATAAGAGAAAAGCCCTCGGACTCCGATTTCAGGAGCGCGAGGGCCGATATGTAATGCTGTAGGATTACTATTTCTTTTTACCGTTTTTATGGTGATATTTGAGGAGCTGCATTGTGAAATCGCGCTCTACTTTGCGAAGCTCGAAAAGCTGTTTTTTGTTGAGAATTTCATTGAATTTGTCGTAGTATTCTTTCTCTATGGCAGCTTCCTTCTCTTTGACCTCGATAAGCGTGCGTGTGGCCACTTCATATTCTATGTCAGTGATTGTGCCGTCGGGGGCATCATATATGCGTGTCTCCAGAGTGCGTGCTTCATCGTTGAGAGCGGTAATGGCGTCGTCCATTTTGTCGTAGAGGTCGAAAAATGAATTGGCCTGTTCACGCGAAAGGTCAAGCTTTTGCTTGAAGTAGTTGTGTTTGTATTCGCGGATGTCATCACGAAACTGTTTGCGGTCGCGGTTCTGGGCCGAAGCGGTGACTGCCGTCAGGCATATCAGTGTCACAAGAGTGAATATGGAGCAGATGCGTTTCATCAATATCCGGTTTTGGTGTTGGTTATTGCGTTATATCGAGTCGTCGGTCATGAATATGTATTCGGGAATTGTGTCAAGATCGGAGTCGAGGGTCAGTGGCATGTCGTCTGACTGCATGTAGATGTCCTCGATCAGCTCGTAGCGGTCAATGGTGGGGTAGACGTAGTCGTTGACAAAGGTGACATCGTTGAGAGCGGTGAGCACTCCGGGATAGTTGTTGATGTCGGTAAGATCCGGTCCCGGTCCTGACAGCATGCCGAACATCTTCATCATGCACCAGATGCCGGCGAACATGGCCGCCATATAGGCGTAGGGACGCATTTTATGCCAGAATGTGCGTTTCGGTGTCTCGGTCTCGGATGCGTCGGGCATGACATCGGGCAGTGACTCCGACATTTTAGCGACAAAGTTGTCGAAGTAGCCCTCGGGAACTGTCATTCCTGAGCGGCGTCCTATTCTGTCGAGTATGTCGTTTGTTTCGTTCATAGAGAGATAGTGCTTTTGAAGCTATGGCCTCGTTGCCCGCTTTGCGTCAGGGAGTTGCAGGGCGCGATTGGCTTTGTTGCAGTTATTGTTTACCTTTTAGACTTTTAGTGATGAAAAAAGTTTAATCAAAGTCGGAAAAATATTGCTCGATTTTTTTGACGGCGAGGTGATATGAACTTTTGAGCGCACCCACTGATGTGCCGAGTATCTCGGCCATCTGTTCATATTTCATCTCGTCGTAATAGCGCATGTTGAACACGATGCGCTGCTTCTCGGGAAGGGTGGCGATTGCTTTGCGGAGCTCCAGGGCGAGGGCGTCGCCGTCGACATTGGTGTCGGCCTCGATGGCGTTGATGAGCATTGAGGCTTCGTCATCGATTGATATGTTGTTGCGGCGGCGTTCGCGGGCGATGAATGTGAGGCTTTCGTTGACGGCGATTTTGTAGAGCCATGTCGACAGGCGGGCGTCGCCGCGGAAATTACCGAGCGATGTCCATGCCTTGATAAACGTGTCCTGGAGTATGTCATTGGCGTCGTCGTGGTTCTCGACCAGACGGCGTATCTGCCAGTAGAGCGGCTCGGTGTATGCGGCTATCACCTCGTTAAACGCGCTGCGTGCCGTCGACGGGTCGCGCAGACGTGCTATGAGCTCGGGGGTGTCTTTTACCGGATCTTTTGACATGGCTGATGAGTTGTTTGGAAGCGTAAAAGTAATCAAATTTTTTTTATTACGCAATAATGACTAATTTTGTATTCTAAAAATTCTTGCAGGTGAAAAAGATTTTTTTATGTTTATGCAGTTGCTTGCCGGCGCTGGTTGCGATAACCGGTGCGGCGTCGCCGTCAGCCGTTGAGTCGGAATATCTTGACTCGGTCGTGGGGCTTGACGAAGTGTCGGTGTCGGTGATAAAATCGACATCACAGGTGATGTTTCCGTCATCGGTGTCGGAACTGAATATGGCGACGATAGAGCGCTTTGACATCGACGGCGTAAAGGGGGTCAGTGAGATTGTTCCCAATTTCTATATGCCGCAATATGGCTCGCGCATGACTTCGTCGATCTACGTGCGCGGTCTCGGCACACGCATCGACCAGCCTATTGTTGCTCTGAATGTCGATAACGTCCCGATGCTCAATAAAGACAGCTATGACTTCACGTTTGCCGACCTCGACCGGATAGAAGTGGTGCGCGGTCCGCAGAGCATTCTTTACGGCCGCAACTCGATAGGCGGTGTCATTAACATGTCGACTCTGTCGCCTCTCAGATATCAGGGTGTAAGGGCTATGGCCGAATACGGCTCGGGCAACTCGTGGCGCGGAGCGCTGTCGGTCTATGGCAAGCTGTCGCCGGTGCTCGGTCTGTCGGCGGGAGGCTCCTACTATTCGACCGACGGTTTTTTCCGCAATCTCTACACCGGAAAAAAGGTCGACACCGACCGCAGCTGGAACGCCCGTACCAAACTCGCGTGGCATCCGTCGTCATCATTTCTGCTTGAAAACAGCGCATGGGTGTCATCGACGCGTCAGGGCGGATATCCTTACCAATCGCTTGCCACTGGCGAGATAAACCATAACGACACCTGCTTCTATAACCGCACCACCGTGACCGACGGCCTGACAGTGCGCTATTTCGGCGATAATGTGTCGCTCTCGTCAATTACCGCGTTCCAATATATCAACGACAACATGACCCTCGATCAGGATTTCCTTCCCGAGGATTACTTCACTCTCACTCAGAAGCGCCATGAATGGACTCTTACGCAGGATTTCATCGTGAAAGGCTCGGCGGGTGCTTACAAATATCTCGGCGGACTTTTCGGCTTCTACAAAAGAGGCAACATGTCGGCGCCCGTAACATTCAAGGATTATGGCATAAAGACGCTTATCGAAGACAATGCAAACACTCCGGGCTCGCCGATGCAGATAAAATGGGACGAACGCTCGATGCTGCTCGCCTCTGATTTCGTGTCGCCCAACTGGGGGCTGGCCGCCTACCACAAAAGTGAGTATGACTGGGGCCGCTGGACCGCGTCGCTCGGCCTGCGTCTGGCATTCGAGCGCACCACTCTCGACTATCACAGCTATGTCAACACCGGCATGACTATCTATCGGCAGCAGGGTCCGGTGATGATACCGATAAAGCAGATACCGATAAATCTCGACCTTGCCGACAGAATGCACATGACTTCGCTCCAGCTTTTGCCCGAACTGAAACTGTCATATAATTTCAACCGTCACACTGCCGTGGGTGTTGTGGTGTCGAAGGGCTACAAGGCCGGAGGATACAACACACAGATGTTTTCCGACATACTCCAGCAGAGCCTGATGGGCATGATGGGCGGCGAGCAGAAATATGATGTCGATGAAATCATATCGTATGACCCCGAAAAAAGCTGGAACTACGAACTCAACGCTACAACCTCGCTCTTTGACAATACCCTCGATATTGACCTCTCGCTGTTTTTTATCGACAGCCGCGACCAGCAGATGACAATGTTTCCCGAAGGAACAACTACCGGACGCGTCATGGCTAATGCCGGCCGCACGCACTCAAAAGGGGTGGAGTTTTCTGCCGTCTGGCGACCCGACAGCCATTTCACGGTCAATGCCTCCTACGGCCATGCCGACGCACGTTTCCGCCGATTTGACAACGGTATCGTCGACTGCCGCGGCAATCATGTGCCATACGCTCCGGTCAACACCCTGTTCGGCTCGCTTACCTACCGCACCGACATCGCCTCGAAATGGCTCAAAGGAATAGAGGCAAATGCCAACTGCCGCGGCGTCGGACAGATTTACTGGGACGAGGAAAATACTGTCAAGCAGCCCTTTTACGCACTTGCCGGACTTTCCGTCAGCTTCCGCACCGCAGTGGCCGATGTGGAGCTGTGGGGCGAAAATATAACCGGCACAAAATACTCCACATTTTATTTCGAATCAATAGGCAACCGCTTTGTGCAGCGGGGCAATCCGCGACGCTTCGGTGTGACTTTCCGGTTTGATTTCGCAATGTGACGTAAAGCTATACAATAATATGCCGCTGTATGCGTTATCTATACTGCATGCATACATACGCATGTGTTTTTAATTACTATTTTATTATTTAATAATACTATTTGACAACATGAAAATCATCAAAACATCTCTCCTGACATTTGTTGCCGCCCTCGCTCTGACTTCATGCGATTCCGGCGACCCCAAACAGACTGTGCAGTACGGCTACGACAATAACATCACCTACGTGACCGACCGCACCGATAATACTACTGCAATAACCGAAGCTGCATATTATATCATGGACTTCGACTTGATAAGCGGCAAAGCCAATGTGGATATATCAAACCTCCGTCTGACTGCCGGAGGCTCACCGATACGCCTCAAGATCGAGCAGGCCACCTACGGACAGGACAAAGAGACAGGCGCTATCGTGATAAATGTGCCTAACGCGACTTCAACAGTGGGCGGCACCTCTCACACCATAAGCAACTTCAAACTCTCACAGTCGATGGCCTATATCCAGTCGCTCGGCCAGACTTCAATCTATTATGCAGTGTCGTTTGAGCTTGACGGACGATATAATGTAGTGGCAGTGCAGAAAGCCGCATATCTCCCCGGCTCGACAACTATAACCCGCAACTCCGACGGAAGCGTTGTCAACAACACCAACCGCACATTCTACAGCTATGAGCTTGACCGCGACAAATCAACCGCCAGGGTCACTGCCTACTATCTTGACGATAAGGAAAACATATATCCCCACCTCGCTTTCGAGGACCTTCCTTTCACACTCACTTCACGTGGAATTGAAATCAATGTCGAGGAAGAGATTACCGCCAAGCAGCTCACAACTACGGCAACACCCTTCGTCGCCACAGCCATCAGCCTCGATTCACGTTACGACTCATCGACACTGCTCCGCATCCGCACAGCTGACAACCTCATCACCGCCAGCCTCTCTTACCGCGCCCAGAAGCAGTAATGATATATAGCTCCACAAAAAAACTACAGCGAGCGCGCCCGATCACGGCGCGCTCGCACTGTTTTAGACCGTTGCAAAACTCCGAAAAATGCCCTGCAAAAAGTAGGGACGCACGGCTCGTGCGTCCGAATATTATCCCTGATAATCAGAGAGTTGGAGGATACGCGGACCATGCGTCCGCCAATATCCGGAACATCAACCCTTAATCTCAATCAAACAACCCCTGCCACCCTACAATATGAAATTCTGTAGCCCTCCCTCCTCCATGCC
>CAMWIJ010000046.1 GCA_947174275.1 uncultured Muribaculaceae bacterium
CGTCTAATAAAGGCGAGCCAACTCATCATGCCTTTCCTTTGGCTGAATAGTTACGATTTTGTCCGGCGTAGTTAAAAAGATATAAAATATATGGTATTTTATTGGAAATAATGTTAAAAGGTGGCTCTGAGGTTATTCTTTGTCAGGTTGTCGGTTTGTTTGCCGTTGCTGTAAGCGTGGGTTTGAAAGGCGGCGGATGATGACTGAAAAAGTCGATGAAATGTTGTGTGAAGTCGGTGTAAAATAAATAGTTAAATTATTTGGTAATTAGAAAATTAAGTTGTAATTTTGTGCCGTTATTCGTGTGCATGCGTGCCGACATGAGGTCAACTATTTGATAGTCAGGCTGATTGTTGTGTGCTGTATGTGTGAATATTAAGATGTGAATTTAAAACGAACAAGAATAATTAACGAAAACTGTAAACTAAAAGAACTAAGATGCCTACTATTCAGCAATTAGTAAGAAAAGGACGTGTTTCGTTGGTGGACAAGAGCAAGAGCCCCGCGCTCGACTCATGCCCTCAGCGTCGCGGCGTCTGCGTGCGTGTCTACACCACAACCCCCAAAAAGCCTAACTCGGCAATGCGCAAGGTGGCTCGTGTCCGCCTCACCAACGGTAAAGAAGTCAACTCTTATATCCCCGGTGAAGGTCACAACCTCCAGGAGCACTCAATCGTGTTGGTTCGCGGCGGTCGTGTGAAAGACCTCCCCGGTGTGCGTTATCACATCGTGCGCGGTACGCTCGACACATCAGGCGTGAAAGACCGCACTCAGCGTCGTTCGAAATACGGAGCGAAGCGTCCCAAAGCCGGTGCTGCCAAGAAGTAATCGCTTCTCATGACGAGAAGTGGTGAAGCCACTTAAAGCACCCGAGATTTTTTAAACAAAAAGTTTTTTAAACCTCGTTTTTGAAGTTGAAGCTGCCAACGGTTGAGTAAGCCAAGCGTCAGAGGATGCCGCTGAAGAAGACACCAGCCAAGCAACAAAAACAAAGATTAAAACAAAATGAGAAAAGCTAAACCTAAGAAAAGGGTCGTGTTGCCCGATCCCGTCTTTCATGACGTCAAAGTGTCTAAATTTGTGAACCACTTGATGTATGACGGTAAAAAGAACACTTCTTACACTATCTTCTACTCGGCTCTCGAGACTGTGAAGTCAAAACTGCCCAATGAGGAAAAATCAGCTCTCGAAATCTGGAAGAAAGCTCTCGAGAACATCACTCCCCAGGTAGAGGTGAAATCGCGCCGCGTCGGTGGTGCTACATTCCAGGTTCCTACTGAAATCCGCCCCGACCGCAAAGAGTCTATCTCAATGAAAAACTTGATCCTTTATGCCCGCAAGCGCGGAGGCAAGACTATGGCTGACAAACTCGCAGCTGAAATCGTCGATGCTTTCAATGAGCAGGGTGGTGCATTCAAGCGTAAAGAAGATATGCACAAGATGGCTGAGGCCAACCGTGCGTTCGCTCACTTCCGCTTCTAATTTTTTCATTGAACTCTTAATACATTTCAAACAATGGCAAAATCAGACGAACAACTTAAATATACGCGCAACATCGGTATCATGGCTCACATCGATGCCGGTAAGACTACCACGTCGGAGCGTATTCTTTTCTATACCGGTCTTACTCACAAAATCGGTGAGGTGCATGACGGTGCCGCCACCATGGACTGGATGGAGCAGGAGCAGGAGCGCGGTATTACAATTACCTCGGCTGCTACAACCACTTTCTGGAACTATAACTCGGAAAAATATAAAATCAACCTCATTGACACCCCGGGACACGTTGACTTCACTGTGGAGGTAGAGCGTTCGCTCCGCATCCTCGACGGTGCTGTCGCTACATTCTGTGCCGTAGGTGGTGTTGAGCCCCAGTCGGAGACTGTATGGCGTCAGGCTGACAAATACAATGTTCCCCGTATCGGTTACGTCAACAAGATGGACCGCTCGGGTGCCAACTTCTTCGAGGTGGTTCGCCAGCTCAAGGATGTGCTCGGCGCAAATCCCTGTCCTATCCAGATACCTATCGGTGCGGAAGAGACTTTCAAGGGTGTCGTTGACCTTATCCAGATGAAGGCTATCTTCTGGCATGACGAGACTATGGGCGCTGACTACTCAGTAGAGGAAATCCCCGCAAATCTCGTTGCCGAGGCTGAGGAATACCGCGACAAGATGCTTGAGAAAATCGCCGAATATGACGATGACCTCATGACTAAATATTTCGACGATCCCTCTACCATCACTATCGATGAGATCAAGCGCGCTCTCCGCAAGGCTACACTTGCAATGGATCTCGTGCCCATGATCTGCGGTTCGTCATTCAAGAACAAAGGTGTGCAGTGTCTGCTCGACGCTGTCTGCGCATATCTTCCCAATCCTCTTGACGCAGGTGCCGTTGAAGGTCACGCTGTCGGTGATCCCGATCAGAAAGAGAGCCGTGAGCCTTCGTCTGACGCTCCCATGTGTGCGCTGGCGTTCAAGATCGCTACTGACCCCTATGTAGGTCGTCTCTGCTTCTTCCGCGTCTACTCAGGCGACATGATTGCAGGTTCTTACGTGCTCAACTCTCGTTCGGGCAAGAAAGAGCGTATCTCTCGTCTGTTCCAGATGCACTCAAACAAGCAGAATGCAAAAGATATGATCGGTTGCGGTGATATCGGTGCCGGTGTAGGTTTCAAGGATATCCGCACCGGTGACACCCTCTGCTCTGAAGATGCTCCCATCGTTCTCGAGGCTATGGACTTCCCCGATCCCGTTATCGGTATCGCAGTTGAGCCCAAGACTCAGAAAGACCTCGACAAGCTCGGCGTCGGTCTTCAGAAGCTTGCTGAGGAAGACCCCACCTTCCGCGTACAGACCAACGAGGAGACCGGTCAGACCGTCATCTCCGGTATGGGTGAGCTCCACCTCGATATCATCATCGACCGTCTGCGTCGTGAGTTCAAGGTTGAGTGTAACCAGGGTCGTCCGCAGGTTACCTACAAGGAAGCCATCACCAAGCCTGTTGAACTCCGCGAAGTGTTCAAGAAACAGACCGGTGGTCGCGGTAAATTCGCTGATATCATCGTTCGCGTAGAGCCCATCGACGAAGGTTTCGACGGAAATCTCCAGTTTGTCGACGAGGTTAAGGGTGGTAACATTCCCAAGGAATTCATCCCCTCGATCCAGAAAGGTTTCACTACTGCAATGAAGAACGGTGTGCTCGCCGGCTTCCCCGTAGAGCAGCTCAAGGTTACCGTTATCGACGGTTCGTTCCACCCGGTTGACTCTGACCAGCTTTCATTTGAGCTCTGTGCCATCCAGGCATTCAAGAAAGCTTCTGAAAAGGCAGGTCCCGTGCTTCTCGAGCCTATCATGAAGATCGAGGTAGTTACTCCGGAAGAGAGCATGGGAGATGTGATCTCCGACCTTAACAAACGCCGCGGTCAGGTAGAAGGTATGGAAAGCTCTCGTTCAGGTGCCCGTGTTGTAAAAGCCAAGGCTCCTCTTGCTGAGATGTTCGGTTATGTAACCGCACTCCGCACCATCACTTCAGGCCGTGCCACTTCTACAATGTCGTTCTCACACTATGCTGAGGTAAGCAACTCGATTGCCAAGAACGTACTCACCGAGTGCCAGGGACGCGTCGACTTATTGAAATAATAAAATAACCAATAAACAATATGAGCCAAAAAATCCGTATTAAACTCAAATCTTACGACCACAATCTCGTCGACAAGTCGGCTGAGAAAATCGTAAAGACAGTGAAGGCTACCGGCGCGGTAATCAGCGGTCCCATACCTCTGCCCACCCACAAGCGTATCTTCACCGTCAACCGCTCGACCTTCGTCAACAAGAAGAGCCGCGAGCAGTTCCAGCTTTCATCTTACAAGCGTCTTATCGACATCTACAACTCGACAGCAAAGACTGTTGACGCTCTGATGAAGCTCGAGCTTCCCTCAGGTGTAGAAGTTGAAATCAAGGTGTAATAGCGAGCAGTTCGCAATAAAATCAAAACATAGCAATTAACATTATAAATTTAACAGAGAAATGCCAGGATTATTAGGAAAGAAAATCGGAATGACATCCGTTTTCAGTGCCGACGGCAAAAACGTGCCGTGCACTGTTATCGAAGTTGGTCCCTGCGTGGTTACTCAAGTTAAGACTGTAGAGAAGGACGGTTATGATGCTCTCCAGCTCGGTTTCGAGGACAAAAAGGAGAAGCACACTACCCAGCCCATGATGGGTCACTTCAAGGCAGCCGGAGTAGCTCCCCAGCGCCACTTGGCCGAGTTCAAAGGTTTTAACGGCGAGTATAAGCTCGGCGACACCATCACTGTTGACCTTTTCACTGACAACGACTTCGTCGATGTAGTGGGCACCTCAAAGGGTAAAGGTTTCCAGGGTGTTGTGAAGCGTCACGGCTTCGGCGGTGTGGGTCAGTCGACTCACGGTCAGCACAACCGTCTGCGCGCTCCCGGTTCAATCGGTGCTTGTTCTTACCCCGCAAAGGTGTTCAAGGGCATGCGCATGGCCGGCCAGATGGGCAACGAACGTGTCACCGTGCAAAACCTTCAGGTAGTGAAAGTGTTGCCCGAACACAACGTTTTGATGATTAAGGGTTCAATCCCCGGAAGTAAAGGTTCAATCGTATTAATTGAGAAATAATGGAACTCGCAATATATAACATAAAAGGAGAAGACACCGGACGCAAGGCAGTCCTCAAGGATGAGGTCTTTGCTATCGACGCCAACGAGCACGCCGTATATCTCGATGTTAAGCAATACCTTGCCAACCAGCGTCAAGGCACCCACAAGTCAAAAGAGCGTAGTGAGGTTTCGGGTTCAACCCGCAAGCTGCACAAGCAGAAGGGTGGCGGCGGCAGCCGTATCGGTGACATCAACTCACCCGTACTCGTAGGTGGTGGCCGCGTGTTCGGTCCCCGTCCCCGCGACTATCGCTTCAAGCTTAACAAGAAAGTAAAACAGCTCGCCCGCAAATCGGCTCTCACCTTTAAGGCTCAGGACAATCAGATCATCGTAGTCGAGAACTTCACATTTGATGCTCCTAAAACTAAAAATTTCATAAATTTAGCTAAAAATCTTAAAGTCGAGGGCAAAAAAGTGTTGCTCGTTTCAGAAAGTGCAGATAAAAACGTATCTTTGTCTGCTCGTAATGTGCCGGGAGTAAACATCATGCCTGCTTCCGACATCAACACTTACGCGATATTAAACAACAAAGCCATAATCCTCACCGAGAGTGGCCTTGATGTCATTAACCAATTTTAAACCAATCGCAGAAAATGGACTTTCAGATCAAACCGATAGTAACTGAAAAAGCTACCCGTCTTACCGAGAAGCTTAACAAATACACTTTCCGCGTATCGCCCGATGCCAACAAGTACCAGATCAAGGCGCTTGTTGAAAATCTCTATGGCGTAAAAGTGGTTGGTGTCAACACCATGGTAGTACGTGGCAAGAATAAATCGCGTTACACAAAGAGCGGCCTTCTGCGCGGCAAGACTTCGTCTTACAAAAAGGCGATTGTCACCATAGCCGAAGGCGAAACCATTGACTTTTATAGCAACATTTAAATAGAAAATGGCAGTAAGAAAATTCAAGCCCACTACACCGGGGCAAAGACACAAGGTTATAGGCGTATTTAAAGGTACGATCACTGCTACCACGCCTGAGAAATCTCTTACAGTCGGTAAAAAAAGCACCGGCGGCCGCAATGCCGAAGGTCATCTCACCACCCGCTACCTTGGTGGTGGACACAAACGCAAATACCGCATGATAGACTTTAAGAGAACGAAAGACGGTGTACCCGCCGTAGTGAAGTCAATCGAGTATGATCCCAACAGATCTGCCCGTATTGCACTTCTTTACTACGTTGACGGTGTGAAAACTTACATCATTGCACCCAACGGCTTAGAAGTTGGCGCAACAGTAGTCAGCGGACCCGATGTAGCTCCCGAGATCGGCAATGCCCTTCCCTTGAGCAAAATACCCGTCGGTACGCTTATCCACAACATCGAGTTGCGCCCCGGTCAGGGAGCCTTCATGGCTCGTTCGGCCGGCACTTTCGCGCAATTGACTTCGCGAGAAGGCGACTACGCTATTATCAAATTACCTTCGGGAGAGACACGTAAAGTGCTTGCAGCCTGCAAAGCCACTGTCGGCGTTGTAGGTAACTCGGAGCACTCGCTCGAGCGCTCAGGCAAGGCCGGCCGTTCACGCTGGCTCGGACGCCGTCCGCGCAACCGTGGCGTTGTCATGAACCCTGTTGACCACCCGATGGGTGGTGGTGAAGGCCGCGCTTCAGGTGGACACCCGCGTTCACGCAAGGGCCTTTACGCTAAGGGACTCAAGACACGTGCGCCGAAGAAACATTCTTCGAAGTACATTATTGAAAGAAGAAAAAAGTAATCTGATTAATTAAGCAACTATGAGTCGTTCATTAAAAAAAGGTCCCTTTATCAGTGTCAAGCTGGAAAAGAAAGTAACGGCAATGGAAGAGTCGGGCAAGAAGTCGGTCATCAAGACTTGGAGCCGCGCTTCGATGATTGCCCCCGAATTCGTGGGTCACACTTTTGCAGTGCACAACGGTAATAAGTTTATTCCTGTTTACGTCACCGAGAACATGGTAGGTCACAAGCTCGGAGAGTTCGCTCCGACCCGCACCTTCCGTGGTCACGCCGGCAACAAGAAGAAATAATCGGACCACTCAATAAATAATTTTTGATAACAAAAGAAATTAAATACAATGGGTGTAAGAAAAAGAAATTCAGCCGAAGCAATCAAGGAAGCCCGCAAAAGCCAGGCGTTTGCTAAACTGACCAACGTGCCCTCGTCGCCCCGCAAGATGCGTCTTGTAGCCGACCTCGTACGTGGTAAAGAAGTATTCCGCGCGTTGGGTATCCTCAAATTCTCTAATAAGGAAGCTGCAGCCAAGCTTGAAAAACTTCTCCGTTCGGCAATCGCCAACTGGGAGGCTAAAAACGACCGCAAGGCTGAAAGCGACGAGCTTTACATCAGCACAATCTTCGTGAACTGTGCTCCGATGCTGAAGCGCCTGCGCACAGCTCCTCAAGGACGCGGTTACCGCATCCGTAAACGTGCTAACCACGTTACATTGTTTGTAGACACGATTGACAATAAAGAAAAAAAGGCATAAGAAATGGGACAGAAAGTAAATCCAATCAGCAATCGCTTGGGTGTCATCCGTGGCTGGGACTCTAACTGGTACGGTGGCAAGAAATACGGAGATACTCTGTTGGAAGATTCAAAGCTCCGCAAGTATCTTAATGTCCGCTTAGCCAAGTCAAGCGTTTCAAAAATCGTTATAGAGCGTACGCTCAAACTCATCACCATCACAGTGTGCACCTCTCGTCCGGGTCTGATCATCGGCAAGGGCGGTTCTGAGGTTGACAAGCTCAAAGAGGAGCTCAAGAAAATTACCGACAAGGATGTTCAGATCAACATCTTCGAGGTGAAGCGTCCGGAGCTTGACGCACAGATCGTGGCAAGCACTATCGCCCGTCAGATCGAAGGCAAGATCGCATACCGCCGTGCAGTCAAGATGGCTGTCGCTTCGACAATGCGTGCCGGCGCCGAGGGTATCAAGGTGCAGGTGTCAGGCCGTCTGAACGGCGCCGAAATGGCACGTTCGGAAATGTTCAAGGAAGGCCGTACTCCGCTTCACACTCTGCGTGCTGACATCGACTATGCTTTGGTCGAGGCTCACACCAAGGTAGGTGTAATCGGCGTGAAGGTGTGGATCTGCCGCGGTGAGGTTTACGGCAAGCGTGACCTCGCTCCCCAGTTCACTTCAAACGCGAAGGAAGGTCGTGGCAACCAGGGCGGCTCACGTGAGCGTCGCGGCGGTTTCCGCAAGCCTAAAAACAACCGTTAAACCATTAATTGAAACAAACAACAATGTTACAACCTAAGAAAACCAAGTTCCGCAGACAACAGAAAGGCCGCATGAAGGGTGAAGCCCAGCGCGGCAATCAGTTGGCGTTCGGCTCTTTCGGTATCAAGACTTTGGAATCAAAATGGATTACCGGTCGACAGATAGAGGCTGCGCGTATCGCTGTGACCCGTTATATGCAACGTCAAGGACAAATCTGGATCCGTATATTCCCGGACAAGCCTATCACCAAGAAGCCTGCCGAGGTACGTATGGGTAAGGGTAAAGGTTCGCCCGAAGGCTTCGTGGCTCCCGTTACCCCCGGCCGCATGCTTATCGAGGTTGAAGGCGTAAGCTTCGACATCGCAAAAGAAGCATTGCGTCTTGCAGCCCAGAAGCTTCCTGTGACAACAAAATTTGTCGTACGTCGCGACTATGACCCAACCCAAAATGTGTAATAAGCAATGAAGAAAGAAGAGATAAAGGAAATGACCACTGCCGACCTCAAGGAGCGTCTGGCCCAGATGGAAAAGGAATACCTTCAGACGAAGGCGAACCATGCTGTATCTCCGCTTGACAGCCCGGCTCAGATTACACTTGACAGAAAAATGATTGCACGCGTAAAGACCGAGTTGCGTCAGCGTGAGCTTAATAACAAATAATCCCCAAAAGATATATGGAAACCAGAAATCTTAGAAAAGAGCGCATTGGGGTAGTATCGTCAAACAAGGGTGACAAGACTATCACAGTCACCATCAAATGGAAGGAGAAACACCCCATTTATGGCAAGTTTGTGAACAAGTCGAAGAAGTATCACGCTCACGACGAGAAGAACGAATGCAACGTCGGCGATAAAGTACGCTTGATGGAGACCCGCCCCTTGAGCAAGACCAAGAGATGGAGATTAGTAGAAATAATCGAAAAAGTTAAATAATCATGATACAGACAGAATCACGTTTGACGGTAGCCGACAACAGCGGTGCGAAAGAGGCACTCTGTATCCACGTTCTCGGTGGTACAGGACGTCGCTATGCATCGGTAGGCGATATCATCGTAGTGTCGGTAAAGAGCGTCATACCTTCATCAGATGTTAAGAAGGGTACGGTATCGAAAGCTGTAGTCGTGCGCACCAAGAAGGAAGTGCGTCGTCCCGACGGCTCGTACATCCGCTTCGATGACAATGCATGTGTGCTGCTCAACAATGCCGGCGAGCTTCGCGGCACTCGTATTTTCGGCCCGGTTGCCCGTGAGCTCCGCGCCACTAATATGAAAATAGTTTCACTTGCACCCGAGGTGCTTTAATCAAAGTAGAACAAATGAGCAAAGTAAATATAAAGAAGGGCGACACTGTATATGTCCTCGCAGGTGATGACCGCTCCAAGACCGGCCGTGTTCTTTCAGTTGACGCTGCAAAGAACCGTGCCATTGTCGAGGGCGTGAATATGGTGACCAAGAGCACGAAGCCCAATGCCAAACATCCCCAGGGAGGTCTCATCAAGATGGAAGCTCCTATCAATATTTCTAATCTCAGCCTTATCGATCCGAAGTCAGGCAAGCCCACCCGCGTAGGCTTCAAGAAGGAGGAGAACGGCGAGAAAATACGTTATTCTAAAAAATCGGGAGAGGAGATTAAGTAATGAGTACTGCAACCCTTAAGAAAGATTATCAGGAGCGTATCGTTCCGGCTCTTACAAAAGAGTTCAACTATACTACAGTAATGCAAGTGCCCCGCCTTGAGAAGATTGTCATCAATCAGGGTCTCGGCGAAGCCACTCAGGATAAGAAAATCATCGAGACAGCTATCAACGAGCTTACTGCCATCACCGGTCAGAAAGCTGTCGCAACACTTTCGCGCAAGGATATCTCTAACTTCAAGGTGCGTAAGAAAATGCCTATCGGTGTTCGTGTTACTCTGCGTCGTGAGAAGATGTATGAGTTCCTTGAAAGACTGGTGCGTGTGGCTCTTCCCCGTATCCGTGACTTCAAGGGTATCGAGAGCAAGCTCGACGGCCGCGGCAACTATACCCTCGGTATCAACGAGCAGATCATCTTCCCTGAGATCAACATCGACAATATTTCTAAATTGCTGGGCATGAACATCACTTTCGTGACATCGGCCAATACCGACGAGGAAGGCTATGCATTGCTCAAACAATTCGGTTTACCTTTTAAAAACGCAAAATAAGCAGTTATGGCAAAAGAATCAATGAAAGCCCGTGAGGTAAAGCGTGCGAAACTTGTGGCGAAGTATGCTGCCAAGAAAGCGGCTCTCAAGGCTGCCGGCGACTATGAAGCTCTCCAGCTTCTGCCCAAGAACGCTTCGCGTGTGCGCATGCACAACCGTTGCTCTATCACGGGTCGTCCCAAAGGCTATATCCGCCAGTTCGGTATCTCACGTATCCAGTTCCGCGAAATGGCCTCTGCGGGTCTTATTCCCGGAGTAAAGAAGGCAAGCTGGTAACGGCGAGCTGTAATAGCCAAATATAATGCTTCAGACAGAAGTTAATTAAATATTGTTGGGAAAATCCCAATCAATTTAAACAACAATAAAATGACAGATACAATAGCAGACTACTTAACAAGATTGAGGAATGCGATCAAGGCCAACCACCGCGTGGTGGAGGTGCCTGCCTCAAACTTGAAAAAAGAAATCACCAAGATTCTTTTTGAACAGGGCTATATCCTCAACTACAAATTTGTAGAGGGTGAAAATCCCCAGGGGATTATCAAGATAGCTCTGAAATATGACCCTGTTGACCGTGTCAACGCCATCAAGGGACTCAAGCGAGTATCCCGTCCGGGTCTCCGTCAGTACACCGGTTACAAAGACATGCCCCGTGTGCTCAACGGTTTGGGTATAGCCATCCTGTCGACTTCGCGCGGCGTGATGACGAATAAGAAAGCTGCCGAAATGCAGATCGGCGGTGAAGTTTTGTGTTACGTTTATTAATCTTATAGGAGGAAATAATTATGTCAAGAATTGGTAAAGCTCCCATTGAGATACCTGCAGGTGTCACAGTTAAGATTGATAACAATGTAGTAACCGTAAAGGGCCCCAAGGGTGAGCTTAAGCAGGCTGTCAACCCTGAGCTCGAGGTAAAGGTCGAGGACAATCATGTGATCGTGACTCGTCCGAGCGATGACCGTGAGCACCGCGCTCAGCATGGTCTTTATCGCGCGCTTATCCACAACATGGTGGTAGGTGTTTCGACCGGTTACCGCAAAGAAATGGAATTGGTTGGTGTAGGTTACCGTGCAGCGGCCACCGGTCAGGTGCTTGAGCTGTCGCTCGGTTTCTCTCACGCTATATATATCAAGCTTCCTGCGGAGGTGAAGGTAGAGGCCAAGACCGAGCGTAACAAGAATCCTCTCATCATCCTTGAGAGCGATGACAAGCAGCTGCTCGGCCAGGTATGCGCCAAGATACGCTCACTGCGTAAGCCCGAGCCTTACAAGGGTAAAGGTATCAAGTTTGTCGGCGAGGTAATCCGCCGCAAGTCAGGTAAATCGGCAGGTGCCAAATAATAAAAACAGACAGAATCATGGTATCTAAGATAGAAAGAAGAAATAAAATCAAGACACGTATCCGCGGTAAAATCTCAGGCACTGCAGCCCGTCCGCGCATGACAGTGTTCCGTAGCAATAAACAAATCTACGTTCAGCTCATCGACGATTTGGCCGGCAGCACACTTGCCGCCACTTCTTCGAAGGGTATCGAGGAGGGCACCAAGAGCGAGATCGCAGCGAAGGTCGGCAAGGCCATCGCTGAGAAGGCTCTCGCCCAGGGCATTACAGAAGTAGTGTTCGACCGTAACGGTTACCTCTTCCACGGACGTGTAAAATCATTAGCTGACGCAGCCCGCGAAGGCGGACTTAAATTTTAACAATCATGGCAAAAAGAAATAACCGCGTAAAATCAACCAATGATATTGATCTGAAAGATCGCCTTGTAGCGATTAATCGTGTCACCAAAGTAACAAAGGGTGGTCGTACGTTTACTTTTGCCGCGATTGTGGTAGTAGGTAACGAGAACGGTATTGTAGGCTGGGGCCTCGGCAAAGCCAATGAGGTTACGGCCGCTATCGCCAAGGGTGTGGAGGCTGCGAAGAAGAACCTCATCAAGGTTCCCGTGCACAAAGGCACCATACCTCACGAGCAGGTTGCCAAGTTCGGTGGCTCGCGCATAATCCTCAAGCCTGCGTCTCACGGTACCGGTGTAAAGGCCGGTGGTGCGATGCGTGCCGTGCTTGAGAGCGTTGGTATCACCGACGTGCTTGCAAAGTCAAAGGGCTCGTCTAACCCCCACAACCTCGTGAAGGCTACAATCGCAGCTCTTGATGAGATGAGAAGTCCCGCCACTATCGCTCAGAACCGTGGCATTTCAGTTGAAAAAGTATTCAAGGGATAATAACAATGGCACAGATAGCAATCAAACAGATAAAGAGCCGTATCAACTGCCCGGCAGTTCAGAAGCGCACACTCGATGCGCTCGGCTTGAAGAAGATGAACCACACTGTAGTTAAGGAGGCGACTCCCGAAATCCTCGGTATGGTCAACAAAGTGCATCACTTAGTAGAAGTAACCAACGCCTAAAATATTTTGAACTATGGATTTAAGTAATTTACAGCCGGCCGTTGGGTCAACTAAAACGGGAAAGAGAATCGGACGTGGTCAGGGTTCAGGCCGTGGCGGTACATCAACGCGCGGTCACAAGGGAGCCAAGTCTCGTTCGGGTTATAGCCGCAAGATCGGATTCGAAGGCGGTCAGATGCCTTTGCAGCGTCGTCTCCCCAAATATGGTTTCAAAAATATCAACCGTGTATCATACAAGGCTATCAATCTTGATGTTCTCGAGTCAATGGCAGCAGCCGGCAATCTTGAGAAAATCGCAGTTGCTGACCTTATCAACGCAGGCTTTGTCAACAAGCGTGCGCTTGTGAAGATACTCGGTAACGGCAAGCTCACCCACAAGCTCACTGTCGAGGCCAATGCATTCTCTGCATCGGCTGAGAAGGCTATTGTGGAAGCAGGTGGAACCATCGTTAAATTATAATTATAATGAGATTTATTCAAACCATTAAAAACATCTGGACGATCGAAGAGCTGCGCAAGCGCCTTACGGTGACTTTCCTGCTCGTCGTTGTCTATCGTCTCGGCTGTTACGTGGCGTTGCCGGGTATCAACCCGCACGACCTCGAGCAGCTTCAATCGCAGACATCGGGAGGCTTGATGCAGCTGCTCGATATGTTCTCGGGAGGTGCGTTCTCGCAGGCTTCAATCTTTGCGCTGGGTATCATGCCCTATATCACCGCGTCGATTGTGATCCAGCTCCTGGGCATGGTGTTGCCTTCTTTCCAGAAGATGCAGCGCGAGGGAGAGAGCGGTCGCCAGAAGCTGAATCAATATACCCGTTACCTGACTGTGCTTATACTGCTCGTTCAGGGTCCGGCTTATTTGATTAACCTGCAGCACACTGTCGGTCTGACATTGACTACGGCCAATGTGCTATTCCTCACTGTGGTGCTTGCTGCCGGCTCAATGTTTATCATGTGGCTCGGGGAGAGGATTACCGACCGCGGTATCGGCAACGGTATCTCGTTCATAATCCTTGTGGGTATCATCGCCCGTCTGCCCCAGGCATTGTTCTATGAATTTATCAGCCGTATGCCGGGCGCACAAGGTTCGCAGGGTGGTTTGATAATGTTCATCATCGAGGTGATACTTTTGCTTGCTGTGACAATCTGCGCAGTGCTTCTGGTGCAGGGAACCCGCAAGGTGCCCGTGCAGTATGCCAAACGCATCGTCGGCAACAAGCAGTATGGCGGCGCTCGCCAGTATATACCCCTCAAGGTAAATGCTGCGGGTGTTATGCCTATCATCTTCGCTCAGGCCATTATGTTCATACCGTTGACTCTGGCCGGTTTCGGCCAGAGCTCGGGTGGCTTCTTCGGAGCTTTCACCGATATCAACGGTTTCTGGTATAATTTTGTTTACTTTATCCTTATCGTAGCGTTCACGTATTTCTATACGGCGATTACGGTGCGTCCGACCCAGATGGCCGAGGATATGAAGCGAAACAACGGTTTTATTCCGGGTGTCAAGCCCGGCAAGAAAACCGCCGAGTATCTTGATGCGATCATGTCGCGAATCACGTTGCCCGGCTCGTTGTTCCTCGGTATTGTGGCGATCCTTCCGGCGTTTGCCCGCACACTGGGTATCTCGCAGAATTTCGCGCAGTTCTTCGGCGGCACTTCTCTGCTGATTATGGTGGGCGTCGTTCTTGACACGCTGCAGCAGATCGAGTCACATCTGATGATGCATCATTATGACGGCTTGATGAAGGAGGGTAAGATTAAGGGGCGCACCACAGGCAGCGCTTATTAAAAATACCTTATAAGTTAACTTACGATGATTTATCTTAAGACACCACAGGAGATGGAGCTGATGCGCAAGGCATGTGACCTTGTCAGCCGCACACTTGGCGAGATGGCCAGGTGGATTTCTCCCGGTGTTACCACGCACAAGCTCGACACCATTGCCAGGGAGTTTATCCTTGACAATGGCGGTCGGCCGTCGTGTCTGGGATATCAGGGATTCCCGGGGACGCTGTGTATCGAGGTCAATGAGACAGTGGTGCACGGCTTTCCGTCGAACTATACCCTCAGAGAGGGCGATATCATCGGACTGGATACGGTTGTGGAGCTTGACGGTTATAACGGAGACCAGTGCTATACATTCGCAGTCGGAGAGATTTCCGAGGAGAAGATGGCATTGTGCCGTACGACCAAGGAGTCGCTCTATGCGGGTATAGAGGCATGTGTGCCGGGCAAGCGTATCGGTGATGTGTCGAATGCCGTGCAGACGTATTGCGAGAAGCGTGGCTACAGCATCGTGCGTGAGATGTGCGGTCATGGTATCGGCAAGCGCATGCACGAGGATCCGGAAATACCCAATTACGGCCGTCGTGGCATCGGGCCGATTATCAGAGACGGAATGTGTCTGTGCATCGAGCCGATGGTCAACATGGGCAGCCGCAATATAGTGATCGAGCATGACGGATGGACATGCCGCACGCGTGACCGTCAGCCTTCGGCTCATTATGAGCACACTCTTGCTATAATTGACGGCAAGACGGAAGTGCTTACCACATTCGATTATATCGAGGAAGTGTTGAAAGATAAATTCATTTAAACAAATATATGGCAAAACAAGCAGCAATAGAACAGGACGGCACCATCGTTGAGTCATTGTCGAACGCAATGTTTCGTGTTGAGCTCGAAAATGGTCATCAAATCACTGCTCACATATCGGGCAAGATGCGCATGCATTATATCAAGATATTGCCCGGTGACAAGGTGAGGGTGGAGATGTCGCCTTATGACCTGTCGAAGGGTCGTATTGCATTCAGATACAAATAATAAAAAACGACAAGAATATGAAAGTTAGAGCCTCAATCAAGAAGCGCACTCCCGACAGCAAAATCGTACGTCGTAAAGGCCGCTTATACGTAATCAACAAGAAAAATCCCAAGTATAAGCAGCGTCAAGGCTAAAAAAAGACTTCAAGTGTGAAATTTCTGTAACAAGAAAGCTTGAAAATAAGCCGCTTCTCAAAATTTTTTGTTAATTTTGCAAAAACATTAAGTCAATCAATATGGCAGTAAGAATCGTGGGAGTTGACCTCCCCCAAAATAAAAGAGGTGAAATAGCCTTGACCTACATCTTCGGTATCGGCCGCAGCGCCGCCAAGTCAATACTTGAGAAGGCCGGAGTTGACAAAGATATCAAAGTTAAGGACTGGACCGACGCGCAGGCAGCCAAAGTACGTGAAGTAATCGGCGCCGACTACAAGGTGGAGGGTGACCTCCGCAGCGAGATCCAGTTGAATATCAAACGACTGATGGATATCGGTTGCTACCGTGGTATCCGTCACCGTATCGGCTTGCCCGTGCGCGGTCAGAGCACCAAGAACAATGCCCGTACCCGCAAAGGCCGCAAGAAAACAGTCGCTAATAAGAAGAAAGCTACTAAATAACGATAAATTATGGCAAAAAAAACAGTCGCAGCTAAAAAGAGAAACGTTAAGGTTGACGCTGCCGGTCAGCTTCACGTTCACTCATCATTCAACAACATTATCGTGTGCCTTGCCAACAGCGAGGGTCAGGTCATTTCTTGGTCGTCTGCCGGCAAAATGGGCTTCCGCGGTTCGAAGAAGAACACTCCTTACGCAGCCCAGATGGCAGCTCAGGACTGCGCGAAAGTCGCATACGACCTGGGCTTGAGAAAAGTCAAGGCTTATGTGAAAGGTCCGGGCAACGGCCGTGAGTCAGCAATCCGTACGGTGCATGGCGCCGGAATCGAGGTGACCGAGATCATCGATGTCACTCCGCTTCCCCACAACGGATGCCGTCCTCCCAAACGCAGAAGAGTATAATCTCAGAGAGAAATTTTTAGAGTAAAATACTTATCAACAGAATGACCGCAGCAGCGAGCGCCGCCGAGTGAATAGACTATAATTTATCACCTCTCTATAGTCGCGGCTGCACGAAGCGGGCAGAAGCTGCAGAGGTCAAGAAAAAAACAGATTAAAATGGCAAGATATACAGGTCCCAAGACCAAAATCGCACGTAAATTTGGCGAGCCCATTTTCGGTGAGGACAAAGTGCTTCAGCGTCGCAATTTCCCCCCCGGCCAGCATGGACAGAACCGTCGCCGCAAAACTTCAGAGTATGGCACTCAGCTCCGTGAGAAGCAGAAAGCCAAATACACCTACGGTGTGCTCGAACGTCAGTTCCGCAACCTCTTCGACAAGGCTTCTCGCATGAAGGGTATCACCGGTGAGATCCTCCTGCAGTTGCTTGAGTCACGTCTTGACAACGTAGTATACCGTCTGGGCATTGCTCCCACTCGTGCTGCTGCCCGTCAGCTGGTGCTCCACCGTCACATCGTGGTTAACGGCCAGGTAGTGAACATCGCATCATATCAGGTTCAGCCCGGTGATGTAATCGGAGTCCGCGAGAAATCAAAATCACTCGAAGTGATTGCAGATACACTGAGCGGTTTCAACCACAGCAAGTATCCCTGGATCGAATGGGACGAAGCTGCAAAAGCCGGTAAATTCCTCCACGTACCTGCCCGCGAAGATATTCCCGAGAATATCAAGGAGCAGTTGATTGTCGAGTTGTATTCTAAATCATAATATATAATAAGTTGAATCCATGGCTATATTAGCATTCCAAAAGCCCGATAAAGTGTTGATGCTCGAAGCAGACAACTTTTATGGGAAATTTGAGTTCAAACCTTTGGAACCCGGCTATGGTATCACTGTAGGTAACGCGCTTCGCCGAGTATTGCTTTCTTCTCTGGAAGGATATGCAATTTCGTCGATTAAGATTGATGGCGTTAAACACGAGTTTGATACTATACCCGGAGTAAAGGAGGATGTCACCAACATTATCCTTAATCTCAAGAAGGTTGATCTCAAACAGACAGTGGAGGAGACCGAGTTTGAAAAGGTCACCATCTCAGTGTCGGGTGTAGAGGAATTCAAAGCCGGAGACATAGGTAAAGCCTTGACCGGGTTTGAGGTCCTCAATCCGGATCTCGTAATCTGTCACCTGGATTCTACTGCTTCATTCCAGATCGAGCTGACTGTAAACAAGGGTCGCGGATGGGTTCCCGCAGAGGAGAACCAGCTTCCTACCGATGATATCAATGTCATCGCTATCGACTCTATTTACACTCCGATAAAGAATGTCAAGTATACGGTTGAAAATTTCCGTGTTGACCAGAAAACTGACTACGAGAAACTTATTATAGAAATCACTACCAACGGATCTATCCTGCCCAAGGATGGCCTGAAGGAGGCTTCGAAGATATTGATCTATCATCTGATGCTCTTCTCTGACGAGAAGATCACAATCGAGGCTCCTGAGAACGACGGCAATGAAGAGTTTGACGAAGAGGTGCTCCACATGCGCCAGCTTCTCAAATCGAAGCTTGTCGACATGGAACTCTCGGTGCGTGCGCTCAACTGTCTGAAGAGCGCTGAGGTAGAGACCCTTGGTGAGCTCGTTGTGTTTAACAAGACCGACCTGCTTAAATTCCGTAACTTCGGTAAGAAGTCGCTCACGGAGCTTGATGAGCTTCTTGCGAATCTCAACCTTTCGTTCGGAATGGATATTTCAAAGTATAAATTAGATAAAGAATAACAACGATGAGACATAATAAAAAATTCAACCACCTCGGTCGTACACATTCTCACCGTGCGGCGCTCTTGGCTAACATGACAATATCGCTGATTATGCACAAACGCATTTTCACTACTCTTGCCAAGGCTAAAGCTCTCCGTGTATACGCCGAACCGCTTATCAACCGCGCGAAGGAGGACACAACCGCCAACCGCCGTCTTGTTTTCAGCCACCTTCAGAACAAAGAGGCTGTCACTGAGCTTTTCCGCGAAATCTCTCAGAAGATTTCTGACCGTCCCGGAGGTTACACCCGTATCCTCAAGACCGGTAACCGTCTTGGTGACAATGCTAAGACTTGCTTCATCGAGCTCGTTGACTACAACGAAAACATGCTCAAGGAGAAAGGTGCTGCCAAGAAGAGCCGTACACGCCGCAGCCGCAAGTCGACTTCAGCACCCGCCGCTGAAGCTCCTGCAGCAGAGGCTCCCGAAGCTCCCGCAGCAGAATAATCTGAATATCAGAGTTTATTATAAAGAGGATGACGTTAACGTCATCCTCTTTTTTGTTGTTAGAATTGCATCTGTCAAGCGTTTTGTTTTTTAAGAGACGTTTTCGGATCAAGCCGAAATAGCAGTTCATTTTACAGCCTCAGTTTAATATTGCTGTGAGGTGTTTAAGAACTCAGAGGAATGCCTCGAGAAGTTGGTTGCACGGCTCGTGTGTCTGTCAATTTCTTGATTATCAGGTGCTAATTCCGGACGCACGAGCCGTGCGTCCCTACAATATGAAGTGCAGCATTACCTTCAAGGTAAAGCCGGAAATTATAATATTGCTATGTACTGTTATTTCGGCTTGGGTGAATTAACCGAGTTAGAGGATTTATTCTATTCTTTTTCCGGTTTTGTCTATCCAGTACCAATTGTCGCTGTGCCAGTAGTGGTATTCTCCGTTACTTCTGAGTTCTCCGGAGTCGGTGACTTTGGCTTTTCCGTCTTTAAAGGGGTAACCGAATGCAAATTGTGGGGCAATGGCGATCTCTCCGTTTTCTGTGGCATAGCCTACGAAGTTGTCTTTGTCTATAATGCGGAGCAGGCCGTCGGACAGGTAGTCGTCGCCGTTGTCGTATTGGAAGATGCGGTATCCTTCGGTGCTCCAGAGCAGCCTGTCGAGTTCTGACGGCAGGTGTAATATTTCCGCGGTATCGACAAGTGCGTATGGCACAATGTAATGATAGCCGGGCACGCTGTTGTAGAATGTTATGCCAAGGGAAAGGATTGTGCCGGGTGGGAGATTGGATATCCTGTCGGCTATATCATTTTTTAATGTGAAATAGAAGTCTCCGTAGTCGATGTTGTTTTCAAGATATGTGAATTGGATGGCTGTAAGCGGGTCGTTTCCGGTGATCTCTTTAATGACCAGGCTGTCGCGTGTCCCGTTGTTTATGTCTTTTCCGCAGGCGATGTATTTGGCAATAATCTTTTTTTTGCTCCATAGGTCGGATTTGCCGATTTTTTGGCCGTCGAACAAAACATTTTATGGTCGATGCTTTTGCGGTATCGTATATCGAGAACGTCGCACAATGTGACATCTTTGATTTTGCCTTCCGCATCACGTTGCACGCTGATGCTGGCAATGGTCTTTGCATTCGGGTCGGTGTAGTAGATGCCGTCGCGGTCGTTGTCGGCCGGGAATACATATTGCGCCCATGTCAAGTCGCAGTCTTGTGCTTGCAGGATAATATCGTAATCATATTTTCCCGATTTTATATTGTGTATCAGTGAATCGGTGCAATATTGCCTGAGAAGGCTGTCAATTCTGGCTGTCGAGGGTTTTTCTGCGGATTGCAACAGTATGTATTGTCTGTAGAAATCAGTTATATCGGGAGTTGATGCTGCGGGTGGGTGGTTTTGTGCAAATATCATTGCAGGCAACGCAATGATTGCGGATATAAGAATGTGCCGGAATGTGTTGTCATGGTGGTTCATTGCTTTGTTTCAGTTATGTGGGTATACAAGAATGCGATGTCTTGTTGCAAATATATATAAATTATTTAATAATTTAATATGTAGCGTGGTGGGTTTGTCAATTTCCGTTGAATGAGTCTGTCAGATTGACAACAGGGAGCCACGCTGATTGATGCATGACTCCCTGTTGTGGATTTTATGTATGTGGTGTTATTCGGTGATGGCGTCGAGATACCATTTGCCGTTTTTCTTCATGAAGATGATGTTGTTTTCAAGAACGCCGTCCCAGCAGCAGTTGAGATGCACGGTGTGAAACTGCATTTCGTCCCAAATCTGGTAGTAGACGTCGTCGGTGCCGTTGTTGTCGGCGATGACTGGCAGTTTGGCGGTGAAGGTGGAGGGGGTGAGGAGGTCGGCGTATTTTTCGCGGGCTTTGTCGTCAAGGGCGATGCGTTCGTTCATGAAGGCTTCGTCGGTTGAGAATTTTGCGATGAACTCTTTGAATGGCTCGGGCCCGGCGTTGTGTTTGTCGTTGCCGTTCATTTTTCTGACAGATGCCTCGACGTCGGCTTTATATTCTTCGGCTGCCGCGTTAAGGTCGTACTGGGCCGATGCGCCGAGTGACATCAGCAATGCAAATCCTGCGATGATGCTTTTTAATTTCATAGCTGTGATGTTAATTACTATTATTAATGTGAAAATGCGGTGGCAAAGATACATATTTTTATCCGTATTAGATAAAATTTTGGATAAGGAAAAGTTTATTATATAAAAAAGTTGTATCTTTGTTGGTTGAAAACCGGACTTCGAAATTTATATTTTAAATACACGTTTTTAATTATACATCATTATGAAAATTGAAAAAATCATTGGTCGTGAAGTTCTTGACTCTCGCGGTAACCCTACAGTAGAAGTTGATGTAATCCTTGAGTCGGGCGCACGTGGCCGTGCATCTGTTCCCTCGGGCGCGTCAACCGGTGTGAATGAAGCTCTTGAGCTCCGCGACGGTGACAAGTCACGCTACATGGGCAAGGGTGTGCAGAAGGCAGTGGCTAATGTCAACACTGTAATCGCAGAGGCTCTCAAAGGCATGAGCGCTCTTGACCAGATCGCCATCGATGAGAAGATGCTTGAGCTTGACGGCACTGAAACCAAGTCAAACCTTGGCGCAAACGCTATCCTCGGTGTTTCTCTCGCAGTGGCTAAGGCTGCCGCAGATTATCTTGACCTTCCCCTTTACAAATACATCGGTGGCTGCAACACTTACGCGCTTCCCGTGCCTATGATGAACATCATCAACGGTGGTGCTCACTCTGACGCTCCCATCTGCTTCCAGGAATTCATGATCCGTCCTATCGGCGCTACTTCTTTCAAGGAAGGTATCCGTATGGGCACCGAGGTGTTCCACAACCTCAAGTCAGTGCTCAAGGCTCGCGGCCTTTCTACCGCAGTAGGTGATGAAGGCGGTTTCGCTCCTTCGCTTGACGGCACTGAGGACGCTCTCAATGTCATCATGCAGGCTATCGAGAAGGCAGGCTATGTTCCCGGCAAGGATGTTACTATCGGTCTCGACTGCGCTTCTTCAGAGTTCTACAAAGACGGTATCTACAACTACGCTCAGCTCAACAACGGTGCTGCCAAAGAGCCCAACGGCAAGAAGTACACTTCAGAAGAGCAGGCTCAGTTCCTCAAAGAACTCGTTGAAAAATATCCTATCGACTCTATCGAGGACGGTATGGCTGAAGATGACTGGGCAGGCTGGAAGGTTCTCACTGACCTTATCGGCGACCGTTGCCAGCTCGTAGGTGACGACTTGTTCGTAACCAACGTTAAATACCTCAAACGCGGTATCGAAGAAGGCTGCGCCAACTCTATCCTCGTTAAGGTTAACCAGATCGGTTCGCTCACTGAAACTCTCCGTGCCGTAGAGCTCGCTCAGCGTAACGGCTACACTGCAGTTATCTCGCACCGTTCGGGTGAGACTGAAGATGCCACTATCGCAGACATCGCAGTCGCTACCAACGCCGGACAGATCAAAACCGGTTCTGCTTCACGTTCTGACCGTATGGCAAAATACAACCAGCTTCTCCGCATCGAGGAGGAACTTGGCGCTGCTGCCGGCTACGGTTATGGCAAGAAAACCAAACGTCCGAACGCATAATCGTTACGGATCGGTTATATGAAATCGAAGGGCGCGCCGTCGGCGTGCCCTTCTTTCAGTTTATTGGGGTAAAAAAAGCGGTTCCGGCGGGGTTTGTCTGTTGCCGGAACCGCTTTTCGTATGTTTGCGGATGGTTATTCCTTCAGGCGTATTACGCGGATGCCTATGTGGCGGTTTGAGGTCAGGTAACGGTCGAGAGGTGTGGCGTCGAGTATGACTTTGCCTGCCTTTGATGATGCGTGCAGCAGGTAGGGGATATTCTTGTCGTTGATAAACAGAATGCCCATGTGGGAGACGTCGAGCCCTTTCTTGCCTGTGCAGATGGCTATGATGTCGCCTGTGCGGAGGAATGTTTTTGCGGCTTTTGCCACGCGTGATGTCTTTATGACAGGGTAGCGGTGGCTACGGTAGCCTATTTCATATTCTTTTATTTTGGCGAATGTGGCCGAGTCGGCAAGGGCGGGGTAGAGGTTGCGGTTTGCCGACATGAAGTCGATGGTCTTGACTTCGTAGGTAGCCAGGTCGCAGTTGCCGGTGACTTCCTCGAAGTTGCCGCGGTGTACGTTGTCGACGATCCAGTCGCTGATGTAATGCAGTCGGGAGGGATAACCTCTCATTTCGCCGTTGCGGTAGCGTATGCGTTCGAGGTTGTAGATGAAGTCGCGCCATGAGGTGCGGTGCTCGCCGGCAGTGATGGCGAGTGCGATTATGTTGTCGACAAGTGTCGTGCAGTCTACTTCGTCGAGATTTACGGTCAGTTTTTCTTCTCCGTCAGGTTCGAGAGTGCCGGCAATGTAGGGGTGGTTGATAAATTCCTGTGCCAGCGATGCTACTCTCTGCTGCGGATCTGCAATCATTACCGCTTTTTTCAGCAGTCGGTTTATGGCGAGAGTGTCGGTTGCTTCGTCGTGCCATCTGGTGTGCTGTGCTTGCGATGATAGGCCGATTGCTGCCGTAAGGCATATAATAATATGTTTTATTTTCATGATTGTAAATTTTATTTCTTTCCAAAATTACAAAAAAATCCGGTTATAACAGATAGTGTGGATAAATATATTTTATCTGTCGGGTGATTTTGTGTGGTTTTGTTTTGTGTGGTTTTTGCGAGGTTAGAGGGGTGCGTTGTCAGAAAATGGGCTAAAAAACGGGTTGTCGGGTGAACTTTTTTTGATGTTGTGTAATTGAGTGGGGTGT
>CAMWIJ010000047.1 GCA_947174275.1 uncultured Muribaculaceae bacterium
TCGTATGCCTGCGAAATGCCCTCGCCGAACATGATGTCGAACTCACACCGGCGGAACGGAGGCGCCACCTTGTTCTTCACCACCTTCACCTTAGCGTGACGCCCCAGCACATTGTCGCCGTCCTTCACCGAAGTGCCCGGACGTATCTCGACCCTGACCGACGAATAGAATTTCAGCGCATTGCCACCGGTAGTCACCTCCGACGGAGCGAACATCGCCCCGATATTCGCACGAAGCTGATTAATGAAGATACACGTGGTGTTGGTGCGCGAAATCGCTCCGGTCAGCTTGCGCATAGCCTGCGACATCAGGCGTGCCTGCAAACCCATGTTGCGGTCGCCCATCTCACCCTCGAGCTCGCTTTTCGGGGTCAGAGCCGCCACCGAGTCGACAACAATCAGATCAACCGCCGCCGATCTCACAAGCTGCTCCACAATCTCAAGCGCCTGCTCACCGTTGTCAGGCTGCGACATAAGCAGCTCATTGACATCCACACCAAGTTTCTCAGCATAAAAGCGGTCGAAAGCATGCTCGGCATCTATTATCGCCGCAATGCCGCCCTGCTTCTGCACCTGCGCTATGGCATGGATTGCAAGCGTGGTCTTTCCCGACGACTCGGGGCCGTAGATCTCGATTATCCTGCCCTTCGGAAAGCCGCCCACACCCAGAGCGAAGTTCAGACCTATCGAACCGGTCGGTATCACCTCGACATGCTCCACCGAGCTGTCGCCCAGACGCATGATGGCCCCGCGGCCGTAATCCTTCTCTATCTTGCCCATCGCCGCCTTAAGAGCATTGAGTTTCGCATCCTTGCTGTCAGGTTTATCAGTTGCGGCCGTTGCCGTCTTTTTTGTCTTTGCTGCTGCCATAACACTTGTTTTTTTAGAGGGAGTAATAAATTTCAGTAATGCAAAGATACAATCGCACATGGGCGCAAACGACGCCCACCCCACAAAATAAATGTTAAACAAACACGATTGGCAACGATATTTCCCCACTCATCGCCGGGATTATCTCCAAATCTTTTATATTTGCCTGCATGATACGTATCAAAGAAGGATTTCGCGGACAGCGCTCGCTCGTCATACCCAAGATGATTACCGACATGCTCGAACGTGACAGCCTCGGCGCCGCGCTCCACATAACCGACATTGGCTACTACCCCTCCGCACGGCATCATTTCCGTGAACGTCACGAGGCTACGGGACAGTTTGTTCTCATCTATTGCGTAGAAGGACGCGGCTGGTATCGCATCGGCGACACCCGCTACGACGTGGCCGACGGTCAGTTCTTCATACTCCCCGACGACCGGCCTCATGCCTACGGCTCCGACAACGACTCTCCCTGGACCATCTACTGGATACACTTCAAAGGCACCCTCGCCCCGCAATATGCCGCCGGAATGCATATCCCTCACCTCATCGCGCCGGCCGGCGACTCACGCATCGCCGACCGCACCACTCTCTTCGAAGAAATATTCTTCACCCTCAAAGCCGGCTACAGCATCGAAAACCTCCACTACGCGCTCTCGCTCTTCCACCACTACCTCGGTTCGCTGCGCTACATCAGGCAATTCCGCCTCGCGGGAGCCTCGGCTGCCGCATCCGACGCCTCTTTTGCGGAAACCGCCTGCAGTTCGGCCATAAAATTCATGAAAGAAAATCTCGAGCGCCACATCACCCTGTCACAGCTCGCAGAGTTCACCGGATACACCCCCAATCATTTCTCCGCCATCTTCAAACGCACCGTCGGCCACGCCCCGATCTCCTACTTCAACCTGATCAAGATACAGGCCGCATGTCAGATGCTCGACTCCACCGACATGAATATAAACCAGATTGCCGCCAAACTCGGTTTTGACGACACCTACTACTTCTCCCGTCTGTTCAACAAAATAATGGGCATGCCCCCGACAGCCTACCGCAACGCCGACCGCGGATAACAAGAGCCTTAGTCAGTGTTAACAAATATTGGGGGCTAAATCACACGCCCCGTCACTTTCAGCACAGTCGCATTGCCCGGACTTGACGTGTCCATTACCTTGAGCTTCTTCACAAAAGGCCCGACAGGCTGTCCGGTGGCATCAAATTCGACCCTCACCTCACCGCTGCCACCCGGCTCTACAGGCTCACGCGGATAATCGGGCACAGTGCACGCGCATGTCGTGGTCGCCCCATAGACGCACACAGCGCTGTCCGACATATTGACAAACCTGAACACACATCCATGCATATAGGAGCTGCGGCTCACATCGCCCACATCAATCACCGTGTCGGCAAACTGCAACGCACTCTCCGCCACTGCACACTGCACAGCTGCAGCCATTGCCGCGACAAGCATCATCCGGGTCAGTCTCCGCTTCATCTCACAGCCACTTTTCTTACAGTGCGCGACCCGTCGGCGAGCGTCACCTCAACCACATATATCCCCTTGCCGCCGATTTCAACCATAGCCGCTCCGGCCGACGGAAAAGACGACGCCACATTGCGACCCGCCGCATCGGCTACGCACACCGACTCTATCGCCTCGTCAGACTCAACGACTACGATTTTTCCGCACACACTGACACTCACTCCCGCTTCCGCATCGGCAATGACATTGCCGACTCCCGAAAACTGATGCGCCTCCAGTCTGATTGACGCCACATTGGCGCTCGGCGTTATCGTATATTCGTCAGACTCGACATCATAACTGTTCTTGCGGCCGCTTTTCGAAGTCACGGTCACCTTCCATCCGTTTCCGGCATTGTCACTTCTCACGGTGACAGCGCGGCCAACAGGCCACTTGCCTTCAAACCGCTCACCTTTGACAGCCACATCATTGATGCTCACCGTCGACCCGTCACTCTCGACGCTCAGCGCCACCGGCTCGCCCAGCCCGAAATAATCGCAGATAATTCCGGGCATTGCTTCCGTGCGGGCGGCACACCATTGCTTCAGATAATCCACGCGGCTGTTCCACCATTCATAACTCGTCGGATTGCCGTAACACTGCAGATGCGCGCGATATTCGGGCATCAGTTCAGCACGCTGCTCTTCGATAAGCGCCGCCGTCACTGACGGACGAAGGAAATCGCCTAAATATACAAAGAACCTGTCTATCAGTTGATCGCGGAATTCCGGCAGACCGGTCATAACCTTGAACAGTTTCACGGCATGCGGCTGGTTGGCATCTCCGATACTATAGCTGCCGGTATGCAGCAGAAAGTTGAAATAGTTGAAATCAGTCGGATTTGAGGCCAGGAAATCAAGATCCTTCATTATCCAGCGCCACTTGCCCCCCTCGGCCGTCGGACGCCACATCACGATATTGTTACCCGGAAAATCGGTATTCGTGGCCCACGCATTGGCTATATACAGGTTGGCGAAATTCTCGACATCGATGGCCTGCGACATCTGCTGATAGTCGGGACTGCTTTCATAAAGCCCCTTAAGCGCCTCGAAACTGTCGGTCGTTCCGGCCTTGAGTTCATCCCAGTTCTCAAGCATGTCGATATCCTCCAGCCCGTCATAACAGTCCTCTACATAATCCTCGTTTGAGCGCTGACGGAGCGCATATATGCCTCGGTACTCACCGTTGATGTAACAGATCACCGGACGATAGGCCTGCCAGTCGAGATTATCGCAGTTGCGGCCGAACAGCGTCTGCACGAACGAGTCGTTGATACGCGCTTCGGTAAAAGCATTGCCGCCGTTGCGCAACACAAACGATTTCGACTTCTTCACATCAGGCTTGTCGTCCCATAACGGATAGCCGTATCTCTTCGTGCCGAAACGCTTGTTGGCATACACAGCCAGCGACTTCTGCTTTTGGTTTCTCGACCATCCGCCATGTATCCTGAGCTCGCCGAGCTGATTTATCACACTCTCCTCACCCGACTCCGTGAAATATTCCACATTGACCGGACGCCGCCAGTTCTGCTCGAAATTGTTCCATAATCCTATTGCCGGATCATCGAAATAGTCCTGACAGGTATTGATTGAGATAATCGGCATCGCGGCATCGCGCGGATGATAGATGTAGGAATGCGTCACCGAACGCGGCGAAAGCGCCTCCGACGATATAAGTTTCGCCCTTATCACCATCGACTGCGACGTGCTGACTGTCACCTCCCGCTCGTGACACGACGACTCCACCGTCGGCTCCGACCCGTCGGTTGTGACGTATAGACGCGTGTCGGCCGGAAGTTCCACATCCTGCGGAATGCTGACGGTCACTTCCACAAGCCGCCTCACATTGCAGCTTGTGTATCCTTTGACCGAGAACACCGGATCGGGAAGCATCACCGAAGTGATGCCGCCGCCATTGGCCGCCCGAGGAGTGGGACACAGTTCATAGCCCCACTCCTGCGACGCGTCCTCTGCCCTGCCGTATGTCACATTGGGCGCCGGCATCTTCGGGTATGACACATAATCCACAATTTCTCCCTGAGGGTCAAACAGATACAATTTACCCTTGCCGGAGTCGATGCGGAAATCCGTATGATAACCGCTCCCCACCTTATCGCAATAGATAAGATTGTATCCTTTGGCGCCGACTCCCACCGAACCGCTCAACACAAACGCTTTGTTGAAATCGTCACTGTCGCCGACCCGATAATCGTTAAGGCGCACGGCATTGTCGCCGTCATTGTAAATCTCAAACCATGAGTCGGGAAAATCACCGGCCGTAAAAACGCCATCGATATTCGACTGCATAATCTCATTGATCCACAGTTTCGCATCTGCATTATGCCATGCCGCAACTCCGGCAATCATTCCGGCGATATATCTCTTTTTCATGGTTTTAAATCATATATTTTTTACGACGGGCGTCGCTGCTGTCTGAGTCTGGCAACACCCGTCACTTCAATTATTCAAATTTTTACCTCGGCTTCGCCTTTCAGACGGATATCCTCCGACGATGCTCCGACATAGATTTCATAACGTCCCTGCGGAGTCACAAACCCATGTTCTTTCTCGTCCCAGTAACGCAGTTCGTCGTAGGGGATACGGATTGTGACCGTCTCCGACTTGCCGCGCTTCAGGCTGATGCGTTCGAAGCCACGCAGCTGCTTGATGGGCATGTAAGTGCCCGTGTCGGGATACTTGACATACACCTGAGCCACCTCGTCGCCGTCGCGCTTGCCGGTGTTGCTCACCTTGAAACTTACGTCAACGCCGTCGGCCGTAGTGTCAATCTTAAGGTTGCTGTATCTGAACTTGGTATAGCTCAGTCCGTAGCCGAACTCATAGAGCGGCTTGCCGGTGAAATACTGATAGGTGCGGCCCGGACCGTTGGTGAGCGAATAGTCGTCGAATGCGGGCAGATCGTCCATCGAGCTGTAGAATGTCAGAGGCAGACGTCCGCCGGGGTTGTATTCGCCGAACAGCGCCTCGGCCACTGCATTTCCTCCCTGCTCGCCGGGATACCACGCATAGAGTATCGCGGGGATATTCTCGTCCATCCAGTTGATGGCGAGCGAGCTTCCGGCCACCATCACCACCACCGTGTTGGGATTGATTTTATATATCTCCTTTATGAATTCCTGCTGGTCGGCGGGGAGTTCGAGTGTATAGCGGTCCTGGCCTTCGCGTTCGATTGATTTGTCGATACCCATCACCGCGATAGTCATATCGGCCTCAGCGGCAGCCTTGCCGGCATCGCCGTAAAGCTCAATGCGGTTCACGCTGTCGAGGATAGGAGCACGCCAGAACATACGGGCGAAGCAGTCGCCTCCGCCGTCGAAATATTCCACTTTGAGGTCATAGCTCCGGCCGGCCTCGAGATTGACGGTCACATCGTCGTTGGTGGCCGGACGTTCCACCCACGAGTCAATCAGTTTCTTGCCGTCGAGCCACACGCGGCAGCCGTCGTCCGATTTCATCGACAGCACATAGTCGCCGCTGACCGTGGGGCGCAGCTTTCCGGTCCATCTCACCGACATAGGCTGCGACCATGCCGGATCCGGCGGCTGGCACGACGGGTCGTAATAAATCTCTTCATCTGTGCGCACCACCGCGGGCTCACCCTGCAGACCGGCGTTTCTGTAATATTCGGCTTTCAGACCCTCGGGGAAGAAATCTTTCGAGATAGGCTCATATCCGGTGGCGAGCGACACCCAGGGCGCGTGGATTATCTCCACATCGTCGCCGACATGGTTGCGGATGCCCTGAAGCACCGACACAGGCTCGTTGACAGGTGTGCCGCTGTAGTCGCCGAATTCGCAGCGGTCGGCATTCAGACCCACCACGGCTATCTTTTTCAGCTTGCCGGCATTGAGCGGAAGCATGTTTTTCTCATTCTTGAGCAGCACAAGGCTCTGGCGCGCCACCTCGAGGGCAAGTTCCTGATGCTCCTTGCAGCCCACCTTGTCAGGCGATATGCTGTTGTAGGGATTGAGCGCAGGGTCGTCAAACAGACCCAGAAGCATGCGGCCGCGCAATATGCGGTAGGCCACAGAGTCAATCTCGGCGTCGGTCACGCGATAATCCCTGTAGGCATTGAGCAGCGGCTGAGTGTAGACATTGTCGGCACACTCTATGTCATTGCCCGCCTTCATCATCAGCACGGCGGCTGTCTCGTAATCACGCACGAATTTGTGCTGGGTCACCATCCATGCAGGCGCGCTGCAGTCGGTCACGACATAGCCCTGAAAGCCCCAGTCGCCGCGGAGCACCTTCTGTATCAGATAATGGTTGACCGTGCAAGGCACTCCGTTCACGGCATTGTAGGCCGTCATGATCGACTGCGCCTTGCCCTCGCGGATGCATCGCTCGAACGACGGCAGATAATATTCACGCAGGTCGCGCTCTGAAATCACCGCATTGCATGACGCGCGGTTATGCTCCTCGTTGTTGGCGGCAAAATGCTTCGGGGTGGCTACTGCCTTAAGGTAGCGGGGATGATTGCCCTGAAGCCCTTTGACAAACTCCGTGCCGATGCGGCCTGTCAGATACGGATCCTCGCCGTATGTCTCGGGCGTGCGGCCCCAGCGGGGGTCGCGGGCCATATTGACGGTCGGCGACCAGAATGTCAGCAGGTCGCTCGACCCGTCGTGCTGCTTCTTGCCGAGTTCCAACGCGTTCCACTTGCCGCGGGCTTCGTCGGAAATAGCTGTCGACATCTGACCGATAAGCGCGGGATTCCATGTCGCCGCCATACCGATGGCCTGCGGAAACACGGTGAACTTGCCAGGTCGCACGATGCCGTGGAGCGCCTCGTTGCCGTGATAGAATTTGTCGATGCCCAGACGCGGTATGCCGGGTGAATTGTGTATCATAAGCGACACCTTCTCCTCTACCGTCATGCGCGAGAGCAGATCCTTCACTCGTTCCGGTATAGGCGCATTGGGGTCTTTGTAAAGCTCGGCGGTCTGTGCGGCGGCACAGACCGTGCCCGCCAGGCTCAGCAGGCCGGCTGCTATCAGTTTCTGTATCCTCATTTTGTATTTATCTTGGTATTAAATATTTAACGTATTGAATGATTTCGGCTGCAGGGTCACCGTCAGATAACGGTCACCTTTCCTCAGCACAATCTCTTTCGGCGTGTCCTGACGGTTGACTGTCACCACCACCTGCCCTCCGTCGGGATTGACGAATGCAAGCAGGTCGTCGTCGCCCCCTTCTGTCACTATGCGCCGCGCGCCCGGCTCGACATAACGGCTGAGATGCTTCATCAGATAATACTCCGGATGATAGTCGACCTCAAGAGTGCGCGGATTGACAGAAATCAGCGAGTTCTGTTTCCATCCCCACGGACTCGTGCCGGTGTCGTCGAGCACCATGTTCCAGTAAGTGAACACCCGCGCCCCGTTGCGCAGATAATGGCTTATCTGCCACCACGTATGCTCGGCGGCAGCCCAGTCATTGCTGCCGTTGCCGCATTCGGCCTCCGTATGCATCATCTTCAGATGCGGATACTCCTTGCTTATATAGGGGATTGCACCCTTGCCGTCCCACTGGAAGCCGGCGCCCTTGAAATATCGGGCAGCCTCCGGATCATCAAGCGCTGTGCGGGTGAATGCCGGATTGTCGCGGTTGATTGTGCCGAATATTATTTCCGTGTCTATACCCTCCTGCTCGAACTTCGGGCCGAGAAAACGCCCCACGAAATATGCCATATCCTCCGGACGCCACGGACAACTCGGGAATATATGGTTGGAGCACGGCTCGTTCTGTATGTTTATATTCTCTATATGCACCCCTTCGGCCTCGTAAGCCTTGCAGAATTTCGCAAGATAGAGCGCGTAGGCTTTCAGATAGCCCTCCTGCATCTTGAATCCGGTGCAGGGCAGCTCGATATGCCTCTCGGGTTGCAGACCGTTGTGGTCGGTGCCGCTCCGGTCATATCCGCTGGCATAGCTGTTGTTGATTTTCATCCATCCCGGCGGACTCCAGGGCGACGCCCACATCTTCAGATCCGGATTGATTTTCTTCGCCTCCTTTATATAGCGCAGAAGTATATGACGGTCACGGTCAATCGAGAAGTTTACCATGTCGAAATCGTCGATGACATCGTTGAGCGAATAGAAATTCATGCCATAGTCGCTCGCCCCTATCGGCATGCGGCAGTAGCTGAATTTCGCTCCATCCTTGCCGAAAAGGTCATTGAGGATTGCCTGGCGCCGCTCCGGCTCAAGATAGCACAGCATGTCCCAGCCGATTTCATTGAATGTGCCGCCGATGCCGTCGATTGTCTGCGCCTCATCCGGCGTCAGCGTGACCGCACGCTCAGGCTGTGAAGGAACCTTGTCGCTCCATTTCACATTTTTCACCTGCTGCCACGGAGCGGTCTCCGTGGTTGAAAACATCTCGACTTTCTGTGCCGTAGCGGCCGCGCAACAGATTATGGCCGCCAGTGTAAGGTTTATCTTCTTCATGCCTCTAATCATTCGGTTATCAGAAGTGTATTGAACGATTTGGGCTGCAACGACAGGTTCATCACTCCGTCACGGCTCAGCGATACCGTCATTTCTTTTGTCTGCTCCTCGGGATTATATATCACCACCACACGCGAGCCGTCGGCATTCTCAAACGCCAGCAGATTACCGTCATTGCCGAGTGTCATCAGCCGTTTCGCTCCGGGCTGCACATAGCGGCTCACATGTTTCATGGCATAATACTCCGGTGTGAACCGCGCCGTTTTGGCCTTTGTATCCACCACGACCATCGCGTTCTGCTTCCAGCCCCATGAGCTGCGGCAGTCATCACCGAGCACCATGTTGAAATACATGTATAGCCCGGCTCCGTCGCCGATATATTTTCTCATCAGTCCGTAAGTATGCTCGGCGGCCGCCCAGTCATTGCTGCCGTCGCCGCATTCGTTCTCGGTCTGTATGATCGGCAGTTCGGGATATTTCTCATATATGCGGCCTACGATATCCTTGCCTTCCCACTGCACACCGAAACCTTTGATATAGCGCGCCATCGCCTCGTCTGACATCATTGTCTCCACATGGTCGAAGCGGTCGGTGTTGAGAGTGCCGAGCCACAGCTCCACTCCGGGATGCGATTTCTCGAACTCCGGCCCGAGGTAGCCGCCTATAAATCGGGTGATTGCCTGAGGCGTCCACGAACAGTTGGGCCAGATGTTGAACGTATACGGCTCGTTCTGAAACTGAAGCATGCTTATCTCGATTCCCTCCGCGGCATATTCGGTGACATAACGCGAAAGATATCGGCTGTAGGCCGTGAGATATTCCGGCTCGAGTATCATCTGGTCAGTGCCGGTGGGAGCCTCTTTCGACGGGTCGAGTCCGTTGATTGCGTCGGCTCGGTTGGCATAGTGGCCGTTGGTCTTGAACCACTGCGGAGCGCTCCACGGCGATGCCCATATACGGAGCGACGGATTGATTTCCTGCGCCCACTTGATATACGGTATGAGATATTTTCGGTCATGCTTGATCGAGAACTTGCGCAGCTCGAAATCGCCCGGAGTCTCGTCATAGCTATACCATTCCGTGGCAAAATCATTGGCTCCCACAGGTGTGCGGCACACGCTGAAATTAAGGCCCTCCTCGGGGTGAAACAATCCCTCGAGCACACGCTGCCGCTCTTTCTTGCCGAGGCTCTTCAGCGCCTTTCCGCCAAGCTCGTTGAAGCATCCGCCGAAACCTTTCATTGTCTGGGCTACATATCGGGTCACCATCACGTCATGGCTTACTGTATTGTCGTAGGCGGCATACTCCACAACCCCGCCGTCAGTCCACTGCGATTCGGGAGTCGAGGTTATAATTCTCACATCTGTCGCTCCGGCTGTCAGCGCCGCTGTCATCAGTGACACCGCGACAGTCAATCCTTTTATCTTTATCATAGCGTATCTTTTTCCTTTTAAGTAAATTATTGTTTACAGCCCCAGTCTGTATGGCGGCGGCTCATCTTCAGCTTTATCTTCGCGCCGTTTCTGATTTCTTCGTGAGTGAACCACGGGCTGTCAAGAGTGCGGCCGTCGATTGTGGCGCCTCCGATATACTTGCATTCGTCAGAACTCCCCGGAGCCTCGATAACAAGCTCCTTGCCGTTTTCCATGCGCAGCCTCACCTTCGTGAAGAACGGCGTACCCACGCTGTAGACACCCGAACCGGGTGTCACGGGATAAAATCCCATCATCGAGAACACCACAAACGATGACAGTCCGCCACCGTCCTCGTCGCCGGGCATTCCCATAACATCCGGACGAAACCACTGGCGTATCAGCTGACGCACACGGCGCTGCGTGCGCCACGGCGCTCCCGCATAGTTATACAGATACGGAATATGCATAGACGGCTCGTTGCCCATGGTGAACTGACCGACATTGCCTGTCTGGTCGGGAAGCACACTGTAAAACTCATACTTGTTTTTGCCGAGCCATTCGTTGAACGTATCGTCGAGATTTGCGATAAACCGTTCGTTGCCACCCATGAGCCCGATCAGTCCGGGAATATCATGCTGGCAGTCCCAGCGGTAGGTCCAGCCGTTGTTTTCGTCATAATAGTCGCGCGCGCCGATACCGCCCGAGAACTTGTAGTCAAACGGCTCGATGAAATTTCCGGCGCTGTCTTTTGGGTGGAAGAACGATGTGGCCGGATTGAAAAGGTTACGGTAATTCTGCGACCTCGCCGCATAATAGGCCGAGTCAGCGTCAAGGCCAAGGTGCCCGGCTATCACCGACAGACACCAGTCATCGTAGGCCGTGCCGAGTGTCACAGCCACGGCCTGACGTTTCTCCCAGCCGTCAACCTCGTCGAGATACTCTTTCTCGCCCGGATGCAGAGCCGGTATGTAACCGTGCTCGCGGTAAAAACGGTTGAGATATCCGGCCTTGCCGTTGCGCCACGGCGCCAGCGTTTTGTCGTCGACGGCAGCCTTGCCATACTTATATCCGGCCGCAATGTCGACACCCTCCACACCCTTTGCCACTGCATCGGCTATAGCCGCAACACCGTGGTTGCAATTCATGCGGTGGGAGTCGCCGCTGACTGCCGGAAACGTCGGCAGCCACTGCTGCTCCGAGCGCCGGGCGTAGTCGATAAGCGAGTTGAGCATATCGGCCTCCTGACTCTCCGACAGAAGTATGCGCAGCGGGTGGGTGGCACGGTAGGTGTCCCACAGCCAGTCGTCGGTGTAATGATGTTCGCCGGCATAAACCCTGCGATCGGCAGGATTGAGATAACGTCCGTATTCGGCAAGATCGACGGGGCGCTCGTAACACCGGTAAAGAGCCGTATAAAACACCTCCTTGTCGGCTTCGCTGCCACCCTCGACAATGATTTTTCCAAGCTCGTCATTCCACGCCTTGCGCGCCTGTTTCATGACATCGTTGAAACCCGAATGTCCGACTTCGAGCTCCATATTCTTTCGTGCCTGCTCCGCATCGATATACGACACCCCGTAGCGCACTTCAACCGGAAGTGTCGGGTCAAACGTCATCACCACACACGCTTCATCTCCTTTTCCCTCTTTTGAAGCAGACATCTTTCCGCCCGACAGCACTCCCGCCGCCGACGGCACTCTGTCAACCTCGGCATAGATATATATCCTGACACCGCCCCAGGTGTACTGATGGCCGCTTATGCTCCGTCCGTCGATTTTCATCTCGCCGTTGCGGGCGTTGAGTATCAATGTCATGTCACCCTTCTCCTGATCGGGAGTAAGACGATACACCGCCGAATGACGCGAGGGGGTGTATTCGGCGCGTATGTTCTGGCCGTCGATGTCGGTTGCGTAGCTGTAAGGCGTGATTGTCTCGTTGTCATAATCCGTCACAATCGAATACGGCAGCTCTGAGTCTGCTCCGAGACTCTGCGTGGCCGACAGGTTGAATGCCTGACATTCACGATGATTGACAACAATCAGCGGAAGCCCGTTGACTCGGCTGTCGGTATATGCGCCTCTGGCGGGATACACCCTCATCATGCCGTTGGGCAGATGCACAGTCGGGAATGTCGGCATCAGCAGATGGCTGATATTGCCGATATATGGGTTCACATAATCGACAGGCGTTTTTGCGGCACTGACACCCCCGGCCGCCATGACCGAGAGCATCAGTGACACCGCGCCTGACCTTATTGTCTTTCTATTGTCGGTTTGCTTCATCTTTAATGGAGGTTATGTCAGGTTTCGGGAGAGAGGAGGAAGAAAGGGGGAGAGATTGCAACAGGCTGCCGTGCGATGACAGCCTGTCAGCATCAGTTGCCGTTCTGCTCCGGTTTGAGCGTATTGGTCTCGGTCATCGTCACCCAGCAGGTCTCTGTATTGCCGTTATAGGTCACGGTGTCCTTGAAGCGGTAGCTCATGTAGAGCATCAGCCAGCCCTTCTCGTTATATTCCCAGTAATTGCTCTCCTCATTGTCGACAATCTCCACCTCGATGTCGCCGTAAGGCTCGATGTCGATGGTATGGTCGTCATTGAAGGTGACGGTCATGGCATAGCGGTTGATTTCATCGAGCGACACGCTGTTGGGCACGTAGGAATGTGTGCCGGCAAACATGCGCACCTTGTTTTTGGCAAGCGGAGCCACGACACGGGTCACGGATATGCCGCTCGCAACCTCTCCCGACGAGAGTCCGAGAGCCTCGACTCCTGTCATCTGATAGTAGGTGGTACGCTCCATTGTGGCGAACTCGTTGGCGAGCACCACGCGATACATCACCTTATCCTTGTCGGGATTGACCCTGTGGTCGCTCACCGACTTGATGCGCATCGGGATTATATAGGTCGAGTCGGGCGACAGTCCGTCGGGACTGACCTTGACGGGTATCAGCGAATAGTAGTCGGGGCTCGATGCGCTCAGCACCGTGCTGTAGCTTTCGATTGAGTAGTGCGACGGATCGAGAAGTCTCGCATAGCGCGACTCGTCGAGGTCAAAGTTGATATAGTTGTAGTCGTCGAGCGCCTGGGTGTAGGGCTCAAGATCCACTCTCACATCTTCGGTGATATGTTCTGTGCCGCCGCAGTAGACGGTGACATAACCCGTAGTTGTCTCGCCGAGCTGATGCACACTTGCAAACAGATGGTCGTTGTCGCTCAGCACATAGATGACTTTCTCATAGAGCTCGCCTTTGAACTGGTCGTTCTCGTCGCATGCGGTCATCATCGCCGCAGCGGCCATGACTGCCGGTATTATATATCTGATTTTCATATTCAGTCGTTATTATAAATCGGGTTAGCCGGATTACCAGCCGGGGTTCTGGTCGAGGATACTCGATTTTCTGATTTCATCACGGTGGATCGGGAGGAACACCATCTTCTTGTCACAAACGCGGTTGCGATAGTCGGCATGGTTGACAACCGTACGGGCGAAATATCCGTTGGATGCCGCCTCGACGTTCATGCCGGTGATGGGCAGGTTTTCCTCCTCTTCGAGGGTGCCCCAGCGGCGAAGGTCATAGTAACGGCGTCCCTCGGCAAAGAATTCGATGAAGCGCTCGTGGCGTATCTGCTTTTCAAACGACTCCTCGTCGTTGTAATCCTGCGCATCGATTGCAGGCTGTCCGGAGCGGAAGCGGATCTGATTGAAATAGAACACCGCGTTCTCCAGTTCCGACGCTCTCGACAGCGTGTAGGTCTGTCCCGAGGGAAGCTCCACGGTGTGTGTGCCGCTCAGGTGATTGACAGCCTCTACATACGACAGCAGTATCTCGGCATAGCGTATGATGGGGAATGTCTTTCCGGTGCGGGTCGAGCCGTCGCCGTTATACCAGTTGTCCTCCGGATGGATATATTTCTTTAGCACGTAGCCTGTCGCATTGTAGTTGCGGGGCTCGGCAATCGCCTTGTCCTTGCCCGCGTTGCCTCCGTTGTAATACCACACGGTCTGCTGGCGGAAGTTATTATTGTTGCACGAAGTGGCGGGCCAGTAGCAGCCGCTGTAGCCTACACAGGCATAGAAACGCATCTCGCGGTTGACATACATGTTGTAGGTGCCGCGGAGCACACGGTAGCCCGAGAAGTATGACAGCACGCGCGAGTTGCCGGTCTCGGAGTATTCACCGGTCTGACGCGCCTCATCGATGGTCTTGCCGTCTTTCATGCGGTATTCGTCAACAACCTTCTGCGGTATGTTCATACTGTTGTAGCCGCCCATGTAGATGGGGAACGACTGGCGGGTGAATTCCTGTATCGAGCCTGACTGCTTGCCCCAGATAAGTTCCTTGTTCTGCACGGCGTAGGTTGTGCCGTTAAACATGTTGGCATACGACTTCAGCGGGTCGATGTCGCCGGCTCCGTAGGGGAATGCGGCGTCTGACACTGTTTCAGGCAGGGCGGGAGTGGCTTCGGTGGCGTCGCCGGCATCGGCCGACACCCGTTCCACCGTATGTATCTGATATCTGTTCATGTCGATGACACGCTTGCAGGCTGCGGCGGCAAGCGCCCACTTGCGCTCGTCGTAGTTCAGGCTCACGTAAGGAGTGCCGTCGGTCGAGCGGTTCCATCCCGAGAAATAGCGGGTGGCCGACGGACCGCCGTTGAACGACGGTGACGCCGCATGCAGACGCACTCGGGCTATGATGGCGTAGGCCGCTCCGCGGCTCGGACGTCCGAAGTTGGCGATATCGACATCGTTGGGAATATACTGAGCGGCGGTCTCAAGCTCGTTGCAGATATATTCGACAGTTTCGTCGAATGTGGCGCGTGAGCGCGCATAGTAGCCCGCATCTTCGTTGTTGTCGAGTATCTCGTCGCCGAGTATCACGGCCGGGCCATAGTTCATCAATATGATATAGTAGGAATATCCGCGGAGGAAATGGGCGTAGCCCACAATCTCCGAACGCTGCACCGTCGACATGTCCTGACACTCGTTGATGCGCGCCAGAATGGTGTTGGCCTTGCGTATCGCCTTGTAGCACGCGGGCCATGAATTCATGCCGCGCAGGTCGGCGGGCGAAACGAGGCCGAGCGTCATCGCCTTGCCGTGGAACAGACCGTAGTCGTTGAGCGTGAAGATTTCGTCGGTGGCAGTCTCGCCGGGCATCACGTCGTTGCCGAAGATGGCGCTTTCGTCGGGCAGCTCGCCTGCCGCTCCCCACAGATATTTCTCAAGATACTGGCGCTTTACAAACACCGAGTCATATTTAAGAGTATCATCGAAGTAGCCGTCGACATCAAGATAGTTGCAGGAAGGGGTGAACACGCAGTATCCTGCCACGGCCAGAGGTATTATTGCTTTTAATATTTTCATTGTTGCCATGTATTAGAAGTTAACATAGAGTTGGAGTGAGAATGTGCGGGGTATGGGGTATGCACCGCCGTTATATTCAGCCTGCTCGGGATCCCACAGCTTGACAGGGCTCCAGACAGCCACGTTGTTTACCACAAACTGCACATCCATCGAGCTGACGCCCAGAGTGCGGAGCAACTGTCCGGGAATCACGTGATAGTTGAGGTTGATTTCCTGCAGACGCAGATAGCGGGCGTTGGTGTGCCAGAATGTAGAGAGCTGGTTGTTGTTCTCGTTGCGGCCGTAGCTCAGACGCGGATAGAGCGCGTTGGGATTTTCGGTAGAGGGGTCGCCGGAATATGAAGCCGGAGTCCAGCGGTTGCGCTGGTCGGCCACAAGCTGGAGCACATTGCCGGTAGAGCCGTTGTAGAAGGGTATGTAGCCCTCGCCGCCCGATGTGCCGTTGACATAATAGTAGTCGGTGTTGCCGGTGCCCTTGAACATGATGCCGAGCGTAAGATTTTTCCATCTCACCTCACCGCCGAAGCCATACATCAGCTTGGGATAGTTGGGATAAGAGAGGGGCACGCGGTCGTTGTCGTCGATGACACCGTCGCCGTTGACATCCTTGTATTTGATATCACCGGGCATATAGCTGCCGAATGTCTGTGTCGGACTTTGCTTGACGTCAAGCTCGTCGCGGAAAAGGCCGAGAGCGATGAGTCCGCGGAATGCGTTGTTGACATAGCCGGTGTAGTTCTGATAGGGGTAAGGCTGCTCTGCCTGCTCCCAGTTCTCGACCTTGTTGGCCGAGTAGGTAAAGTTACCTCTGACGGTAAGTGACCAGTCCTTGCCGAATGACTGCGAGAACGAGATATTGCCGTCGGCACCGTAGCTCTTCATGCGGCCCACGTTGCCGAAAGGCATCGACACGAGGCCGGCATAGTCGGGAATTTGCGTGCGGCGCTGGTAGATGCCGTCGCGGCGGTCCTGGAAGAAGTCGACCACGAAGTCGATTTTATTGTCCCACAGACGACCTTCGATACCCACATCGAGTTTCTTGGCCTTCTCCCACTGGAGATTGTTGGCGCCTACGCGCTCTTCGGTGATATAACCCACGTTGGAGCCCCAGCCACCGCCGCCGTTGCTGTTGTTCATCAGCGTCAGATAGGGGAAACGCTCGTCGGTGAGACGGTCGTTGCCGACGAGACCGTACGAACCGCGTATCTTCAGGAAGTTGAGCCAGGGAAGGTTCTCTGTGATGAATTTATACTGCGTGGGCACCCAGCCTGCGGCCACCGAGGGGAAGAAACCGAAGCGGTGTCCGGCCTGGAAGTTTTCCGAACCGGTGTAACCGAAGTTGGCGTCGATGAAGTAAGTATCGTCAAAACCGTAGGTAAGACGGCTCGAGACGCCCTGATAGCGGATAGGTATCGCATACATGCTGCGAAGCGACTCGGGACGTCCGTCGATTGAGCCGTCCATTGTCTGCTGGCTGCTCATATAGTAGTAGACGAGAGCGCCTACACGGTGTTTGCGGGCAAAGAGACGGTCCCATGTGGCCGTACCTTCGAAATGTATCTTGTAATACTGCGCGTCCTGATGGTTGTAACGTGCGGTCTGAGCGTCGACACGCTTCACAAGCGCGAGCTCGCCGGTATATTTGCGGGTAGATGCATAATACATTTCGGGAAGCACCGAGCGGATTTCACGCAGGTCAGACTCATTGTCGTATGCACCCTGAAGTCTTACCTTAAGACCCTCGGTTATCATCGACAGATCCTGCTTGAGCTCGAGAGTGGCCTTGCCGCGGTAATGGCGTATCTTCGTCATACCGGTGTGGTTGAGCATCACGTAGGGTGAATATGCGTTGTTGGTGCCGAATGCGGGAAGCTCACCCGACGAATAGCGGGTCGGGATGGTGATGGGGGTCAGGTTGCGGCAGGTGTGCCACAGCGCGTCGGTGTTGTTGTTGCCGGGCTCGCTCTTTTCAGAAATGAAACCGTCGGCTCCGAAGTAGAGCTGCGTGGTCTTGGTGAGATTGATGTCGAGGTTGGCACGGTAGTTGAATGTCTGATAGCCCACCTGTGCGGAATATTTCGACGATTTGTCCTGCTTGTAGGCCGCGCTCTCGTTCTTGTAGCCGAGCGACAGGAAGTAGCGTGCAAGCGAACCGCCGCCTCGTGCGTTGACATAATATGTCTGTGTCAGCGAGTTGTCGTGTAGTATCTCATCGCGCCAGTTTACATCGGGATAGAGGTCGGGGTCAAGATGGTTTTTGATGAGTGACAGCTCGATATCTGAATAAAGCGGAGAGTTGCCACGCACTGCAAGTGCCTCGTTGGCAAGACGCGCGTAGTCGTAGGAGTTGACAAACTGCGGCATACGGGTCAGATGCGACACCGAGAAGTCGACACGTCCGGTAACCTGAAGCTTGTCGGCCGTACCGCGTTTGGTGGTCACGAGCACGACACCGTTTGCACCGCGCACACCATAGACGGCGGTTGCCGACGCATCCTTGAGCACCGAGAAGCTCTCGATATCGGCGGGGTCAAGCTCGCTCAGATTTCCTTCAAGACCGTCAATGAGCACCAGGGCGCTGGAGTTGGCGCCGAATGTGCCGATACCGCGGATCCAGAAGTCGGAGATATTCTTGCCGGGCTCACCGCTCTTCTGTATTGAAATCACACCGGGCACGCGTCCGCCGAGCATGTTTTGAAGGTTGGTGGCAGGAGTCTGGAGCTGGTCGACATCAACCGATGTCACGGCGCCGACTACCGATATCTTGCGCTGGGTGCCGAGACCCACCACTACGGCCTCGTCAAGCATCTGGCTCGACGGCTCCATTGTGATCTGCATGGGGCTTGTCACCTGGTCGACATTAAATTCCTGAGTGTTATAACCCAGACACGACACCACGAGGACATCCCTTTTCTGTACTTTTATCGTGAAGTTACCGTCAATATCGGTGTTGATGCCGATGCCGGGACGGTCTTTGGGCTGAATTACAACACCGGGGAACGGGTCGTTGTACTCGTCATAGACCGTACCTGTCACGGTCACGTCCTGCGCCACGGCTCCTATCGCCATGAACAGGCATGCTATCATGAATATTACTCTTCTTTGCATTGGTATTTGATTTGTCAGGTTTGTTATTCGATGGCAAGACGGCGTATGCACTGGTTGTCAAAGTCGCCGATATAGATGATACCGTCCTTGTTGATACATACACCGAAGGGACGGCTGAACAGTGCTTCGTCGGGTGCGCCGTCCTGATAGCCCGCTTCACCGGGGATACCGATCACGGTGCTCACCTTTCCGTCGGGAGTCACTTTGCGGATGCAGTGGTTATTGGTGTCGGCGATATACATGTCATCGTTTTCGTCGAGAATGAGCTGACGCGGCTCGCTGAACATGGCCGACGCGCCGTTGCCGTCGATGTAGCCCGACTGCGACGATATGCCGGCGATCAGTTCATGCTTGCCGGTGAGGATATCGTAGGAGTAGATGCAATGGTTGTTGGTATATGCGATATAGAGCATCGTCGGGTGCTTCGAGCTGAATGTCATGTAGGCGTCGGAGCCGCTCATCAGGCCGTTGGCCACCTGCGAGGTAAGACCCGACACGGGGTCGAAGCGATAGAGAATGCCGTTTTTGGGACGCACATACATGTAGCCGTCATACTTACACATGGCAAACGAGTGCTTGTAGTCGAACGTAAGTGTCTGGCCGGTGTTGGGCTTGAGCGACTGCTTCATCGGGCTCCACATGTTGTCTGACGACATTGTCCAGTATTCAAGACCGTTGTCGGTGGGGATATACACGGTCTTGCCGTCGTCGAGCATACAGGGCTGGTTGAGAGGCGCTCCGGTGTCGGGAATGAGAATTTTGCTGAAATCCTCGTCTTCGTTGACCATCATCACCTTGTTGTTGCTGTAATAGCTGTTGGCGTTGCGCAGCGACGCGAAGATGTTGTTGTTGTCATCGACAGCGAGATAGGTCACCGGGGGCATGGATGTCTGCGCGAGATTGCCGGTGACGGGATCGTCGGGCGCGCCTTTCATACCGCAGACGGTGGTGACAACCGTCTGTATCTGATATTTGAAGTGCACGGGATATTCGACACGGCGTCCGTCGACAACAACGGCCACCTGACAGTCTATGATATTGTTCTCGTCGCCTTCGCCGGGCTTGCGGGGACAGATGGCGTAGATCTGGTCGCCCACCGAGCTTACCACGGCTGCGGGGTGCTCGTTGATTAGCACCTGGATTTTCGACGCATCGGTGCCGAAATTCGATCCGTTGAGTATCAGCTTGGTTGCCACACCGCCTTCCGTCGGATAGTAATCGGTGAGCTCGATCGGAGCTGACGGATTATACTCCGTCTTGTTGTCGTCGGAGTCGCTGCATGATTGCAGTCCTGCCGTCATCGACATGAGGCCGACTGCAAATGCCAGTCTGTAAATGTTCAGTTTTTTCATTATGGTAATAGGATTGGTTTGTTCTTGTTATATGTCGGGTTCTCATTGCTTCTTGTAGAGATGGTAGAGCTTGGCCTCGTTGAAATTCACTTCATACTGCAGGCCGCGTGAATCTATATTCACGCTCTTGTCAAACCACAGCTCCTTGCTTCGCGCAGTGTCTACGTTGTCGGCGTCGATGCCGAGTGTCGACAGGTCGAGGTAGCCGCTCTTGGCGGCCTCTCCATAGTTGAAATAGGCTATATACCATGAGTCGTCGGTCTCAAGATAGAACAGGTCGACAGAGCTGTTGGGCCCGTAGAGTTTGTGACCGTAGGCCGGACGGAATGAGCGGCCGAGGCTTATCGCTTTGTTGATTTCGGGATACTGGAAATATTTGTCAGCCTTATCAAATGCCATCTGGAAGCCGGGGTAGCTACCCGCTGTGGTAAGATTGTCGCCGAGCATGCAGAAACCGGTGCACACTGCCGAGGTCATACGTTGCATATTTTCCTCATCGGTCTGAATATTCATGCAAATATGGTCAGGGTCGTTGAATGTGTACACGCGATCAAGCCACCAGCCAAACGACAACGAGTTCATCATATAGTTGGTGTGCCACATCTCGCCCCATGCGTCGCAACTGATGCGACGTGCATTGGCGTACTGCGCCGGAAATAGCGGGGAAATCGAGAGGTCGATGAAGAAATCGTCGCCGCAACGTTCGGCGATATGCTTCATGCCCACGTTGTAGGCCTGAATACCTGTGGTGACATTGGGGTCATACCAGCTGTCGGCCTCCTGGCTTCCGTGATTGAGGAAATCGAGTTTGATATATCCGAAGCCCAAAGCCTTGAAACGGTCGATATAATAGTTTATGCGGGAAAGCGTGCCGGGGTGCGTGGGGTCGAGATGACCGGTGCTCTGCCCGTTGAGTTTTAGCGTACAGTCGCCCCAGTAGTAACCGTTATTACCTTCCATCATGTCGCCATCACCATGTCCCCAGTTTGTGAAGGGGGTGTCATAGATACCTGCAATCTGTCCATTTGCACGACAACGGTCGCTGAACTCCTTGAGCTCATCCCAGTTAAAATTGTTCCAACCGGAGTCAAGGGTTATAAACACCACATTGTCAGGGGCAAAATTATTCTTACCCTGATAATGGTCTTTGATGTAGTCGGATAATGACAGCACGCCTTCATAGTTGACATTAAAGCCCATGCCGCCCCAGCTGTTCCAACCGAACGGCACAGTACCGTTCCACGGGCGCTTGGGTGCGTACACATTGTTGATTTCACCGAAGATTTCCATGCCTGTGCGCCAGTCGTCGAAGAGTCCGACCATGAAGCGGGCCGATTTCACTTCGGTGCCGCTCAGACTTCCGTGAGGTGCCACAAAGCCTCCGTTATCGTCGTTATGATGGTCGCGGGTGGCAGCATGTGTGGCGCCGCTGTATGCCTCGATTTTTGACATATAGCTCTGTATCACCGGACTGCCTGACATTCTTATGGCCGACTTCCAGTTGTCATGCTCAACCGAACCGAGCACAAGCCCTTTCTGTGTATTGCCGTTGAATATCGCCGTCACCTCAAAAGAAATAGAGTCGCGGGCCACGCGTCCGCTCGACGGTTTGCCCTGCTGCGTGCAGCTCAGCGTGTGAGAGCCGTAGGTCACAAAACCGTCGTTGTCAAACGGCACCGTCAGGAAACGGTTGCTGTTGTCAACCGGCAGAAACAGGTTCTGCTCCGTAGTATATACCGGAGCGATATAGTTGGATGATATCTTCGCGTCGGATTTCAGGGTCACTTCCGTCAGGAAATAATCCGCATTGTCAAACAAAAGGAATGTCTGGTCGACATCGGGAAGTCCGGCGTCGCTGCGGTAGGTGATTGTATAGGCGTGCGCATCACCCGCCTTGTCGGTCACGGCTCTGTCGCTGACCGTAGCCGACGCATAGTCTGACGTGTCATACACCTCGCCGTTATATCCGAACCGCACCGACACGCCCGACAGCACATCGCTGCCGTCTTTGGCAAATGTCACTTTTCGGGCTGCCCCGTCGAGACTGATGGCCCACTTGCCGTGTTCGATTGTCTGGGCTGCCACCGGCGTTGCTCCGCCTGCAGCAGTCGCCGCTATCACGGCTGCTAACATTGTTCGTTTTCCGATATTTTTCATATTTAAGGTAATCAGTGGTTTCGATGATTGGTTTGTCGCTTGCGCAATTAATATTGCTTAACGCAAATTTATCTTTTTAAACCATAAATATGCTAAACATGTATTCCAAAAAATAACACAATGGTAGATTTCCACCTTCACTTCATAAAATCGCAAGCTGCTATATTGTGCATGATATTTAAAAAATGTAGGGACGCACGGCTCGTGCAATGTCACTAACTTAAGAAAGAGAGAGCTTAT
>CAMWIJ010000048.1 GCA_947174275.1 uncultured Muribaculaceae bacterium
TTTTTTTAATGATACGGCGACCACCGAGATCTACACTCGACTAGTCGTCGGCAGGGTCAGATGTTTATAATTTAGTGGTACAACGAGTTCGACACCTCCCAGATACGCCGCTACATGGCCCTGATGCGCAAAGCCGGTTACCCCACAGTCCGCGGCTACCTCTGGTTCGTCCCCACCCATACCCTCCGCCAGGTAACGCCATAAGGATGCAATTAAAGGTATTGCGGACTCATAAAAAGAGCAGCACACAATCTGTGCATCCACGCAATATCATCTGAACACCTAAATTTTATGAAATATTTCGGAATTATTGGTCATCAAATATTTTTAGGTTGCAATCATTTCCACCGATAGAGACCAAAGATTTTTTGTGTTATTTTATACCTGTCCAAAAATTTAAAAATGAAATATGGGATAACCACACCGAATAAAATCGGGACGATAAATTCCGCGATAGTATAATGCTCAAAAAGATTGCCAGTGGTAAAAAATTTAAATTTGACCAAAATCGATTTTGCAAAGCCCATAAATGTCGTATGGAAGAGATATATTATATATGATGCCCCGGATATCGAAAACAGCACTTTCTTTATTTTATTATGTCCGTATCTCTCTATCGCATTTGATATTGTAATTGAAAACCCGATTCCGCTGAAAGCAGTAATAAGGTAGAATATTGAGGATAAGACATTTGAAAGTCCGAAAATTTCTATATTTTCAGATACAATTATCCCCGTCAATACCGGAAAAGTAAAAAATGACACGAGACATATTTGCTTTATGGGAATTTTTCTTAAAATATCACTCATTATTGTTCCGGATGCGAAGTAAATAGCAAAATAAGCCATTTTATCGAAACAGAAATACTCCGTTACCATTCCGCTGCAAAAATGCAGGGGAATGGCAATAATAAGTAATAACAACCTTTTCTTAGGAGTATTAAAAATTGGGATAAGAACCATCAACCACCACAATGCGAATATAAACCATAAAAAAGCGCCCGCCTTCGGGAGCCATATGATTTCAATAAAATCTAACGGTACCACAGGGTGATCAATATTTAGTTTTGATTCAGACAACAACTTAATAATCAAGATTATAATCGAAACAACAAAATACGGGACAATCAGTCTGTAAAATTTCTTTTTTATAAATTCCGCATACGAAACACTTCTCATTGTCGTCATTGCCAGAAATCCGCTCACAAACATAAAAAGGGGCATGTGAAAAGTATAGATGATATCATGGAGATTCTTATAGAATACCGGCATAGGCTCAACGTCAAAATGTCCTATAGCAACTAAAATAATTGCAAGCGCTCGCGCAATATCCAAAGTATAAAATCTTTTGCGTGGATAAGATGTCATGACAATCCCTGTTTAAAATTAGTTTTCACTTTTGCCGCTAAAAATTAATATTAGAATTTAAATTCAAGCTCCGAATTACCCATAACAATCTATATGTTAACAACTTAAAGAGCCGTTATATTTCTTAGCTGACATTAACGAATAGATATAAATAGTCCAAATCTCTTAGACAGAGATTTGGACTGTTTATATCTCCCGAAAAATAAGTATCTTATTTAATTGTCAATTTTGCCGTTTTCAAACATTATTGATTGTTTACTCACTAAAATCGCTATTATTGTTCCTCTATGGATAAATTATTGGTTAATTATTATGTAACTACTCACCTATATAGGGATGACGGAGTTTGAGAGCTGTTGAGCCTATTCATTCACCACTCCTCAACATAAATCCATATCTGATATTATTCCTTTTATTTTCAGTGAATTAAGTAGCAAAAGAGTTGCTGATTTACTTGCGTATGTCAAAGATATTTCGTATCACTGCATCAGTGAATCAGCAGGTTGGCATAGAAAAGTATCTTGAGGAGTTCCGCTCGGAAATATCCAGGCAAAACAAAACCATCAAGGATTTGACGGACGATGTTGCCCGTCTGAACCGTCGTGTCGAGGCTCAGAATGTGGAGATAAAGACTCTCAAATCCGAGAACAAAGACTTGCGTGAACGGTTGTCGAAGTATGAGGACCCTCAGCCGCCAAAGAATTCCGGCAACAGCAGCGTGCCTCCGTCCAAAGAACGTATTGGGGACGAAATCAAGAGGCGCACATCTTCGTTGCGCGAGAAAAATGGTAAGAAACCCGGCGGCCAGCCTGGGCATGAGGGCAATACCCGCATGATGTCAGCCCAGCCTGATGAGACAGAGAATATCCAGCCCAATTACTGCCGTGAGTGTGGCCGTGAGCTGTCGGATATTGAGGGCGTGGAGGAGTATCGGGAGGAATGTGTCGGCGTCAGGATTATCCCTGTCATAAAAAGACTTCGCTTTCTTAACAAGACCTGCACCTGCGGATGCTGCAACCGCGTGGAGTATACCAAACGGAAGAATCCGGTATATCTGTCATCTGAGATACGTGCCCTTGTAGTCTATCTCAATATCGTGATGTGCATGCCATACAACCGCATCAAAAGTTTTCTGCTTGACGTGATGCACATTGACATAAGCGAAGGCTCGATACGCAACTTCATAGAGGATGCCGGAGACAAGGCAGGCAAAATATGCGACCGTATTGCCTCCGAACTAGTCAAAAGTCCTGTGGCAGGTGCGGATGAATCGGGGTTTTATGTCAACGGCAAGCTCAATTGGGCTTGGATATTGCAGAATCCGAAACTTACACTGACATGGATAGCCAAAGGCCGTGGCGCCAAAGAGATGGACGACCGTTTTGGGCCGAACGCATTGGAGAATACCGTGCTGACCACCGACCGCCACAGCGCATATTTCACGATGAATGTCAAGGGACACCAGATATGCATCGCCCATCTGCTTAGAAATCTGAACTATCTCAATGACCTTGACAAAAATCAGAACTGGTCTTCGCGGCTACAGGAGCTGTTGAGAAAAGCCGTGCATTGGCGAAATACAAATCCCGAGACCGTAGCCGACACATCAACGTGGACAGAAAGCCTCGACAAACTTCTCAATGAGAATCTCGACAAGTTCAAGAAGCCGTTCCGACAAATCCGCAACAGCCTGCGAAAACTCAAAGACCATGTGTTCCACTTTCTGAAAGACCCACGGGTGCCCTCTCACAACAATGCCTCGGAAGGAGGAATAAGAATCCTGAAAGTGAAACAGAAACGGAGCGGTGGCTTCCGAAGCCAGATCGGAGCTGAGGACTTCATGGCAATCCACTCGGTTGCCGACACCGCCAAGAAGAACGATTTCTCCCGCTGGGATACCATTTTAGCATTGGTCTGACAGACCAATCAAATCAGTATGCCCTTGCTATAGGTGAGTAGTTACATTATTATATTTTAAATATATATAATCTGAAAAATCACAATATATGGCGAAATTATACATTTGTTTTTAGACCTTTATATTTGTTATGAGTCGAAAAAAAATACTAATTTTACACTCTGTTTTATCTCTGTCTAAGAGATTTTATCTATTAGGCATAACACCGGACTGTATATATTTTGACATAGGATGGCATTCCTGCAAGAAAAAGAATTCAGCAGCAAAAACGTCAGGTCAATTAACAATATTTTTACCGCCCAATAATATTGATAAAAATGCGATACAGGCATAGTGCCGTTTATTAAATTAATTACAAAAAATCGCTATGCGAAACACCACCAAACCGGTGGAGTTTTAAACTACATACAGAAATTTTATAAAATTGACTTCTGTTGATTAGTTTGTAGAAGTCAGGATTTTATGTTAACTTCGCATTACTATGGCTGAAATAATTCCTAACACCGAACCGCACATCGTAAGAGTCAAAAATTTCAATATAGACTCTGAGTATGCCGCATGGCTTTCTGACATCAAGCGACGCTATATATCGGCACAAATCAAGGCTGCAGTCAAAATCAATACCGAAAAATTGAACTTTACCTGGAGTATCGGCCGGGATTTAGTTATACGTAAAGCCGAAGAAAAATGGGGCAGCGGAGTGGTGGAGCAACTCAGTTTTGATCTGCAGGCAGCATTCCCGACAGAAAAAGGATTTGGGTGCCGAAATCTATGGAATATGAAGCGATGGTATCAATATTTTTCTTCAGTCGAATCTTTGGAAAAACTGCACCAGCTTGGCACAGAATTACAACACACTGAAAATAACCATATTATAAAACTGCACCAAATTGGTGGAGAATTTGATATGCCACAAGTATTGGGGCTTGTACCATGGCGTCATCAAGTTAATATTGTGACCAAATGCAAGTCTGTAGACGAAGCTATCTTCTATCTTAGGGAATGTATTTTGAATGGTTGGAGTCGTCAGACATTGGATAATTCGTTAAAAGCAAATCTGTATAAGACCCACGGCAAAGCCATCAGTAACTTCCCGGAATATCTACCAGAAGCACAAAGCCGTATGGCACAGGAAATCACAAAAGACAACTATGACTTCGGTTTTGTCACTGTCCCCGCAGACTATAAAGAAGACCAGCTTGAAGCTGCTCTTGAACAAAATATAACCCGTTTCTTACTCGAACTCGGCACAGGATTTGCATTTGTGGGGAGACAAAAAGAACTCATCGTTGGCAATCGCCCCCGAAAAATTGATATGCTTTTCTACCATATCAAACTTAGAGCTTACGTGGTCGTCGAGCTGAAGGTCAAACCGTTTGAACCGGAATATGCCGGAAAACTCAATTTTTATGTCAATGCTGTTGACGAACTGCTTAAAGGTCCCGATGATAATCCGACAATCGGATTGTTAATATGTAGCGACAAGAATGAGACTGATGTACGTTGGGCTTTCAAGGGTATACAGACACCAATGGGCGTTGCATCTTATGATAATGTTCAGATTACCTTGCCGTCAAATCTGCTACCATCGGCAGAAGAGCTACAAGCTCGTGTCCGTCTGGTCGAAGAAGAATTGCAGTTTGCGAAAAACAGGTGATGAAATCCTTATTTCTTTTTTTAGTTCGTGATTACAAAAAAAATTAGTAAATTTGCGGTCACTTATGTCGTCGATTAAAGAAATACAACAGCTCATCACTCCCGAATTGCAGGCGCTTAACCGGTTAATCGCAAGCACCCTCGACTCACCCAACGAGTTGATGAACCGCATTGTCGACAATTATCTCCGCACAAAAGGCAAGCAGATACGGCCTATTCTCGTGATACTCAGCGCCAAGCTTCTTGGCGAGGTCAACGAGAACGTAATCCGCGCAGCCGCATCCGTAGAACTTCTGCACAACGCTTCGCTGATACACGACGATGTGGTCGACGAGACCAAAATGCGTCGCAACACCCCTACCATCAACGGCATCTGGGACAACCACATCGCCGTGCTCGTAGGCGACTTCTTTGTGTCGTCGTCGCTGCAACTCGCAATGAAAACCGGCGATATACGCATAATCGACGCAATAGCGCGTCTCGGCCGACTGCTCTCTATCGGCGAGCTCGACCAGATATACTGCGCACGCTTCCACACCCTTACCGAACCGGCCTACATGCAGACCATCGAACGCAAGACCGCTTCGCTTTTCATGGCATGCGTGGAGATGGGCGGATATGCCGTAGGAGCCTCCGACGCTGATATCCGCGACATTAGCGAATTCGCACGCCTGCTCGGTCTGTGCTTCCAGATTAAAGATGACATATTCGATTACTTCGAGGACAAAAACATAGGCAAGCCCACCGGCAATGACCTTCGCGAAGGAAAAATCACCCTGCCGTTGCTTCACGTGCTCGAGACTGACGCCTCACCCTTACGTGATGAAATGCTCTCACTCTCCAGACAGGAAGAGCTCTCTGCCGACGAGATCAACCGTCTCATCAGCTACGCACGCGAAAACGGCGGCATCGACTATGCCTACGACAAGATGGCAAGCCTGCGCGCACAGGCCGCACCGATACTCGACCGTTTCGACAACAAGACCGTGACCGCACGCCTTTCCGACATCCTCGACTACACGATACACCGTCAGGCTTAATCCGATTACGCCTTACTATTGTTATATAAGACGTAAACAGTCTATATCAAGCAATCCCGAATAATTTTACTTCCCAATGACAACCATTACAGAAACCGCGACACTTCGCAGTGCCTTTCTTAAAATCGGATGGGCACCGATAATCACAATCTGCGGCGTTATTCTCGTCGCCATCATCGGTGCCTTTACCGGCATCGGCACTATCAACACCATCGACGACAGCTTCGGTCTTGTCAAAGGCATCATGATCGGCGCCGCCGTAATGTCGCTCGCCGGATACATCCTGTCATACCTCGGATTTGCGCAGGCACACAAGGTTTTCGGCATTACCAGAGCCGGTGACGCATTCTCCACCCTGAGACTGATATTCCTGATTTATTCGATAATAGGTGTGATATTTCTGCTTATTACGATTTTTCTTCCCGCCTCGCCACAGGTCTACAGCGAATTTGCAGCCACTCATCAGGCCGATATACGCAAATGGGCCACTGTAGGACTCATATTCGTAGTCTCATATCTCGCAATTGCCGTTTTCTCGATTATAGCCCTGTTCGTCATAAAAAGCAAGACCTCTGATATAGCCTCGGCGACCAACATTCAGTCGATGGGCAACGTGGCAAAAGGCGCCACATGGGGTGTTTACTGTTTCTTTGCCGGCATTGCGGTAGGCATCATTGACGCCGCCGTCACCGAGCCGGCCGTAACTGCAGTATGCGAGCTCGCACTGCTTGCCGTCTGCATCTACGCCCTTGTAAAATGGATCGGCGGATGGCTCGGAGCGGCAACCGAGGTGCTTCGTCACCCGATTGAAGCCGCCGACTACGGCGATGTCAACCCGTCATGAACATGCACGCCTCTGAATTTGTATTTGTAACAGATACATACACTATCTGACTGACAAATAATGGATAAAAAAACTCACCTCGTCGGCCTGACAGAAGCAGAAGCGGCAGAAAGCCGCCGCCTTCACGGCATCAACGTCCTAACTCCGGCAAAGAAGAAATCTCTGCTGCGGTGTTTTCTGGAAAAATTCCGCGACCCGCTTATCATCATACTCCTTGTGGCCGGCGCGCTGTCAGTCGGCATCTCTCTGTATGAATATTTCTGCCTCGGGCAGAACCTGGCGGTGTTCTTCGAGCCAACAGGCATATTCATTGCCATCATTCTCGCAACCGGACTTGCCTTCCTGTTCGAGACCAAGGCCGACCGCGAGTTCGCCATTCTCAACAAAGTCAACGATGAGGAGCCGGTAAGGGTTATACGCGACGGCAACACTGTCGAGATACCGCGCCGCGACGTTGTCGTTGGCGACATCGTGATACTCGGCACCGGCGACGAAGTTCCCGCCGACGGCCGGCTGATAGAGGCCGTCACTCTCACGCTTGACGAATCTACTCTTACCGGCGAACCGGCCTGCCACAAAAGCGTGAACCCTGAAGATTTCGACCCCGACGCCACCTACGCCACCGACTGTGTGCTGCGCGGCACCAAAGTGATGGAGGGCCACGGCATTTTCAAAGTCGACAAAGTCGGCGACGCCACCGAAAACGGCAAAGTATTCCATGAGACACAGATTGACTCGTCGGTAAAGACGCCGCTCAACGAGCAGCTCGATCGTCTCGGCCGCATGGTGTCGAAAATCAGTTATATCGTTGGCTCGCTCGTCATTGCCGGACGTTGCCTGATGTACTATTTCAGTCCGGAATTCGACGGCTTCCTCACGATGGAGTTTGCCGCTTATCTGCTACAGTCGCTCATGATTGCGGTGACTCTCGTCGTTGTGTCTGTGCCGGAAGGGCTCCCGATGGCCGTCACCCTGTCGCTCGCCTACTCGATGCGCCGCATGCTCCGCACCAACAATCTCGTGCGCAAGATGCACGCCTGCGAGACAATGGGCGCAGCGACTGTGATATGCACCGACAAGACCGGCACCCTGACGCAAAACCAGATGCAAGTGGCCGACATGCAGTTCTGGGGCGACACTCCTGAAGAAATAATCAACGAAGGCATAGCCGTCAACTCCACAGCCACCCTCGACCTCTCGGGCGACCGCCCGAAGGCTCTCGGCAACCCCACCGAAGGCGCTCTGCTGCTCAGGCTCCACGCCGACGGTATTGACTACAGCGCCCTCAGCGAGGCATCACCGCGCATCGACGAACTCCCATTCTCTACCGAACGCAAATTCATGGCTACTGCAGTGCAGTCTGCCGCCACAGGCCATCGGGTCATATATGTGAAAGGCGCGCCGGAGATTGTTTTGTCGCTCTGCACAAGCGTGGCCGGCCGACGCACCCCGGAGCAGATCAACGCTCTGCTTCTCGATTATCAGAAACAGGCCATGCGCACTCTCGGCTTCGCCTATGCCGTTATCCCCGACGGCGCACCCATGCCCGACCTCTCGCAGCTTGCCGCACACAAATCTGATATCGGGCTGGAATTCATCGGCATCACAGCCATTTCCGACCCTGTGCGCCGCGAAGTGCCCGAAGCAGTGAAGGAATGCCTCTCTGCCGGCATAAAAATAAAGATTGTAACCGGCGACACTCCCGCCACGGCTCGTGAGATTGGCCGTCAGATAGGACTTGTCAACGACAGCGACAGCCCCGACAGCATAATAACCGGACCGGAGTTCGCGGCTCTCTCCGACAGTGAACTGTATGACCGTGTCGACCGCCTCAAAGTGATAGCCCGCGCCCGTCCCTCCGACAAAAAACGACTTGTCGAGACCCTCCAGAAGCGCAATGAAGTGGTAGCTGTCACCGGCGACGGCACCAACGACGCCCCCGCACTAAAGGCTGCTCATGTCGGTCTTTCGATGGGCGACGGCACATCGGTGGCGAAAGAAGCATCCGACATCACAATTGTCGACAACTCATTCTCATCGATAGGCCGCGCCGTCATGTGGGGACGCTCGCTCTATCAGAACATACAGCGCTTCGTCCTGTTTCAGCTCACAGTCAATGTCGTTGCCTGCCTCATAGTGCTTTCCGGAGCGTTTATGGGCACGGAGTCACCGCTGACCGTCACACAGATGCTTTGGGTCAATCTCATTATGGACACATTCGCCGCCATGGCTCTCGCCTCGCTGCCCCCCTCACGCTCCGTGATGCATGACGCACCGCGCGACCGCAAGGCGTTTATCATCACCCGCGCCATGTGGCGCTCCATAATCGGAGTCGGCGGCCTGTTTTTCATCCTGCTGCTCGGTCTCCTTTACATATTCGAGCATGCCGACGTCACATCGCTGCGTGACCTGACTCATGTCACCATCGGCTCTTACCGCGGTCTTGATCCCTACGAGCTTAGCCTCTTCTTCACGATATTCGTGTTCCTCCAGTTCTGGAACATGTTTAACGCCCGCGCCTATATGACACACCGCAGCGCGTTCCATCTCAAAGGGTGCGGCGAATTTGCCCTGATTGCGCTCTTCATATTTGCCGGCCAGATACTCATCATACAGTTCGGCGGACAGTTTTTCAACGTAATCCCTCTCTCCTTCACCGACTGGCTGACAATCATCATCGGCACCTCGGTCGTGCTCTGGGCAGGCGAACTGTCACGCCTCTTGTCACGCCTGCGCAAATAATGCATTTTAGAGGGTGTTGCACAACCTCATGCCGTGCATCCCCACATTTTGGCGACATTTTTCCGAATCCCGCGCCACCCTCTACGTCACAGACCGAGAAGGTCGCAGAGATGTCGCCGCAAAGCATCTGCCACCTGTTCGAGCGACGGACAGGCATCATCACCGCCAAGTTCACGGCTGAGCGAAGTCACTCCTTTATCGGTGAAACCGCACGGATTGATAGCCGAGAACCATGACAGGTCGGTATTGACATTCAGCGCCAGCCCGTGCATCGTTATATAACGCGAGCACCGCAGACCGATGGCACATATCTTACGCTCGGAGGCTGTGTCGCAACCGAGCCACACTCCCGTAGCGCCCTCTACTCGTCCGCTCTCCACGCCATACTCCGCAAGCGTACGTATCACCGACTCCTCCAAAAGGCGCACATACTCCTTGACTCCGAGTCCGCGCGGCAGCAGGTCAATCACCGGATACACTACAATCTGCCCGGGGCCATGAAATGTGACATCCCCGCCGCGGTCGGCCGACACCACTTCCGCTCCGCGTGACTGAAGCCACTTGAGATGCAACACATTGGCAGGGTCGGCATGACGTCCCATCGTATACACCGGCCGGTGCGTGACCGTAATCAGATAGTCGTCGCCGGTGTCATCGCCACGGCGGCGAGCCTCCACGCGACGCGTCAATATCTCATGCTGCATGTCAAGCGTCACACCGTAGGCGACATCGCGCAAATCAATGAATTGAGTCATGACATATCAGTTTTTGCCGTCATCGCGGCGCACTCCCACATGTCGCTCGGCATGATACGACGAACGCACAAGCGGCGCGCTCTCCACATGCGTGAAACCCTTCGACAGCGCCGTAAGCCGGTATTCTTCAAACACATCGGGATGGATATACTCCCTGACAGGATAATGATGCTCAGTAGGCTGGAGATACTGCCCTATCGTCATTATGGAGCAACCGGCGCTGCGCAGGTCATCCATTGTCTCTGTTATTTCGTCGGGAGTCTCGCCAAGTCCGAGCATTATTCCGCTTTTGGCGGCAATTCCCGACGATGCTATATGGAATATGACACCGAGCGAGCAATCGTAGGTGGCATGACACCGCACCTGCGGAGTCAGCCGCCTCACAGTCTCGAGATTATGAGAAATCACCTCAGGTGACTCGGCAATCACAAGGTCGAGCAAGTCAAGACGTCCGTTGAAGTCAGGAACAAGCGCCTCGACCGTCACCTCCGGACAAGCCTCCCTGAGCCCGCGCAGCATCGCCGCCCAATGGCCGGCGCCATAGTCGGGAAGGTCGTCGCGGTCGACCGATGTCAGCACCACATGCCGCAGTTTAAGATCGCGCACTGAGTCTATCACACCCTGTATCTCACCCGGGTCGACAGGCCGGGGCCGTCCGGTCGTCACGTTGCAGAAACGGCAGTTGCGGGTGCAGATGTCGCCTCCTATCATGAAAGTGGCAGTGCCGTTGCTCCAGCACTCTCCGCGGTTGGGACACAGCCCCGCCTCACAGATCGAATGCAGGCCGCGCCCGTTGAGATTGCCGCACACGCGTGCCGACTTCTCGCCACGAGGCAGTTTTATCCTGAGCCACTCAGGTTTGCGGTGATAATAATTCTTCATTTCGATTTATTTCAGGTTTACTGCTGCATCTGTCCGCCGGTAGAAGGAGCACTGTTGCCTCCCTGCAGGTCGTCATTGACAATCGATGCGGTGGATTTCTTGACAGTTGCGTTTACCGAACCGAAGCGATAGCTTATCGACAGACGGGCTCCGCGGGCACTGTTGAACTCCGACACCGACCAGCCTCTGTAATCGCCACGGTCGGTAATCGAGCGCTGACCCATGCCGTGGAACGAGAACGGATTGACATATTGCAGTTTCACTGTCAGGCGATCCTCCTTGAGGAAGTTGCGCTGGAGCGACAACGCATGAAACATCGATTTGATGGTGTTGGCATTGAACGTGTAGACACTCTCCAGTCGTCCGCGGTCGTAGAAGAGAAATCCCTCGACGCGCAGCTTCCACGGCAACTGCTGAGAGGCTCGGAAGAAGAAGTTGGTGCCCCAGCGGCCGTTGCTCACTCCGGGTATGCTCAGTTTGTTATAGAATACCGAGCCGTTGAGCATGACGGAGGTCTTGGGAGTGATGCTCCATTGTCCGAACAGCGACAGCTCGACGTTGCGGCTGCGGCCGATATTGGCGAATGTCGATGTCGAGAAGTCGTTGCTGTCGACCGATGTCAGCGAAGTGATGGTGTTGTTGGCGAAATCGTATGACAGCGTGGCGTCGATATTGAATTTCTGCTTGATGAGCGAATAGTTGAGCGACAACGTGTTGTAATGCACACTCTCGAGATCGGGATTTCCGTAGGAAAGCGATGTCGGCGTGTAGGTCTCGGCCGGATTGAGGAAACTGATGCCCGGGCGGTTGATGCGCGTGGCGTAAGAGAATTTAAGTGTTGACGCGTCGTTGACATTATACATCACCGAGGCATTGGGCACCCAGTCGTTGAGCGATGAACCGAAGTCAGGATTGCTTCCGTCCTTGAACTTGGCCGACAATCGTGAGTATTCATAACGCAGACCCGCACGCGCGCTCCACAGCCCTACGCTGTAGCGATAGTCGAAATATCCGGCGCCGACGGTGGTGTTGTGGTCGAAGTCGGTATTGTCGGTTCCCACGCCGACATATTCATTTTCGGTCTGCGAACTGTTTTTTCGGGCTATTACCTTCGCGCCGACCGACACTTTGTGGTGCTCGCCAAACGGACGTGTCCAGTCAATCTGTCCCGTGTTCTCGAGGAAATTGAGATTGGCGTCGGAGTTGATGCCGGTGTAGGGCGCCGGGAAGTTATACATGTCGAGATACTCGCTCTCTGAGAGTGTCTTGTTGTTATTGTGCGACACCTGATAGGAGAGCGTTATCACCTCGCCCTTGCGGCGGGTAGAGTGCTGATAATTGAAGCTGCCGTGGAAATCGAGATAGCGGGTGCGTGGAGTCCACGCGTGTGTGCGGTAGCTGTAGATGGTGTTGCCGGCAGGGTCATACATGGCGGCGAGAGCGTCATTGCTGTTTTTGGCGTTGTAGTAGAAGCCGCCGAATTCAAGCGTGAAGAGATTGAGCGAATCGAGCTCGTAGGAGCCGTCGATGCCCCAGTAGGCTGCGTTGCCCATCGTCTTGCTGCTGCCGCTTCTGCTTTGCGTATTGCCCGACTCGACGTAGGTGTATTGTGATTTGTCGCTGCTCTTGCCGTCATTGTAGTCCTGATGGTGAAATCCGCCATACATCGACAGGGCCACCTTGCCGATATTTCCGGTAAGCCAGATATTGGGCATAGGCGCCTTGTTGCGGGTGCTGAATGAAAGTCCGGCATTCCCCATGACTCCGTTCATCGAAGTGTTCTCGTTGGTGACGATATTGAGGATTGCTCCCACCCCCTCGGCATCCTCTTTCGCTCCGGGGTCGGTGATGACCTCAATCCTTTTTATCATTGAGGCGGGGATTGCGGCGAAGATATCCTTGGCGTTGGTGGTGAATGCGTTGTTGGGGCGTCCGTCTTTGTAGACCTTGAAGTTGGTCGAGCCTTTGACCTTGATTGTGCCGTCGGCGTCGACTGTCACCATTGGCACCTTGCGCAACACATCCTGCACGGTGGAGGTCTTGGAGTCTTCGTCGGCCTGCACGTCATAGCCTATGCGGTCGATTTCCTTCACCACCAGAGGCTTGCTTGCTATTACATTGACCTCACCGAGTTCGGCGGCGTTGTCGGCCATCGTCATGGTGCCAAGGTCGGCATCGGCGGCGGTCGCCGTCAGCTTCACCCTGTTGTCAAGTGTCTTTTTTCCGACCGATGATATGATGACATTATACTCGCCGGCCGATTTGACAGGCAGGGAAAACGCGCCGTCGTCGTCAGTCACCCCGAGGGCCGCGGCATGCAGAGTGTCGGCAAGATTGAAAATCCTCACGGTAGCGTATGCTTCCGGAGTGTTCTGTGAGTCAACCACCTTTCCTCTGATTGAGAATGCCGACACGGCAACCGCACAGTTGATGGCGACGAGCGTGAGAATAGCGCGTAATGATGTTGTCATCGTGATAAATAATAAGAAGCTGTTAAAAAAAATCGGATTGAAATATGAAGCGGAGAGGGAGCGACATATATAATACGCACAGCGTCGCGGATTGTGACAACAAAGGTAGACTAATTTACGTTATCCTTTCATATCATTATGTAATTTTAAATTAAAAATATCTAATACTCACGATATTTTAACTATTTTTGCGTTAAACATTTATCAACCCTTGTAACTTCATAAATATGGAAACTCTCAAAGTCAAGATAATCAACCGTTCGCACCACCCGCTCCCCGCCTACGCCACACCCGGCTCGTCAGGCATGGACGTACGTGCGTTTGTAAAGCATCCCATTGTGCTCCAGCCGTTTGAACGAGTGCTTGTGCCAACCGGCCTCTACCTCCAGCTTCCGCGGGGATATGAGTGTCAGATACGTCCGCGCTCCGGTCTCGCCCTCAAACACGGCATCACGATAGCCAATGCGCCGGGCACCGTCGACTCCGACTACCGCGGCGAAGTCGGCATTATCGTCATCAACCTCTCGAAAGAGCCTTTTGTAATCAACGACGGCGAACGCATCTGCCAGATGGTGATCGCCCGCTATGACCGCGTGGAATGGGAACAGGTAGAACGCATCGACGAGACCGTACGCGGCGACGGAGGCTTCGGCCACTCCGGCACTGAGTAGCAAACCACTATCAACCGAATACAATCATAATGAGATATTTTTTAAGAAACCTCACCGTAGCCGCCGCGGCTATGACCGCCTGCATCTCGATTTTCGCCCGCGGCAACGGCAAATGGGAGAATGAGTCACGCCTGCGCAAAGCCGAATACATCTACGGCGAAGCCCAGCGACAGAACGCACTCGGCAACCGGGCCGCCACCTACGAGCTCTACCGGCGCGCCTACGGCCTCGACTCCACCAACTCCGACTATTTCTCGGAGCTCGGCCTCAACTATGTCATGATGGTCAAACGCGACGAGCCTCTGCTGCTCGAAGGCATCGACCTTCTGCGCAAGAAATTCGAGGCCGATCCCACCGACTACACCAACGCCTACTACTACAGCCAGATGATGGCAAGCACAGGCAACACAGCCCGGCAGATCGAGGTGCTGCATGTGGTCGACTCGCTCAACCCCACAAGAGCCGACATCGCGCTGTCATATATCGACGCGCTTCTGTCGAGCCAAGACTCTGTGATGGTGCACAAGGCTGTCGACCGTCTCGAACGCCTTGAAGTGACTGCCGGCAAAAGCATGGAACTGACCCGGCGCAAGACCGCTATCTACGCGTTTCTCAACGACTCGGTAAGCGCCCTCAGAGAGATACGCGGCGCCATAAGCGCATCTCCGCTCAATCCCGAATGCTACAGCTTTGCCGGACGCTACTTTGAGGTGCAGGGCAAAGGCGACTCGGCTCTCGTCTACTACAGCAAGGCATGCGAGGTCGATCCCGAAAGCGGTGCGGCGGCACTGATGCTCGCGCAATATTACAAAAACAGCGGCGACACCATCGGCTACTCACGCGAAACCGACCGCGCCCTGCTCGAGACCGACCTCGACATCGACGACAAGCACGAGATACTTCTCGACTACACCCGCGACCTCATCAACGACTCCACTTACCTGCCTCACGTCAATGCCCTCTTCAACCGCGTCATCGACAAAAATCCGCAGGAGCCGTCACTGCGCAGCCTCTACGCCGATTTTCTCACCGTGCGGCAGGACTATGCCGGAGCCGCCGAACAGATGGAACTCGTCGTCGACCTGCAGCCCGACGACCCCGACAACTGGATACGCACCGGCATGCTCTACGCCCAGGAGGAAGACTTCGACCGGGCCGCAGCCACCATGCAGCGCGCGCTGCGTTACCATGACAACAGTCCTGAAGTGCACCGTTTCCTGGCTTCGGCGCTATATCTTGCCGATGACGACAACTCCGGCCAAGCTATAAACGAGATGCACCGCGCCTACGAACTCACCGACTCGACCGATGTCAAGACACGTTCGGATTATCTCTCCAGCATCGGCGATTTCTACTATACGGCCGAAAACATGGACAGCGCACAGCTCTACTACCGCCGCGCGCTCGACATTTTTCCGGAAAACATCATGGCTAAAAACAACTACGCCTACCACCTGTCGGAATCGACCGACGACCCTGAGCGTCTCGCCGAAGCCGAGGCTCTGAGCTATGCCACCGTCACTGCCGAGCCCGACAATCCCACATATCTCGACACCTACGCCTGGATACTCTTCAAGCAGCGCGACTACACCCGCGCCAAAGAATATATCGACCGCGCGTTCGACCATCAGCAGGAAGGCACCGAGCCATCGGCCGAATACTACATGCACGCCGGCGACATATACTTCTGGAACCAGCAGCCCGACAAAGCCGTCGAATTCTGGAAGAAAGCCCTCGACCTCGACCCCGACAACGAGCTTCTCGCCCGCAAAGTCAAATACAAGACATATTTCCACGAATGAAACGCCACGGCTTCATCCTGACGGCCATCGTGATAGCCGCAACCGTAATTCCGTCGACAGTCATCACCGGCTGCCGCACGTCACGACACGCAGCCGCTACCGGCATCCATGATGTCAGCGCCAAGACCCTCACGGAGCGCGCACGCGACATCGCCGCCGGATATCTCCCCTGGACGCAGCTCAACCTCCCGGTCAAAGTCTCAGTGAAATCGCCGCAGAAACTCTCGGTCAGCGGACGCATCTACATGCGCCGTGACCGCGACATCTACGTCACGCTGCGCGTGCTCGGCATGGAGGTCGCCAACATGTATGTCAGCACCGACTCGGTCTTTGCCGCCGACAAGCTCCACAAATGCTACATCGCCGAACCGATAAAGGAGATATTTGCCGGAGCGTCGCTCTCGATCGGCGACCTGCAGGACGCACTGCTCGGCAGAGCCTTTGTCAACAACCGCGGCACATATTCCGACACCATGACCGCCGGAATAATGCTTACCGACTCACCCGATGACACCTGGACTCTTACCCCCAAATCAAAAATCAACGGAACGATTGAATATCAGTTCCGATTCTCGAAAAGCAGCAACACACTGATGTCGCTGACATTCAACACCGGTGACCGGCTTTACGGCTGCACATACTCCGACCCCGCCGACATCGACGGCTCACACTTCATGCGGCAGTTTTCGGTCAGCACCAGGGCCGGCAACACACCCATCGACGCATCACTGACATACGATTTCGACAAAGTGAAATGGGAAGTGCCCTCAAGCGCCCGCTGGCGCACCCCCTCAGGCTACACCCGCATCACCCCGCAATCCCTCGCCAAAACCCTCGGCTACAAATAAAGGTCTCTGATAATATTAAATTGGAGACAAATACGTATAATGAGAGAGGCTGCAACTGAATGAACTGCAGCCTCTCTCATTGTATCGGTTAACTATGTATCAGAAAGCAAGAATGCATCGTGTTGTAGCATCTGTAGCCGATTTCCAACGGTCTCCGAAACTCAATTTATTATCTTGGGAACTGACTCCATATATGCTATTGATAGTACAATCAGATGATGACCAATAATGCTGTTGATTTTTAAAAGCGTCAAAATATCCCGCATTATCATTGGGATCAAGAGCCTTTAAGTATGTATTTATCCGTTCAAGGACTATATCAAAACGGACATACGTCCAGATAATGCCATTGGTATCTGTAAGACCATAATGTTTCCAATCCAGGCCGCCAATACCATCATTGCTGATGATATCCATCCATTCGCCAATACTTGGAAGATACCAGCCTGTGGTGTAGTATTGATATTCATATCCGGTTGAGGCTTCTTCTGTCCTGTAAGCCTTTACTGACTTAAACACCGGAAACTCGGATATATTGTCGCTATTCCATATATTTTCGCACGCCTCTAATCCATCATTATACACCACATAGGCATTGTCGCTTGAATTGGTATCGTACTGATTAAAGATAAATTTATGCGTTTTGAAATTATCAGAAAAATCACCCATCGGGCCCCAACTTTCGGATTTCATATTTTTGAGAGATATTACCAGGCCATGACGCGTGCTGTTATTCTTCTTATTATTCAGAATATCATTGGCTCTGGCGGTATTAGTCCATCTTGTCGGAACCTCAGTTTTGTTATAGACATAGGCCACCATGCCTATAACATTGTCTTTCTCTGTGTCCGAAAGGTATTTGGCACTCTGGGCCTTGACCAAATTGCCGTCATTCATCATGAAGTCTCCGACCTCTGCGTTGTTATAATTCACATGTTTGGGATCAAGTACCTGACCGCCATTGACATCCACAAAATCAGATACGGAAACATTGAGAGAGATCGGGAAGCCATAGATGTTAGGATCTTCAGGGTCCGGACCCTGCCAGCTGTTGTCACCCTCTCCGAAATTCAATGTATATGTGTAACGTTTGCCAGATGACCAATTAGCAGGAATTCCGGTGTAAATATCGCCTTCGTAAAGGACGTTGGAAGACTCAGCGTCAACAATCTTGGCATTGATCACCAACAAGCCATAACCACTGGCCGCCTGCTCTGCAAGAGTTTTTCCGTGTACCCATGCCGGCGTTGTCTGCGGTAACAACGTCATTACTTGTGACCAGTCTCCATCTTCGTGATTATCGGGTGCTCCTGTAAGTTTCGTGCTTGTATTTTCTACGTTATAAGTAATGACTTTTGACGGATTGAATGTTAGGGCATAGCCATTGAACACATCACTTTTCTCGCGTGACAACCAGTTGAATCGGTCAAGCCATTCTCCGTTTTCATCCTCATGTTCGAAATAACCACCCTCTGCATCCGTAGCACTTCTATACACCGCCGTACCTTTGTCTTTAAGACAACCTTCCACTGAGAGGGTATTGACTGTCACTTTCAGGCCTTCTTTGCATTTGGCATTGAATACGATTTGTGAAAGAAGATGATTAAAGGTGAGGTTGATTGTATTCTCATGATTGTCACCTGATGCTACACACATAGCCATCATAGGGTCATTCTGACTTGCGACATCAGAAGAAACCGAGCAACTGAATTCTTTAGAGACCGCGTCATATCCTCCTTCATCATCTGTTACTGCGACAAATTCCAACTGCTGGAATTTTTCCCCAGGCCAATACTGCGGTTTGTTGAAACTGTAAGTATTGTCAGCTCCCTTTGTCGCTGTCTCACCGTCAATGTATACCTGAATGGATCCATCTTCTTTAGTGAGGTAAGCCCATACCTTAAAGGATTCGGGAAGGCTCTGGTTACAGTATGAATGGGCAGCACGCGATGTTGCGGGAGCCGACACTCGAAAACAGATAGCGTTTGAGCCGTTCTGTAGATTAGGGTCTTGAACGGGCATTTCGCTGGAACATGATGCAAGCAGCACACCTGCAAGCAATAGCATCAGATAAAATAGTTTCTTCATTTTGATTAATAATTACTTAATTGTTAAATATATTGTTGGTTTATCAAATCGGAAGTTCATGATCTTCGCTGACCCAATCGTCGAATGACGGTGCTATGTCACCTCCGTCTTTGGGTATCTCAAGCCCTCTGATAATAAGGTGTCAGGTGCTGAATGTACCTGTCGAGTCACGTCAAAGTTCTCTTGTTCACGCCCAAAGACGAATTTCTTTCCTGACTTCATCCATGCATATAGTTCTATCTTGTGGGGCGATGAAATCAATTCATTATGCCCGAAAGTAAGGAATTCTCCCTCAATCCTGCCGTCAGGAGTAATTCGAGAGGGTAATGGAATTGTGACAGGTTGTGATGCCAGGTCATTGGTGCCAAGATATAGCGAATGTGCCATACCACTGATTGAGCCGGCGACCTTGTCAATGCGCTCTATGCCGTCTATATCAATCACTTCCCATGTATAATGGCATAAAACATCTTCAGGGAAGAGCTCTATTTTCATCTCTGTTGTTACAACCGGAGCTACCGGACTGGAGTCCATAGACGGATTATATGGCACGCAGATATATGAAATGCCGGTGGCATCAATCGTCACTTCCGTTGCAATCGCACCCCATAGGTCATCAGGGCTGATATGTACGTTCTGTCCATTGACAGGTTCATGTGAAAGAGGTCCGAGAATTGACTCCAATACATTGCCACGACGTGTTGTGGCTTTGTGGCTGTCAAAATCCGAATAATCCATAAACTCCGTAGCTTCAGAGTCATTGTTGTATGCAATCACCCGATATTTTCCTGCCGGCAATTCCACCTCTCCTCCGTCGCGTCCGCTAAAGTCAAAACGATAATATTGGAAGTCATTATGCTCAGGATAGAAAAACACGCACATCCCGCGAGGGTTTGCTTCGGGTGCATATTGCCAGTTGAATATGACCGTCACTTTATGATCGTGCGGATGATGATAGCAAAGAGGCTGATGGTCGCAGGCTGTGAATAGCTGATAGAGTACTGATAGTATGCAAATAATTATCGTATCTTTCATCTTTGGCCTCCTTTCGTGTTATAATTGCCACGGCCTAAAAGCCATACTAAAGAAATCTCTCCTTTGGATGGCCCAACCCATGTCTTTTTTACTGTTTTTTGCCATACACTGTGGGTATCCTTAACTTCATAATGACGTACCTCTCCTGTCATACATCCGACACCTATTGAAAAGTCGATATTCAGCCTTGTTGATATAGGAAGAGAGTATCCGTATTCTATTCCGGCATTGATGTGGAATCGATCCCAAAGCGGCTTTTGTGGCAAACCGCCCATATAGCCTTTTCCGTTTACACAAAAATCGTATGTAATTACTCCGGCATACACTCCAATATGGTGGCCTGTGAGCGGTTTGTTGTCACCATTCGGATTCCACCACCATCGGCCGGTCACTCCACCGCCATAGATGCGCCAAAGCGTACCGGCAGCAGGTTTTCCCCACCAGGCATATTTCCAATCAGCCAATATGGAGAAATTTTTGCCAAGATAAAACTCAACACCCAGATTTGGCACAAGTGCAGCATCGTATAGCATGTTGGTACGAATATCCATATAGAACGGTTTGCGTTCCGAAGAACACACCTTTGGCAAACTGTAATCGCGAAGAATAATTCCAACGGAATCCGGTATATACGGTGGGCAAGTTGTTACTATTTCGGAAGGTATAATTGTCGGGAATGCGTCAGGTACTGCTGCATACCTTATCACAAGCATGGACTTACGTAAGTCCGGGAAAAGATTCCAATACATATAATTATATGGAACACCATTCCTTAATTTCTTCAGTTTTACCAAAGGCTCTGCCACATTACCTGCTAAAATATCCTCAATAAGGCTTAGGGTTTCCGACCGGTATGGGACATTCACATCGGTAGCGACAAGATTGCGAAGTCCGTGCCAGTCACGTCCTAAAAATGTATGGGACGTAATTGAATCAGGCATCTCAATATGCTCGCTGACATAACTGAAAATATTTGCCGCGCGTCGGCGAGACAGTCGCTCGTTGATTCTTATCGATCCTTCAGGAGAGGCTCCCCCGACAACTTCTACACATGTGACACGCAACGATTGGCCTCCTGCTATAGAATCACGCTCCATAATAGCCTTAATGGCATTGCTTAAGACCTCTCGATTATTATGATAATCGAGGTCTATGTCAGTCTTTGACTGGTGAAAATAAACCGCAATGGAATCTGAGTGCCCATATTGAGCCGATGCACAAAGCGATGTTGACAATGTCAGTAGAAGCAATGACACGCAGGCCATATTAAATCCTATGTCCACCAGGGCTAAGACTGCTCTGGTGAAAGAATACGGAGTTTTGGAATGTACACACATGATACGACGTTATCGATTCAACACAAAATTACGATAACCGTCAATTGAGAAAGGCATTTTGCGACCAATGGCCGATTTTTGTAGACGAAATGAAATACCTTTCTTTATAATGTGAATTCTGAAATTGCCGCTGTAATGATTCATTCTGATACAGTGGCATCGGGGCTCCTCTCTTCTGCCGGTGTAAGATTTATAAAGAAAAAGCTCTAAGTTTGCAGCAGCAAAATAAGAGAGTGGAAAATTTATCTTAAAA
>CAMWIJ010000049.1 GCA_947174275.1 uncultured Muribaculaceae bacterium
CCTCGCGTCCTCCCCGTCCGACAGGTCTGACCTGTCTGACCTGTCCTTCTATCCGACCTGCCCGCCACCCGCGAGGCTTCCGTAGGACGCCGATTATGCGTAACCCCGCACGCCGTAGCGCAGCAAGGCTTGCGGGGTTACAGCCGACCAAAACAAAGGCTTCCGTAGGACGCCGATTTACACCATCCCCCAATCCTTAATGACCTTAAAGACCTTACAACGCCACAGCCTCGCAGCCACCCCTCCATCACATCCACTGAGAGCCGGAGGCTCGAACCTGTCACATACCCGTCCGATGCATAGCGCACGGCTCGTGCGTCCGCAAATAGCTTGATTGTCAATTGCTAATTTCGGACACGCGAGCCGTGAACACTCTGCTGTAATATAAAAAAAGTGAAGCGCTGACCGGGGGAATGGGGAGGTGGTCAGCGCTTCGGGGGTTGGGTTGGGATGTATCTTTACGCGTTCTTTACTTTAGCAACAACAGCTTTGAAAGCTGCGGGGTTGTTGACAGCGAGGTCAGCAAGAACTTTGCGGTTGATTTCGATACCTGACTTGTGGATAAGACCCATGAGTTTTGAGTAGGAGAGATCCTCCATGCGGGCAGCAGCGTTGATACGCTGTATCCACAGCGCACGGAAATTGCGCTTTTTGTCTTTGCGGTCACGATATGCGTATGTCAAACCTTTTTCCCAGGTATTCTTCGCTACGGTCCATACGTTGCGACGGCATCCGTAGTAACCACGGGTAAGTTTCAGGATTTTTTTACGACGAGCTCTTGAAGCTACATGATTTACTGATCTTGGCATTGTTGTTGTGCTTTTTGAATGTTAGCGGCTGAGCGTTCTACTCTGCTCTTTTGGGCTAATCACTCGGTTAATAATAATGTAATATCACGAATTAAAATTTGTATCCTTCTCTTTTCGGCAGCGATTATTTCATGCCCAGCAGAGCCTTTACGTTTGCTTCGTCAGCCTTAGCGACTGTGCTGAAATGAGTGAGGTTACGTTTTTGCTTCTTGGTCTTCTTTGTCAAGATGTGACTCTTGAAAGCATGTTTTCTCTTGATTTTTCCTGATCCGGTAAGGGCGAACCTCTTTTTGGCACCGGAGTTAGTTTTAACCTTAGGCATTTTTTTGATTTTAAATGAATTATTAATTCGGTTGATTATTGTTTCGCCAGCTCGTGGCTTATTTTTTCTTTGGTGACAGCATGATTATCATGCGTTTTCCCTCAAGCACCGGCATCTGTTCCACTTTGCCGTACTCTTCGAGGTCGTTGGCAAATCTCAGAAGCAACACCTCGCCCTGCTCCTTAAACAGAATCGAACGGCCTTTGAAAAACACGTAGGCCTTCACTTTCGACCCTTCCTGAAGGAAGCTGACTGCATGTTTGAGCTTGAAGTTGTAGTCATGATCATCGGTCTGGGGCCCGAAACGTATCTCCTTCACCACCACCTTGGTCTGCTTGGCTTTCTGCTCCTTGGCGCGTTTCTTCTGCTGATACAGAAATTTCTGATAGTCAAGCACGCGGCACACAGGCGGCTCGGCGTTGGGTGATATTTCAATCAGGTCAAGACCTAAATCGTCGGCTATGCGCAGGGCCTCCTGTATAGAGACTACTCCGTTCTCCACATTGTCGCCCACCAGTCTCACCTCACGGGCACGTATGCGCTCGTTGATGGCATGCTGGTCTTTGTTTTCTCTCCCGCGCATGTCGCCACGGCGGGAAGATGCGTCGCGGCCTCCCGGCCGGGACTGCTGTGACTGATAGGGGGGACGGGGTGCCCCGGAGTTATGTTGCGGACGCGGTGCGCCTGTTTGGTTGGGTTTTTTATCCATTAACGATTTATTGGTTGATCATATTTTCGATTTCTCGAGTGATTTCGTCTGCAAAGGTAGCAATTTTCATCATACCTTTATCACCTTCACCCTGTTTTCTTACAGAAATTTCGCCATTTTCTGCTTCTTTTTCACCAACAATGAGCATATAGGGTATTCTTTTGAGCTCGTTGTCGCGTATTTTCTTGCCGATTTTCTCATTGCGGTCATCAACTTCGGCTCTGATGTCACGTGCCGAAAGCTGTTTCGCAACCTCGTAGGCATAGTCGTTAAACTTCTCGCTGATGGGAAGCACAACGGCCTGCTCGGGAGCCAGCCAGAGGGGGAATTTGCCGGCGGTGTGCTCAAGAAGCACTGCCACAAATCGCTCCATCGAGCCGAACGGCGCGCGGTGTATCATCACCGGACGGTGTTTCTGATTGTCCGCACCGGTATATTCGAGCTGGAAGCGCTCGGGCAGATTGTAGTCGACCTGGATTGTGCCGAGCTGCCAGCGGCGGCCGATGGCATCCTTCACCATGAAGTCGAGTTTCGGGCCGTAGAAAGCTGCCTCGCCGAGTTCCTTGCGCGCTTTGAGACCTTTCTCTTCGCAAGCCTCGATGATGGCGGTTTCAGCAAGATGCCAGTTTTCGTCCGATCCGATATATTTCTCTTTGTTCTTCGGGTCGCGGAGTGAGATCTGCGCCTCGAAGTTCTCAAATTTAAGCGCCTTGAAAATGTAGAAGATGATGTCCATTACCTTGAGGAACTCATCCTTGATCTGGTCGGGAGCGCAGAATATGTGTGCGTCATCCTGAGTAAATCCACGCACACGGGTGAGGCCGTGGAGCTCGCCGCTCTGCTCGTAGCGGTACACTGTACCGAACTCGGCCAGACGCAACGGCAGTTCACGATATGAGCGCGGGAATGCCTTGAATATCTCGCAGTGGTGGGGGCAGTTCATCGGTTTGAGCAGATACTCTTCACCCTCTTCAGGAGTGTGTATCGGCTGGAATGAATCCTTGCCATATTTTGCGTAGTGGCCTGAGGTCACATAAAGCATCTTGTTGCCGATGTGCGGGGTTATCACCTGCAGGTAGCCATATTGCTTCTGTATCTTGCGGAGGAACTGCTCCAGGCGGTCGCGCAGTGCGGCGCCTTTCGGAAGCCACAGGGGCAGGCCGGCGCCTACATTCTGTGAGAATGCGAAAAGCTCCATCTCCTTGCCTATTTTGCGGTGGTCGCGCTTCTTGGCCTCCTCAAGCAGGGCGAGATATTCGTCAAGCATCTTCTTCTTGGGGAAGGTGATGCCGTAGACGCGCACAAGCTGGTTGCGCTTCTCGTCGCCGCGCCAGTAAGCTCCTGCGAGCGACATCACTTTGACAGCTTTGATCGGAGCCGTGGTCGGAATATGCGGACCGCGGCAAAGGTCAGTGAAGCTGCCCTGTGTATAAGTGGTGATATGGCCGTCCTCGAGTTCCGAGATGAGCTCGCATTTATATTCCTCGCCACGGTCGCCGAAGAGCTTAAGCGCATCGGCTTTGCTTATGTCGGCACGCTTGATTTCCTCTTTGCGCTGCGCGAGTTCTATCATTTTGGCCTCGATCTTGCCGAAGTCGGCTGCGGTAATGGTGTTGCCGTTGGGGTCGATGTCGTAGTAAAATCCGTTTTCGATAGCCGGACCGATGCCGAATTTCACGCCGGGATACAACTCCTGAAGCGCTTCTGCCAGAAGGTGTGCCGAACTGTGCCAGAAAGCATGCTTGCCCTCTGCATCATCCCATTTGAAAAGTTTGATAGCCGCATCGGCTGTTATCGGACGCGTCAGATCCCATTCCTCATCATTGACTGAGGCTGCGAGTACATCCTGCGCAAGGCGCTGACTTATGCTTTCTGCTATCTGAAGCGGTGTGACACCTGCCTCAAACTGCTTGACTGAACCGTCGGGAAAAGTAATGTTTATCATCTCTAAGTTTTTGATTGTCAATAAATTGTCACCTACAACGTGACAACTGTGCAAAAATCGTCACAAAGATATAACTTTTTTTCATTATAACCCAATATATCAGCAAAAAAATATCGATGGTCCATTTCTTATTATATGAAAAAGTATAGAGCAAAATGAATGGGACAAGTTGGACTAAATTGGAGCAATGAAATGTCACCGATTTATCTTTATTTTGTAAAAATAACCTGAACGTAAGAGAGTGTTTGGATTAATTTGAAGTTTTTACTCTCATTCTCTTTTATTGTTAATATGGTTTGAATTCATACATACTCTAAATAACAACAATTGTAGACCATGGGATTTTTTAAGAAAATTTTAAAAGATGTTGCGGGTGATTATGTGCCCGATGCGATTCTAAACAGAGTCATCAAAGATGACGGTGACAAGGATTACGATGATGACGAAGAAAAGGAGACTTCCAATCATAAAAAGAGTAAATCAAACGTGCTCAATACACCTCCGCCTCCTGCTGTCCCCCTACCGCAAGAGAGCCTCAGCGTGATGGTTGCCGTCAATGGCGAAAGCTATGGTCCGTATGAGAAGGTGACTCTTATTGATATGATACAGAATGGTTCGCTCACGCGTGAAACCTATGTGTATATGCAAGGTATGAGTGAATGGCGTGCGGCGAAAGATCTACCTCAGGTATCAGCACTTTTTGCTCCGGCCGTACCGAAACCTGCGGCTCCCCCTGTGCCCTGGTCCAATCCGGATTCTGCACCCGCTCCGGCACCGGCTGCACCGGCACAGTCCACTAACGGCTTCTCGGCGAAACTTAATTCGCTCATAGAGTCAGCTGTGGCCGATGGTGAAATCAGCGATCTTGAGCGTCAGGTGCTCGTGCGCAATGCGCAGGCTGAAGGTGTGGCTATGGATGAATTTGTGATGGTGCTTGAAGCGCGCCTATACGAACGTCGTCAGGAACTTGTGCGCATGCAGAAGGAGGAGGAACGTAAAGCGCGGCCTCAGGTTGTGCATGTGCCGTCTCCCGCTGCTGCTCCGTCTCCCGCCGCTGCGCCCAAACAGAATGCCTCCACAAAGTGCCCTCATTGCGGTGCGCCCGTCAAGCAACTCGTGACTTCATGTCCGGAGTGTGGCAATGAATATCCTTTGGGAATGGGGGGTAATCAGGGAACCGCCTCCGAACGTTTGGCTGTAGCGATCGAGAAAGCTCGCGCTAAAGCTATCGAGGATAGTAATAAGAGCAAAGGCTTAAATCTTTTTTCGATGTATAAATCTCTTTATGACGGTAGTTTAAGAAAAAATCAACTTTCAGACGCACATGCAGTTGCAATCAGAAATTTCCCTGTGCCGAACAATAAAGTAGATATTTTGGATCTATTCTCTACTTGTGCGACAAATTCGAAGTCCGGCATAATGACACCTGCCGATGAAAAACCAATTGCGGCAGCTTATAAGAAAAAAGCGTCGGAGATATTGATGAAGGCCCGTATTGTTTTGAAAGACGATCCTGACCTGCTCCAAAACATCGAATCTATTGCAAAAGATTATAAAATCAAATAATATATATGGGACTTTTTGGAAGAGGTAAGAGTGGAGGAATGATGAACGTCATCCGCTGTGATGAACCGGAATATCTCGTGTGGAAATGGCGTCCGCTCGGTCAGGATGCCAACTCCACTACCCGTGAAAACTCTATACGCTACGGCTCTTCATTGCGCGTAAAAGCCGGTGAATCAGCTGTATTTGTCTACAAGCAGAAAGGTGACATCGATATTATCGAAGGCCCGTTTGATGATACCATCAAGACAGCCAACTTCCCTGTGCTGTCCAATATTGTAGGACTGGCATTCGGCGGCGAGTCGCCCTTCCAGGCCGAGGTGTATTACATTAATACATCGGGCGTAATAAATATCAAGTTTGCGATACCCTACTTTGATGTGTTCGACCCCCGTTTTCTCGACTATGCAGTGCCCATGTCGGTAAGGGGCAGTATCAACTTCAAGGTTGAAGACCCCCGCAAATTTATCAGCGCGCACCGTCTCATCGACTTCTCGCTCGACCGCTTCAAGGAGCAGATAAAGGATACGGTAATACGCCGAGTGAAATCGGTTGTGTGTAACGCACCCGGCGACCACGGTATTCCCGTGCTCCAGATAGAGCGTAAAATCGACGAAATCAATGACCTTGTGCTCCCGCGTCTCAAGGCCGACATCGACGATTACGCCGTGACACTCACCCGCCTCGACATCTCGAGCATCGAAGTTGACAAGGAGTCGGACGGCTATCATGAACTTCGACATAACACCGCCCACGTGCAGACCGCCCAGATCCAGGCACAGAGCGCCGCCAACGTGCGCAATATCGACGACATGCAGCGCATCAACGCTACCAATCTCAATGAGAGCGCACGCATACAGCGCGAGGAGGCTCAGCGGGCACAGCGCCTGCAGACCGAGACACAGTTTATCGGTGCTCACGCTCTCAACCGTCAGGCCGACGTGATGCAGACTGCAGCCCAAAATCTCGGTGGTGGCTGGGGCGCAGGCTCAGGCTCGAGTGGCATCAATCCGGCTCAATTCATGACCAATATGGCTGTGGGCAGTGCGCTCGGCAGCCAGATGGCCGGCATGGTCAATATGATGGGTCAGAATATGAACCAGCAGTGGCAGCAGACCGCTGCACAGCAGGCTGCAACACCCCCGCCTATGCCCGGCGCGTCAGATACAGCCTACTACGTGGCGATCGATGGTCAGCAACCGGCCCTTACAAAGAGGCTCAGCTTCAGCCCCTGGTGCAGCAGGGACAGCTGACAAGCGCCACAATGGTCTGGGCGCAGGGTATGTCAGGCTGGACTCCCGCAGGTCAGGTGACCGAGCTTCAGGCTCTCTTTCAGCCCGTTCCTCCGCCCATGCCCGGCACAGTGCCTCCTCCCATACTGTAATCGAGTTGTCTTTTTAATAGTCAATGTTCAGTGTAATCGAAACTTAGCATTGAATATTGATCGTAACTTATTTTCAATTTTAATTTATATTTCATATAATGAGTACAGATTTCAGTAGCATAGACAAACTGATGGAATTCGGACTCGGCATCAGCCTCGCGCAGCAGATGGTAAATACCATGAACCATGCCATGAGCAACAACGCGGTTCCAGGAGTGAATGCCGGTACGACAGGTCAGACGTTTGTCAATCAGACAGCCGTACCCCCCAAGAGCGAGTTGCAGTGGTATGCAGTAATCGATAATCTGCAGGTAGGTCCACTTTCGTCGTCGGAGATTAAGACTTTGGTTCAGAGAGGCAAGATTGTCGAGAATACCCTCGTATGGCGTGCAGGTATGACGGCATGGCAGCTTGCCAAGAATATTCCCGAAATCAACAAAATTATAATACTGGGATAGTGTCATGAGACTGAATACGATAACATCTGTGATATGTGTGTTTATCGCCGTGCTGATAGCCGTCGCGCTGTGGCAAATGTCTCTGCCGGAAGCACAGCGATGGTGTCTGGCAATAGGCGGGGCCATCATATCGGCGGTCACGCTGATATTCGGCATAGCTATGCACTATGATAATTCTGCAATAAGTACCAACGTGCGCGTGCTTTCATCGCTGACACTTTTTATCGCACTTGCTTTCAGCGTAATCATCGGACTGACAGGATTTTCCGTAGTATTCTATCTGGTGGTCGCAGGGCTGATAATTGCGGTCTATATGTTGGTGCTCAATGGGTTGCTTAATATAGCACGAAAAAATCCGGATATTTGATTTTTCTGATTTCAAAGCAAAAAGATGGTGGTATTTTTCAAAATAAGAAAAAATATCACCATCTTTGTTGTATTGAATAAAACAGTTACTTATGATAATAGCATCGCAGAAACGTAAGGAGAATATTGCGGAATACCTCATCTACATGTGGCAGATCGAGGATATTATCCGCGCCAACAATCTCGATATCGACAAAATAAAGGAAAACGTCATCGACCGCTTCAATCTTGACGACGCGCAGCGCCGCGAGATGGTGGAATGGTATGAATCGCTCATCGACATGATGCGCCGCGAGGATGTCGTAAAGACCGGCCACCTGCAGATCAACAAAAATGTCATCGTGCAGCTCGTTCAGCTTCATCAGGCTCTCCTTGCCGACCCTCGTTTTGCAGAATACTCCGCCGAATTCTACCGAGTGCTGCCATTCATAGTCGAGCTTCGCGCCAAAGCCGGCGACAACCCGGCCGGCGAAATCGAGACATGCTTCAACGCCCTCTACGGCATGCTGATCATGCGTTTGCAGTCGCGCGAAGTAACCCCCGAGACCGCCAACGCCGTCGCCGCGATATCGCGCTTTATCGCAATGCTTGCCCACTATTTCAAACTCGATGACGAAGACCGCCTCTTCAATCCCGACAAAAAAGAATAGCCGTCAAAAAAAATGCCGCATGGCAGCGGAGGCATTGCGTTTCAGTCGTGGTGATAAGGCTCGCCGCGCAATATCGTCATGGCTCTGTAGAGCTGTTCTACAAACAGCAGACGTATCATCTCGTGTGAGAATGTCATCCGCGAGAACGACACCTTGCAGTCGGCGCGCTCATACATGGCGTCGGAAAAACCATAAGGGCCGCCGATTACAAATATGATATTGCCCGCGCCGGCCGATGCCATCCGCTTGTCAATGAAGCCGGCAAAATCTCTTGATGTCATCTCACGTCCGCGTTCGTCGAGAAGCACCACATAGTCGGCCGTGCGTATCTGCTCCAGAAATATTTCACCCTCCTTCACTTTCTGCACGCTCTCCGTCATCCCCTTCGTAGTCCTGACGTCGGGAAACTGCCTGATTTCAAACGGCACATAATGACACAGGCGCTTGCAATATATATCAATCCCCTCCCGCAGGTAAGCCGCAGTGGTTTTTCCTATTATATAGAGCGATATTTTCATTTTTATTCCGTAATTTTGCACAAAATTAATCAATTAATATAAGTTATGAAAACCAACGACGAACTTATCGACGACCTCATCGCCCTTGCATTTGCCGAGGACGTAGGTGACGGCGACCATACCACGCTGTCAACAATCCCCGCCGACGAGACGGGACGCCAGCAACTCATAGTAAAGGAAGAAGGCATACTCGCCGGTGTGGAGATGGCGCGCCGGGTGTTCGACTACTTCGACCCTTCTCTCAAAATGACCGTATTCATCAACGATGGCGCACACGTCAAGCCCGGCGACATCGCATTTGTAGTCGAAGGTAAAGTGCGCTCTCTGCTCCAGACCGAGCGCACCATGCTCAATATCATGCAGCGCATGAGCGGCATCGCCACAATGACAGCAAAATATCAGCAGCGTCTCGAAGGACTGAAAACCAAAGTGCTCGACACCCGCAAGACTACTCCCGGCATGCGTCTGCTCGAAAAGATGGCCGTCAAAATCGGCGGAGGCGAAAACCACCGCATCGGCCTCTTCGACATGATACTCATCAAGGACAACCATGTCGACTTCGCCGGAGGCATACCGCAGGCCGTAGCCGCAGCAAAAAAATATTGCAAGGAAACCGGACGCGACCTCAAGATTGAAGTCGAAGTGCGCAACACGGAGGAGATCGATCAGGCTCTCGCAGCAGGCGTCGACCGCATAATGCTCGACAACTTCACTACCGAACGCACCCGCGAAGCAGTCGAACACATCGCCGGACGCGTCGAAATCGAATCATCGGGAGGCATAACCCTCGACACCCTCCGCCAATACGGCGAATGCGGAGTCGACTACATCTCTATCGGCGCCCTGACCCACTCGGTAAAAGGTCTCGACATGAGCTTCAAAGCCTGCTGATTTCGGCATTACCATTACAGTAATCACGATAAAAAAGCCGAAAGCTGTTTCGCAAATTATGAAACAGCTTTCGGCTTTTTTATCAGTGCAGGCTTTTCACCTGCTCAATGAGATGAATGGAAGAGGACGGGTTATTTTGTCTCAGTCTTTGCCTTGTATTCTTTGAGCACTTTCTGGTTGACCTTGACTTTATATTTCTTCTTGAGTGATTTGATCCATTCCTGTTCGAGTTCGTTCTGATAGTCGGTGGTGATGGCACCGCGTTCGTCGGCCACTTCCTCCGGCTGGTCTATTATCTTGCCGTCGTGGGCGAAATATGCAATCCATTTGCCGGTGGGCGAGGGGGCGGGTTTGCCGAATGCGAGTCCGTCGATGATGGAGTTGTCACCTTCTGCCGCAAGCACTCGCTCAACCTTTACATCCTTGCCGAACTCGCCGCGCAGTGCCTCTACGAGTTTTTCGTTTGATATGTTGTTGGCTGCAATGAAGTTCTGCGCCGCATTGCTGATTGAGTCGCTTGTGGCGAACACCACATAGCCTTTGAATTTAGGCGCGGTCCAGGTGGCATATTTCGCCTTGTTGGCTTCGAAATATGCCTTGATGCCTTCGGTGTCCTCTTTCGAGCGGGTCCACACATTGCGGTCGCTGATCTCAAAAAGAAGCATTCCGTCGCGGTATTCGTTGAGCAGGTTGCGGTATTCGGTATTCTCCTTGGCGAGGTTTTCACGCTCGGCGTTGACCGATGCCTCGTCGGCTACTTCCTGAAGGCGCTGGAGAAACGACCCGCTTGCATCATCGGGCGACATGGCGCTGAAGTGAGAGGGGAGAGCTGCGAATATATCGCCTACGGTGATTTCGTCATTGTCGCCGTCAAGTGTGATTATGATGCGCTCGTCATTGACAAGACGTGCCACGAGAGTGGTGTCGAGGCGGCCGTATTGTGCGATTGTGTTGCGCACGTCGTCGACGATGTCCTGACGTATGGTGGTGTTGTACTTGGCGCGGAGCTGACGGGTCTTGGCGCGCACCGGTATGTACTGGCGGTCGTCGCGGTCAATCATGGCGTTGATGCGGGGTGCCATATCCTCGTATGAGTCAATCTGTTTCCAGTCGAGACGTTTCACGATATGATAGCCGTAGGCTGTGGCAAACGGCTCTGAAATCTCGCCGTTGGCGAGGGCGAACGATGCTGCTTCAAACTCAGGCACCATGCGGCCGGTAGAGAACCAGTCGAGTTCGCCGCCATTGCGTGCCGATCCGGGGTCCTCGCTCTCGGCTTTGGCTATCTCATAGAAATCGCCGCCGTTTTTGAGCACTGTGTATATGGAGTCGATTTCTGCTTTCTTGGCGGCCTGGTCTGCTTCGTTGAGTCCGCGGGTGAGTTTGAGTATGTGCTGCACCTTAACCTGCCCCTGGGCGTCACGGGTGCCGTTGACCTTCACGATGTGATAGCCGAACTGTGTCTCTATCACGGGTGAAATCTCGCCGACTGCGGTGTTGTAGGCTGCGTCCTCAAAAGTGTAGGGAAACGCTCCGGCCACGATATAGCCCATGTGGCCATGGTTTTGCTTTGCGGCGGGGTCGATGGAATATGTGTCGGCCACTGTCGCGAAGTCGGCGCGTCCGGCCACAATCTCTGTGCGGAGGCTGTCGAGCAACGCTTTTTTCGATGCCGTCGCGTTTGCGCCGTAGGGGCGTTCCACCATGATATGGCTTACGTCTACTTCTGTCTTGAGCCGCTCATAGATGCTGCGCACAAGGCTGTCGCGTGATGCCTTGTCTACCAGATAAGGCTCCGAAAGATCGCGCTTGTAGCCTGCGTATTCATTGACAAACGCATCATTGTCAGCTATGCCGGCCGCCTCGGCGTCGGCTACCTTCAGCTTGTAGATGACGAAGAGATCGAGATATTCGTCAATCGGCTGTGTGGCAAGCTGCTGAGCATTGTTCTTCTGATAGAGATACTCGAATTCGCTAAGTTTGACAGGCTTCTTGTTGACTGTCATGAGCACCGGGTCGGCATCCTTTGGCGCGGCTGTGACACTCATGCCGCCCAATGCGGCGATTGTCAGCGACAAAAGTACTTTTTTCATTATTCTCTTTAGATTATGGTTTTTATTTGATATCTGATGTTACTTTATATTAACGGAGCGCGGGGCAATTTATTATATTGCTTTTATTATAAATGATGCGGAATGAAAAAATCCTGATGCCGCATAATCGGTGCGGCGTCAGGATTATATGATTCTTCCGGATCATGCTGCTGATGATGACAGATGATGCGGGCGGATTATTATTGGTGAGAGGCGCTGTAGTTGGGAGCCTCAGCAGTGATGGCTACATCGTGCGGATGGCTCTCGGCTACGCCCGCATTGGTGATGCGGGTGAATTTGGCGCTGTGGAGCTTGTCGATATTTGCCGCTCCGCAATAACCCATGCCTGCGCGCAGACCGCCGAGCATCTGGTAGGTGACCTCATAGAGCGAGCCCTTGAAAGGCACGCGTGCCGCGATGCCTTCAGGCACAAGTTTCTTCGCGTCGGTCTCGCTTGCTTGGAAATAACGGTCCTTCGAACCTTTTTCCATTGCCTCGAGCGAACCCATTCCGCGGTAAGTCTTATATTTACGTCCGTTGTATATCACAGTGTCGCCGGGCGATTCCTCCACGCCGGCAAGCATTCCGCCGAGCATCACGGAGTATGCTCCCGCTGCGAGAGCCTTTACGATGTCGCCAGAATAGCGTATGCCGCCGTCGGCAATCAAAGGCACTCCGGTGCCTTCAAGGGCTTTTGCCACATCATAAACCGCTGAAAGTTGGGGCACTCCAACGCCGGCGATGATGCGGGTGGTGCAGATAGAGCCCGGGCCGATGCCCACTTTCACGCCGTCGGCACCGTTCTCGACGAGGAAGCGTGCCGCCTCGCCTGTGGCTATGTTGCCTACCACTACGTCAATCTCGGGATATTTGGCTTTTACCGCTTTGAGCACGCCGATTACACCGCGCGAATGGCCGTGGGCCGTGTCAATAACGATGGCGTCGACACCGGCTGCCACGAGTGCGTCAACGCGGTCCATCGAGTCGCCTGTCACACCGACGCCGGCTGCCACGCGCAGACGTCCCAGCGAGTCTTTCGCAGCGTAAGGCTTGTCTTTCGCTTTGGTGATGTCCTTGTAGGTTACAAGGCCGATAAGGCGGCCGTCGTTGTCGACAACCGGAAGTTTCTCGATCTTGTGCTCCTGAAGTATGCGTGCGGCTTTCTCAAGATCAGTGGTCTGGGTGGTGGTGACGAGACCTTCTGATGTCATCACCTCGTCGATGGGGCGGTTGGGATTGCTCTCGAAACGCAAGTCGCGGTTGGTGACGATTCCGACAAGCTTGCGGTCGTCATCTACCACGGGAATACCGCCGATGTGATATTCCTCCATCATGCGCAGGGCGTCGCGCACTGTCGAGCCGCGCTTTATTGTCACCGGGTCATAGATCATGCCGTTTTCGGCACGCTTCACTGCATGCACCTGACGCGCCTGCTCCTCGATTGACATGTTCTTGTGGATTACACCGATACCGCCTTCGCGTGCGATGGCTATCGCAAGCGGAGCCTCGGTGACGGTGTCCATGGCGGCCGACACGAGGGGTACGTTCAATGTGATGTTGCGGGAAAACTTGGTTGTCAGATCGACTTCACGGGGCAATACCTCCGAATAAGCCGGAATGAGGAGGACATCATCAAATGTGAGTCCATCCATTTTTACTCGGTCTGCAATAAATGACATATATGAATGATTGCGTTTAATTTTATTGCATGCAAAGGTAAATATTTTTCCCAAAAAGCGCAACCCCGACAGCCTATAAATTGCATTTTTGCATGAAAATTTATCTTTAGCGTGCGATGCCAATCATCAATAATATCGCATATCGAAAAAATATCATGCAGTAAATCGGCGTCCTTCGGAAGCCTCTCTGTTGATATCTCCTTACCCCGCACGCCTCGCTGCGCTGCGTCGTACGGGGTTAAGTGAAAATCGGCGTCCTCCGGAAGCCGTTTTGTGAGAGCTGTTTATGTATTGCTGCTCCTGGTATGCTGTAAAGGGTGATGTCATGTATAATATGAGACATCATGCAAGAGACTTCGGGGGAGACATATATCTATGTAGAGCGCAGATGTGGAGAATCACGAAAGAGGCTTCCGCAGGACGCCGATTATGCGTAACCACGTACGCCGCAGCGCAGCAAGGCGTGCGTGGTTAGACGGAATCCACAAACAGGCTTCCGTAGGACGCCGATTTACAGCACTCTATTTGGCTTCAGTCGACTCTTCATCGCCTAAAACAGAGGAAACTTCACTAAAACCGGCCTCACGTAAGAATAGTCTGTATTCATCGGCAAAACTCAGATTACGGTGATGCTCCTTCTGTTTCATGATATACAGCCTTCTGGTTTCACGCAAAGAGGCATCGACTGTAAATGCGCCATATCTTTCAGCCCATCTGATCCAACGGGGAAAGTGCGGATTGACTTTCAGAAATTTACTGCTTTCGCCCTTTAATCGTTTGATGAAGTCGGCAACAGCCATTTTGGCGGGGATATCGCACAATATATGTATATGGTCAGGCATGCCGCCAATACGCCACACAAAAACGCCACGTTCTTTTGCAAAATCAAAAATGTATTTATATAGTTCTTTCTCGTGGCTTTCCACTATGACACTTTCTCTGCGATAAGTGCCGAATATAATGTGATATGTCAGTGCGGTATGGCTCATAAAACAAAGATATGCACTCTGGATCAAATTTGCAAGGCATATCGGAAAAATATCGTGTTGTAAATCGGCGTCCTGCGGAAGCCTCTCTGTTGATATATCTCCTAACCCCGCACGCCTTGCTGCGCAGCGTCGTATGGGGTTATGCATAAACGGCGTCCTGCGGAAGCCGTTTTGTGAGAGCTGTTTATGTATTGCTGCTCCTGATATGCTGTAAGGGGGGATGTCATGTATAATATGAGACATCATGCAGGGGCTTCAGGAGCTACATATATTTGTGTAGATATGGCGCATAGGTGGAGTGTAGCGAAAGAGGCTTCCGCAGGACGCCGATTTACGACACTCTATTTGGCTTTCTTTTGATATCTCCCTAACCCCGCACGCCTTACCCCGTACGACGCAGCGCAGCGAGGCGTGCGGGGTAAGGCATAATCGGCGCCTGCGGAAGCCGTTTTGCGAGAGCAGTTCATGTATTGCTGCTCCCGATATGCTGTAAGGGGTGATGGCATGTATAACATGTATAATATGAGACATTATGCAAGAGACTTCGGGAGAGACATATATCTATGTAGAGCGCAGATTTGGGGAATCACGAAAGAGGCTTCCGCAGGACGCCGATTATGCGTAACCACGTACGCCGCAGCGCAGCAAGGCGTACGTGGTTAGACGAAATCCACAAACAGGCTTCCGTAGGACGCCGATTTACAGCACTAAATATATTGCCAAAACGCCTGATGTGTCACCATAGCAAGCACTTATGAGTAAAAAACGACTGCTACAAATTTAATTTATAACAGTCGCGGTTTTTGCCGGTCTATTTGCCGGCTTTCGTGATTGCAAGAAGGCGCTCCACGGTCAGCCCCTCGAATGTGGGGAGCAGGAAGTCGCAGAGCGGTTGCACCTGCCCGGCGCTGTTGGTCGTGGCAAGACCGATGACGGTGGCTCCCGCACGGCGTCCGGCCTCGAGTCCCTGCAGCGAGTCTTCGAACACGTAGCAGTCGTCAGGCTCAATGCCGAGTTTCGATGCGGCAAGAAGATAACCTTGCGGGTCAGGCTTGGAGCGTGTCACCATTGACGCGTCGATGACAATATCCACCATGTCGCGGAGTGCGGGCAGTTGCGTGTAGAGACATGACATCTTCACTTCGTCGCTGCTGGTGACGATGGCGGTGGGTATGCCGGCTTTACGGAGTGATTGCAGGAATGTCTCCACGCCGGGAAACATGCGGTAGCGCATAGTGTCCTCGAAATCATGTATCCGCTGCATCACTTTTGCTTTCAGTTCGTCGCCGGGAAAGTAGTTGAGTATGCTTTTCAGAGTCGTGCCTTTGATGTCGGCGGCGAAAGTGGGCGAGGGGACGCCGAATTCACGGCCGGTCTCCGCCCAGAACTCTGTGTAAAGTCCTTCAGTGTCGATCAATACTCCGTCGAGATCAAATAGTACGGCAACTTTTTTATCCATCGTGATATGCTATTATTTGTGAAATTTTGCAAAAATAAGACATTTTTCGGCTATTTTCATATTATAAAGCGTTAATTTTGCAGTGTATGAACAAATCAAGACCAAATTCCGACCCTACGATACTCGGAACACGTCCGATCGGGCGTCTTCTGATGCAGTATTCCGTGCCTGCCGTCATAGCAAGTGTCGTCACTTCGCTCTATAATATCATTGACTCTATTTTTATTGGCAGAGGTGTGGGAGCGATGGCTATCGCGGGTCTGGCGATTACGTTTCCGCTGATGAACCTTGTGATAGCGTTCTGTATGCTTATCGCTGTCGGCGGCGCTACAATTACGTCAATCTTCATGGGACAGAAAAACATAGCGCGGGCTTCGGAGGTAGTCAACAATGTGCTGGCGCTCTGCCTTGTGCACTCGCTGATATTCGGCGGCATCACGCTTGTGTTTCTCAACCCGATACTTGTGTTCTTCGGGGCTACGCCAGAGATGTTGCCCTACGCCCGTGAATTCATGCAGGTGATACTTGCCGGCACGCCGATAGCCTACGTGTTTATCGGGCTCAACAACCTGATGCGCGCCACGGGCTATCCGGCCAAGGCGATGGTGTCGGCATTGCTGTCGGTGGCTGTCAATGTGGCTCTGTGTCCGCTGTTCATATTCGTGTTCGGATGGGGCATCAGAGGCGCGGCTCTTGCCACGGTGTGCGGTCAGCTTGCCGCATTCACCTGGGTGCTCTGTCATTTTATGTCGAAAGGCAGCTATATTCATTTCCGGCGCGAGCGAAGCTGGATTTCGCCCCCGATAGTTAAGCGCATTTACACCATCGGCATGTCGCCGTTTCTGATGAATGTATGCGCCTGCATCGTGGTGGTGTTTCTCAACCGGGCTTTGCTTGACTGCTCCGGGGAGGACGGCAATCTTGCGGTGGGCGCCTACGGCATTCTCAACCGCACGACGATGTTTTTCGTGATGATTGTGTTTGGTGTCACGCAGGGCATGCAGCCTATACTTGGCTTCAACTACGGCGCCAACAACTGGACGCGTGTCAAGCAGACTCTGCGCAAGGGTGTCATCATCGGCCTGAGCATCACCACAGTCGGATGGACTGTGACTGAATTGTTTCCCGACACAATCAGCGAGTTCTTTACAGTGGAGCGTGAGCTTATCGATATAGCGCGTAACGGTTTCCGCGTATATTTCATCTGCTTCCCGGTGGTGGGCTGTCAGATTGTGATTACAAACTTCTTTCAGTCGATCGGCAAGCCTAAACTGTCAATTTTCCTGTCGCTTACGCGTCAGCTTATTTTCCTCATTCCGTTTCTGCTTATCCTTCCGCCGATGTTCGGTATCGACGGTGTATGGGCCGGGATGGCCGCCTCCGATTTCCTTGCGTTTGTCGTGGCGGTGATAACTCTCGTGATAATGATGCGCCGCCTCAACCGCAAATTCATGCAGGCGCCGTCGGTCACTTCAACAACATCTGAATTATGATACATAACCTACAGCTCCGTGTCGACCCGCGCACTGCCGCCACTCCTCTGCTTCTGCTTTCGAGAGTGTCGACAGAGCTTGACACCGATGCCAATGCCATACGTGACATTGTTGTGAAAAAACGATCAATCGACGCGCGTCAGCGGCGGGTTATGGTCAACCTTACCGTCGATGTGTATGTAGGGGAGGACGCTCCGGCGTCGCCTCTGGTGCGCCCTGTGCACTACGGCGATGTGAGTGGCGCTCCGCAGGCTGTCGTGGTGGGAGCCGGTCCGGCCGGTCTGTTCGCGGCGCTGAGGCTTATTGAGCTCGGCGTGCGTCCTGTTATTCTCGAGCGAGGCAAGGATGTCGACAGCCGACGCGTCGACATGGCTCAGATAGCCCGCAGCAATATCGTTGACCCTGACTCCAACTATTGTTTCGGCGAGGGTGGAGCCGGCGCTTTCTCCGACGGCAAACTTTATACGCGGTCAAAGAAGCGCGGCAATGTGGAGAAGGTGTTGCAGATTTTCTGCCAGCACGGTGCCTCCACCGACATTCTTGTCGACGCGCATCCGCATATCGGCACCGACCGTCTGCCAGGTGTCATCAAAGCTATGCGCGACACCATAATAAGATGCGGGGGAGAGGTGCGTTTCTCTGCCCGTGTGACTGGATTGCTTCTTGACAGCGGCGATGACGGAAGGCTGCGTGCCACCGGCGTGAAAACCGCCGACGGCACTACTTACTGCGGCCCTGTGATCATTGCCACCGGTCACTCCGCCCGTGACACCTACCGCATGCTGCTCGACAGCGGTGTGACCCTCGAGCCGAAAGGCATTGCGATAGGGGTGCGTCTGGAGCATCCTCAGCAGCTTATCGACTCAATCCAGTATCACAGTCCGCAGGGACGAGGCAAATATCTTCCGGCAGCCGAATACTCGATGCTGACGCGTGTCGACGACCGCGCGGTCTATTCGTTCTGCATGTGTCCCGGAGGTTTCGTAATCCCGTCGGCAAGCGGTCCGGATCAGCAGGCTGTAAACGGCATGTCGCCGGCTTCACGCGGCACCCGCTGGGCCAATTCGGGCATGGTGGTAGAAATTCTGCCCGACGATGTCACCGATTTTACAGGGACACTGAAGATAATGGAGCTCCAGGAAAAAATAGAAAAAGATTTTTATGAGGAGAGCGGCCGCACGCAGAATGCTCCGGCCCAGCGCATGACCGACTTTGTGGCCGGACGGCCGTCGGCGTCGCTTCCGCCGTCGTCATACGCTCCGGGTGTGCACCCTGCGCGAGTCGACCGCATCCTTCCTGAATATATATCGCGCCGTCTGCGCAAGGGCTTTGAGGATTTCGGCCGCAAATCGCGCGGTTTCCTTACCGACAAGGCGATTGTGCTCGGTTGCGAGACACGCACTTCGGCTCCGGTCAGAATAGTGCGAGATGACGCCACATTGTGTTCGGTCAGCGTCGAGGCGTTGTTTCCTTCCGGCGAAGGGGCCGGTTATGCCGGCGGCATAGTGTCGGCAGCTGTCGACGGCGAGCGTGCCGCCGACGCTCTCTTTGACCGCATGTTCAGAAACCATGATTCCGATAATCTGTAACAGCTATGGATACCGACGATTTCAACAACACAGGAATATTGCCGCCGCTGGCCGAGAGGTTGCGTCCGCGCTCTCTCGATGACTATATCGGGCAGACACATCTTGTCGGTCAGGGCAAGGTGTTGCGGCGCATGATAGATTCGGGCAATGTGGCCTCTTTCATTTTGTGGGGGCCTCCCGGAGTGGGAAAGACGACGCTCGCCCGCATAATCGCCAACACGACGGAGTCGCCGTTCTACACGCTTTCGGCTGTCACGGCCGGAGTGAAGGATGTGCGCGAGGTCATAGAGCGTTGCCGCAACGATATCCGCGGCATGTTCACGAAGGGCCGTCCGATACTATTTATCGATGAAATACACCGTTTCAGCAAGTCGCAGCAGGATTCGCTGCTGGGGGCTGTGGAGAGCGGGATTGTGACACTGATAGGCGCGACGACCGAAAATCCGTCGTTTGAGGTGATACGTCCGTTGCTGTCGCGCGCGCAGGTCTACACTCTGCGTCCGCTTGAGGCTGCCGAGCTGCAGCGTCTGCTCGACCATGCCGTAGCTCATGACGAGGTGCTGTCGAAGCGTGACGTGCAGGTGAAGGAGACCACGGCGTTGTTTCGTTTTGCCGGGGGCGATGCCCGCAAGCTTCTCAATATTCTTGATCTGCTTGAGCAGTCGGTAGGTGCCGGCCAGCCGGTGGTGATCGATGATGCCACCGTGACAGAGCGGCTTCAGGAAAATCCGTCGGCCTACGACAAAAACGGTGAGATGCACTATGATATAATATCGGCATTCATAAAGAGTGTGCGCGGAAGTGATCCGGATGCCGCCATCTACTGGCTTGCGCGGATGATTGCCGGAGGCGAAGACCCTGAATTTATTGCGCGCCGTCTCGCTATTCTCGCGGCCGAGGATATAGGGCTTGCAAATCCCAATGCACTGCTTCTGGCCAACACGGTCTATGATGTAATTAAAAAAATAGGGATGCCCGAGGGAAGGATACCGCTGGCCGAGTGCACGATTTACCTTGCTACGTCGCCAAAGAGCAATTCGGCCTACATGGCTATAAACGCAGCTCTTGCCAATGTCGGTCAGACCGGCGATCTTCCCGTGCCGCTGCATATACGCAACGCTCCGACATCGCTGATGAAGGAGATGGGTTATGGCGCCGACTACAAATACGCTCACGATTATCCGGGGAACTTTGTAGTCCAGCAATATCTCCCCGATGCTCTGCAGGGCACGCGTTTCTGGAATCCATGTTCCAATCCTGCCGAGGATCGTCTCGCTCAGCTCCAGCAATCACGCTGGGGCAAAAAATGACAAAAGCGGTAGTTGGCGGCTTCTTATGAAAAGAGAGGTTTTATTCTTTGGCTGCGCAGTCGGGGCAGAGGCCTTTTAGCATGTAGTTGACTGAGCGGGTGATGAAGCCGGCAGGGGTGTCGATAGGTGGGACGCTGACATCTTCGAGGCAAAATGTCTGCATGCAGCGTTCGCAGTAGAAGTGGACGTGGCGGTCATCGACGGTGTGGTGCGAGTCGCTGCGGCACAGTTCATATTTGAGGGAGCGGCTACCGTCCTCAAGCACGTGCACGATGTCATTGGCGGCAAAGAGTTCGAGCACGCGAAATATGCTGGCTTTGTCAAGCGATTCGAGCGAACACTCGATGTCGGCGAGACTGACGGGACGCGGTGCATTCATCAGCGCCTTATACACGAGAATGCGGTTGGAGGTGGGCTTCACTCCTTTGTTTATCAGCATGCGCTCAAGTCGGGTATTGTCCATAATCGGTAGTTTTAATGGGGCGTTTGAATTTAAACCGTATTGACGATAAAAGAGAATGAAAGTAAAAACTTCAAATTAATCATGAGTTAAATCCAAACAGGTTCAGTTTCTTACAAAAGTAACAATAAAATTTTGCAAACCGTTTGCAAACCGTCATCAATCGGCACAGTGTATGATGAAAACGCCGCTTGCTGCCAATAAAATAGGATTAATTTAAGTGACAATCGCAAAAAAAATGCAAAAACACTTGCAAAATCAATAAAAACAACCTACCTTTGCACCGCTGAGTCAGAAAAAGACCGGCAAAGAGAACATAATACTGATTAAAATCAGCATTTGAAAACCTCAAGGAGAGGTGGGTGAGTGGCTGAAACCACCGGTTTGCTAAACCGACGACGGGAGCAATCCTGTCCACGAGTTCGAATCTCGTCCTCTCCGCTAATAATTTTTGATGCACCCCTGCAAGTCACTGACTTGCGGGGGTGCAGTCGTTTATGTGTCGGTGGATAGTTTGTGTGTTTGAGGTTTGCGGTTGATAATCAAGGTGTTGGGCGGACGCACGAGCCGTGCGTCCCTACAATATGAGGTTATGCAATACCCTCAAGATAAAGCCGGGAATTATTATATTGCCATGTATTGTTATTTCGGCTTGAGCTGAAAAACACGGTTGAAGTGTTAAAAACAAAAGTAAGGAGGGTGAGATATCTGACTTGTGTCCGGGTGGGGCAATCTGTGGCAGGCTAATAGTTTTGTTTTATACTACAGTGCGCGCTCCCGGGCTTATGCTGTAATGGCGTCGGATTGCCGGGGTCTCCGCCTGCTCCGCGGTCTGCGACCCCCGGTTAATCACAGACTCGAGCCTCCGGCTCTCTGTGGGGGTGAGGGTAGGTGGGCGGTAGCGGGGCG
>CAMWIJ010000050.1 GCA_947174275.1 uncultured Muribaculaceae bacterium
CTTTTCTTCCCTCTTCTGATTGCTGTGGCAGAACGCACGGCAGGCGACCATGAATCTATATCCTGAATAACAAACAGCTTTTCCAAAGCCGAGACATAACTGTCGAACGTTGGCTCTGTGCAGCTTTCTGTTGTAGCCACAACATCCTGAATCATTTTCTTCTTCTTTGCAAGAGTCGAGAGATTTCTTGCATAGGTGCGCAGTATCTCTCGTGCGAGTTTTTCACTGCGACCAACACCGTCGACAGTGGATATATCCATAGCACATACACTTTGAACATAATTTTTAGCCACCAGCAGCTTTCCCTTCGTAGTCGGAAGAGATAACGAAGCCGGCCAACCACCCCTGCAGGATGCGAATATCAATTGCTTTATATCGAGACATGACATCTTGCCATCAATATCAATATCCGGATTGTCGAACAGTTTCATGAGAGAGATTTCGCCGGTTGATTCTCCTGATTCCCAAAGACTCATGGGAGTCATCTTTATCCTTGCAATCCGACCGGTCCCTGTGTGCAGTATTTTAGATTTGTCCACAGAATTTGATCCTGTAAGGATAAACTGTCCAACTTTTTGCCTTTCATCAACTACACTTCTTACTGCATCCCATAATGTGGGAGCATCCTGCCATTCATCTATTAGACGCGGCGTGGCACCTTCTAAAAGAAGGGTTGGCTTAGTCGCTGCTGTGGCAAGATATCCGTCACGAGTATCCGGCAATTGAAGTTTAAGCACACTATTTGCCTGCTGTTCCGCGGTAGTTGTTTTTCCGCACCACTTAGGCCCTTCTATGAGTACCGCTCCAAACGCTTCAAGATATTCACGCAGTGTAGTATCCGCAATACGAGGTAAATAAGACATTTCCTTACTGATGTTTGTTTCTGCAAAGATAGTGAGAATTTCTTTATCGCCAAAGCGCATTTTTGTTTTTTGCGATAGAATGTTTTTGTTTTTTGTGATAATTTATTTTTGTTTTTTGTGATATATATCCATTGTTATACTCTTTTCTTTGACCACTCTTGTATGTGTTCGATTTTACGCTGTCAGACAGTGTAATCTGTTTGCCAATATTTTACTTTTGTCAATCAAATAAATTGCCGCATAAGATAATTGTTTACGATATTTTACATATCTTTATGTCAAAGAAATTATACGTTAAAGATATTATATAAGCAAGTCATAAAAATGGGAATGAAAAGTCTGAGAATATTGATGGCTGCAGCAGTTATGTGCAGTCTGAATCTGAGTGCGGCTGAGCAAGCCGATTCGCTTCACCTTCCTACCGGAAAGACCGACTGGATTGATCCTGTTCATGCGACTCCGGCCAACACAAACTATGTCTTGTATCCGACACCAAGCAGAGGGGAGGACACTCAGGGCAGCTGTCTGGTCTATCTGCCTGAGGGATATGGCAGTGAGACGGGCAGGAGGTATCCGGTAGTATATTATCTGCATGGCGGGACTGGCAACCAGCGTGAGGCCGCGTGGCTCATCGAGCGAGTCGACCGTGCTGTCAGAGAGGGGCGTCTTGAGCCATTGATTGTAGTATCGCCGCAGGCATTGCCTATAGGCTGGTATGTCAACGCCAACCGTAGCGATGAAAAAGTGATTTCCGGACCGATAGAAGATGTGATCATACGTGACCTGATTCCATATATTGACGCCAATTATCAAACCGTTGCAGATCGCTCAGGACGTGGAGTCGAGGGATTCTCGATGGGTGGCCGCGGCGCGTTGGCGCTGGCATTTGCACATCCTGATCTTTTCGGGGCGGTGAGCAGTGTCGCAGGTGCGGTTGTCGACTGGGAGGAAGAACCTCTCAAGCGGGCGCTGGAATGCACGTTCGGCGACATTTCAGATCCGTTTTCGAAGGTTTATTTCGAATCGTGGCATCCAAAGAGCTTTGCCTGCCACAACGCTGCCCGGATTATTGACAATAAAATGCAAATCAGAATGTTTGTGGGAGACCGCGACAGGCTGTATGAAGAAAACGGGATAAGTATCACCGGCCGCTTTCATGACTTGCTGACCCGTCTGGGCATTTCCCATTCTTTTACTATTGTGCCCGGTGCGGGACACGATCCAAATGAAATTTTCAATGACTCGGTAAACAGCTACGATGTCACATTCTGGAATGATGCGTTCGGCAAAGCACTCACTTCGTTTAATACGGTTGTGCCGACGGAAATATCAGATTTTATTTCCCGATATTTTCCTGAGGCTACAATCACGGGGGTGGAAATTTCACGAGAGGAGAACGGAGACCATTATCTTGTCAGCCTCTCTGACTCCACGACGTTGAAATTTAACGAGCATTTCAACTGGATAATGGTGAAGAATGCAGAGTCGGGCGTAGTCAGCACGCTGTGGCACGCCGGAATCCTTGATTATTTCCGCTGTCATGGTGCGCTGCCGGTAATAACCGAGATTAAGAAAGTGCCGCGAGTAGGTTACGCCGTGACTCTTGCCGACGGTCAGAAGCTGACATTCGACACAACCGGACATCTTATTCAAACACAAGCATCGACCAATAACGCAATGACGGAACCGTGACCGTGACGGCATTGCCCTGCTGGGTGAAGGGCAGTTCGAGCGGGATACAGGCGTCGGTATCGGGTGATGCCACCCACACGCGCGACACCATTCGGTCGACATCGATGCTCAGACGGATATCCGATACGGGTTCCGGCTCGGGCTGGTCGGCGTTAAGGTCTCGCCAGCTGAGCGAATTGACGTTGCGGAAGTTCAACAGATGATAGACGAGTTGCCCTTTGCGGGTTTCCGTGCCACGTATGACAATCTTTCGCGGCTGAGGACCTCTCTGATAGTTCCATACGCTCACCGCCGGAGTGCCTTCGAGAGGAGTCACATCGGGCGTGAGTTCGCGCACGGTGTCGTAGATCAACGTCTCGTAGGCAGTGGCGAAGTCGTAATATCTTGTTATGGCCTCGGTAAGGGCTGAGCCTATGCGTAGATTTGTGTTGGGGAAATATTCGTTGCACAGCATATTGCCACCGGATCCAAGTTCAAGATGTCCGGCACCGAGAGCGAAGATGCATGCATCGGTAAGCAGCACGCCGTGCGGATTGAACTCCTTGCCCCAGTTGTTTTTGCCATACTCATAGTTCATGTAGTTGGCAAACACCGTGCGCACCGTGTTGCCCGAGGCATTATTGTTGTCGAATACAATCCAGTAAAGGTCCATGAACGAATGAGTGTCGGCCCAGCATTCATTGTAGCATACGTCAATCACGCCGGATGAAGCAATGCCCCATGCTCCGTATTTCGACACGCTGTTCATGATAAGTCTCTTGTCAGGATGTCCGTTTTTAAGAGCCTTGAGCAGAGATGGAAATCTGTCGCAAAGATTGAAGCGGTTGCCCCAATAGTCGTATGTGTCATCGCCGCGATAACCGACCTGGTCGACCTGAAAACCGTCAAAACCGAGATTGTCATATACCTCACGGTTACGGTCAACGAGATAAGCCTGCCACCCGGCATTTCCTGGGTCGACAAACGAGATGTCGCTCTTCCAGTCACTTGGAAGTGTGTGATAATCTTTTTGCGAATGGTTGCTGTCACGGTAATAGTACCATTCCTCTTTCACCCCGTCAGCCGCCGCGCCTGCCTTTTCCAGCGCTCCGAACCCGAGATTATAGAAAAACGACTCCATATTGAACGCGTGCTGCACCTCGATATTTTTCTTAACCACATCCAGCGACACCTCCCTGCGGGCTATGTCCGTATAGACTGCATCGCCGCAATAAGGCTTGTGATGGCTCAGATGCCAGTCCTGAAACTGCACTGCATTGATGTGCCTGCGGTTGAGAAACGCAATATCTCCGGTGATGCCGTCGAGGCGCGAGGGCTCATACCATGCGGTGTAACCGTAGCGCGGAAAACGCTTCCAGTCTGACGACACGTCTACACCGATTGAGCCGTGGATATGCTCGTTGCCGTTGTCATCGACAGAATACACATCGACAAGATACCCCTCGAAATCGTCGGCCGGAGGAGTCCACGGCCACCATTCCTGCACCAACGGATGCTCCTCAATGATATCGGCGCCACGACGGTAACGCACTATCGCACCGGGCACTTCGCGGAATCTTGACGCCTGGATCCATACCTCCTGCCCCGGCGCGTAACGGGCTTTGTCGGTCCATAAATCAAACTCATCGATCGGTGACACTCCCGAGGGACGTCTCACCGCATCCGACACCTCTATCTTGTCATGCGAAGAGGCAAGCACCGAGAAGGCATTGCCGTCGGCACCGAGATTTTTATCGCCCGAAGGGCCAAGAGCCACAGGTGAGCCGTTGCCGTCGCGGTCAGCGATGCAGAAATATGTACCGGCGGAAAGTCCGAGCATGGCAACATTAAAACTTCCGTCGGGCATTTCCGTCATCTGCACCGTCGATGCCGGAGGCCATGACATGTTTCTGTCGCCGGCAGCGATTTCGAGTGAACGCGCGCCGCTATCTGCGGCCGTCAGAATTGAAGCTAATATCAGCAGTCTGTATATATATTTCATCTTACAACGATTTTAAATGTTTTGAAATCAACGGCAACAACATATATGCCGGGAAGAACGGCAGTGGTCGGCGCAGTGGAAATCACTCGTCCGCAGAGGTCCGACACGACAATATTGTCATACTCTCCGACAACAGTTATATTGCGGCCGCTTACCGATACCTTAACATTGCTGTCTGCAACCGTTTCGTCGGCTCCCGACACTATCGGCGTGGCAGATACCTTCGGAGCCGCCCCGCTGAAATCAGCGGTGAGATCATAATAACCGGTGCTACCGACAGTATAACTGTAGCCGTGCATGGGCGCGACATTGCAGGTTGCGCCGGCCGAAATATCGACATCGGCATTCGGACTGAAACAGTATCGGTCGGAGCATGCCTCGTCGGCATATAGTTTGTAATAATTGTCTTCTTCAAGATACACCTTTCCGGAGAATACGCCCGAACCGGCCGTCGACGCAGGCAATTCGGCCACATCTCCGTCGAGCGAACCGACAAACAACCGTGAAGGCACTGCTCCGAAATGCAGCTGTCGCCCGTTGCGGTCGGCGGCGACGACATAACGTCCGGCGGGCGCCGTGAATTTCCCTTCAAGTGACGGACCGGGGTGCGATGTCACTGTCACCGAGGGTTCATGCAGATTGAAACGCAGAGTGTAGCGGCCAGTGCGCGGAACAATGAATTTATGGTCATCTTCTCCGTTGGCGTGATATACCATCGCGTGATAGCCGTCAGTGAATGCATCATTGTAATACGGCGCATTGTAGCAGGGCGACCATCCGTTGCAGGAGAGAAATTTTATTTCGCCGGCCTGAAGCAGGCCGGTCCATTCCACTGCTCCCTCATCGTCAGCAAATACCGGAATATTGAGCGAGGGGGAGCCCCATCCACGCACTGCGCTGCCTACCATCTGCACTGCCGGCCGACGAAACGACAGAGTCATCGGATCGGAGGCCATGTTTACAATAATGCGGCATTGGCCGGCCTCGGGATTCCAGAATTTAAAATCATATCTGTTCTGACCTGAAGAGTTATCTATCAGGGTATAGATATTGTCGGAATATACAGGCTGGTTTACGTTTTCGGCCACAAGCGATGAACTGTAGTCACCCAGACGGTTAAGAAACTTGAATTCGCCTTCGCCGAGACAGCCGTCCCATATAAAAGTACCGTAACCTATCGATACCATTTCTTCGGGAAGATCAGGAGTCCAGACACCGTCGGTCGCTGCCGGACCGACGATATAGAGATTGTTCATGTCAAGAGCCTCGGCACAAAAGACAGCTGACAAAGAGATAAACAGCGTAGAAAGTCTCATATAACAGATAATTCTTATGATTTGGTTTATATTGTTTTCATGGCAGGCATGGCATTCTTCCCGAATACAAAATTAATGCCCGCCGATGTAAAAAAACGGCAATCAGTGAATCTTACAGGCAATATGTAGCGCCGGCAGTCAGGATTTCACACTTACAATGCAGTCTGTCACCTGATTACCCATAGTATACGCATCAAAAAAATATAGTTTTTACAGAGTATTGATACAGATTGTAGCTGTAGGCCATGCGTATCTGAATACATGAAACCGGCGACTGACAGGAAATGCCCTGCCGGCCGCCGGTCTCATGTATATTCACGTGCGTAAAAAAGGGTCAGTAGGTAATCACCGGATCAAGTGTCTTGGCCTGCTCGATCATGCGCTCCACTTCCGACACGGAGGGCACACGGTTACACAGATTTTTGGCATCATTGATTTCCACAAGCTTCGGCTGTAGATTAGCAGCCACACGATGACGCAACTCCTTTACGGTATCTACGCCCGCCGCTTCAAGCAATTCGGCAAACTGTCCGGCCACCCCTTTGATGCGGAACAGATCGGCATGGTTTGTCCACTTGAGAATCAGTTTCTCGGATATTCCGGTTGAGTCTGCCAAAGAGGTTCGGCCCTTCTTTGTAGCTGCGACCGCCAGCAAATCTTCGGTTGTAGCCACACCCGCGGCTTTCAGTTTGTCGGCGTAAGAGGCGCCTATACCTTCTATTTCTTCAATCTTGTATGACATGGCGTTAAATTTATGTTGATAATATTTTGTAATAAAACATCTGAAACCATACGGTTGTTTAACTGCAAGGCCACAAGTATTTAAAATTAATTTTGTAGATTTGCAGAAATTAAATCAAAAACATCAATTATGAGATTTATATCAGCGCTTCTGTTATGCGTTATTTCCTGCATGCCGTCGTTCGGACTTGACAAGACAACAGAAATTTATGACGTCGCCGGCAGCGACACACTACGTCTTGACTTCTATAGAGCAGCCTCGCCTGAGCCTGCACCGGTGATGATATTCGCATTCGGAGGCGGATTTAAGGGAGGAGAGAGAGACAACAGCTCCTATATGCCGATGTTTGAATACATGACCCGCAACGGCGTGGCGATCGTATCGGTCGACTACCGCACTCTGCTCAAGGATATACCCGCGCAGGAGATGATGACGCCAGACAAATTCAAAGCAAATCTCATATCGGCCATCGATGCCGCCACCACCGACTTCCTTAAAGCCACCGGATATGTAGTGTCGAAATCATCGGAATGGAACATCAACCCGTCACAGATTTTTGCCTGCGGGTCGAGCGCCGGAGCCATCACCGTGCTTCAGGCGGAATATTCTTTGTGCAATGACAAAATATATTATGCGGGCCTGGGGTTGCCGGACGATTTCAACTATGCCGGAGTAATATCCATGGCCGGTGCGATATGTTCCGACGGAGCACCACAGTGGGACACCATGCCGTGTCCGATGCTGCTTTTTCACGGCGATGCCGACAGCATAGTGCCATTTGTCAGCGCCACTCTGGGCGACTTCGGATTATGGGGTTCACACACAATAAGCGACATTCTTACCGAGCAACAGCACCCCCACCGCTTTCACTGCTTCAATGGAGCCTCACATGAAATAGCCGGAACTCCGATGGATGAAAATCGCGGCGAAATACTCGATTTTATCCGCGCGGCATGCAGCACCGGCCTCAACCGGACAACGAAAACAACCGAAGAAATCCCCGGCAACACCGATTACAAAAAAGATTTCACAATCATCGACTACATAAAGGCAAATCTGTAACTGTCACGAGAGGGCATTGCAGAACTCAAAAATTCACCCCGTGCCGACACGGGGGCATTTATATCGATTTGTCAGAATATCACCTGTATTCGTGCGATGACAGAATTGAGCGTCGTTTGATTATATCCTTCCCGATTCCATACGTGAGTGTAACCGTAACGAAGGCGCGCGGTGACATATTTATTGAAGTAGTAATTTAATGTAAGTGACAAGTTGCTTGCCTGACCGCCCATTATTTCTGATCTCCGGTCGGACAAGTCGGTATAATTATATCCGAGCACACATTCAAGCGACTTAGATGCCGGAGCGTCGAGCACACCTGCGTAACTTGCATAACTGTAAGAGTTTCCTTTGAGCAGCCCGCGGAGAATAACATACATTCCTTGTCCTGAAAAGTCACGATAGCCAACTTCACGCGCAACAGTTGAAAAGTAGTATTGGCTTTCGAGTGCAAGAAACTTATAATTCAACAATAACTCGGGCGAGAACTTCCATTTGCCGGTGGCATGGTCGACAAGAGCGTCAAGCGCTCTTACCGTCACGACACGTGTCGGGAAGTTTGCCTTAAACTCAAAAGCGTCATGCAGATCCATTCCGTTTTCATCAAGATGTCTGCGGGGTGTTGAAAAGCCACCGCTAAGACCTAACTGCACCACTTGTCCGTCATTGTGAACCGGACGAAAGGCAAAACGCCCGGTGACTCCAATGCCTTCCTTCACAAAATCCTTTGAACCTAAAATACTCGTGGCCGCCTCACCCTCGGTATGAATAGTGCCGGCGGCAAGAAAATTGCCGGGATAATACACCAGCATAGCGCCCAGCTGACGCCCATCGTTGAAGGCTATGTTTGACATTGGACTTATCAACGGAGCCAGATTGGTGGCACTCAGAGTGGTGCGGAGGCCATACTGTGGAAGGAATGACCCGAGTTTCAGTTGAAGCTTTTCATTGAAATTGTAACCCAGATATACGGCTCTCAGACCTACTTTATTATTATTGAAAGCTACATAAATGTTGGCTATCCATTTTTTATAATTCATTTTTGCACCAAGCCATATCTCGGGCACAGCCACACCATTGTGAAAATTCTCTTTGTCAGATGTAAAAAGGGCGGCACCATCCAGAAAAAGCCTACCGGACGGAACAATAGAGAAACTATCATCGGCAACCATTCGTAAATTTGACACTACAAATAGCAAAGTAAGTAAAAAGAATCTTAGAGGGTGTCTCATAACAAAATAAAAAACTGAATCTAAAATTTTGAGATGTATCAGGGTGTTGAATCAAAAGAGCATAGCGAGCAATGCGGCTGAGACGATGCGTCAACAACGCTCAAGATTTTCTTCGGCGCGAAAAACCGGCAGGCAGATGACTGCCTGCCGGTTGGATTAGATGATTATATGCTTAGAAATTGACCTTTACGCCAAACTGAGTCTGGAATGGACGGATGTAAGTACCTGCGATGAGGGTGTTGTAGTATTGTGTCGGATCCGTCATAAGAGCCGAGCCGGGAACGTTTCCGTTGGGTCCCTTTTCGTTGAGTACGTTCACTACGTTAGCAGTGAAGATAATGTTTTTGGTGGCTTTCCAACTTGCACCGGCAAAGGTTTCCCAGCGCCCGTTGAAGAAGATGCAGTTGCCAACGTTGGCATATTGCTTGCTTTGGTAGCGAGCCGAAGCCCAGATGGAGAACTTGCCGAAGTTGAAACGGGGATTGATATCGAGGAGCACCTTGGAGAGGCCTGTCATCTGCTTGCCAGAGAAGTCGTACTGCTTGTCGAATGCAGTAAACTCGTAAGTGTGGAGTTTGGGATCCTGAAGAGTGAATATCACGTTGAGATTAAACCATTTTACAGGTGTCAGGAGAAGGTCGGTCTTCCAACCGATTGTCTGAATTGCCTGTTTGTATGGAACCTGAACGGAGAGTCCGTCATCACCAACGACTGCAATACGTCCGGAGTCGCCTTTTCGGAATGAGTAGGTGAATGAGGACACGACGCTGAAATACTTATGGTTATAGAAGAGGCCGGCGCGGCCGAGGGTGTGTGGACGAACATTGGCAAGGGGACCGCTGTCTGAGTAAAATCCCTGCAGGTGACGGTACATGCTGATGAAGTTGAGCTCACCGTCAAAACCGAAGTCCTTGGTAAAGTTAACGGTAGGTATCAGTGAGAAGGAGTAATTGAGTCCGTTGAGCTTGCCTTTGGAGGTAGTTACAACACCTTTGCCATCGGCTGTCGGACCTCCAAGATAGAATCCATTATAGCGTTTTGATTCGATATAGTCTGCATCGAGCTTGAACCATTCCAGACGTGCGCCGTAACCGACCTTGATATTAGGGGTTATCTTCCATGTGTCGAAGGCGTATGCGCCGAGTTTGTTTTCCCAGCCATCCACATACTGCGAGCCGTTGTTTTTGTTGAAGAAGGCATTGCCATTGAAAAGGAGGCGAACCGGATTGGCTTCAACAGTATGATCATACTGCACCGATGATGTTGAGTACTTGGCGCGTTCGTGATAGTCGAAGACTCCTACTTTGAAGTCGTGGTTGTTGCGGATGAAATTCATTGTTGCGGTGAGCATGTAGTCGGAGATTGTGCCCTTGCCAAGCTGTATGAGTCGGCGCTGCACATGGCCGGTATATTCGCCGGGGCGGTCGGCGTATTGTCGGGTCTGCTCTTTGAGGACATTCTGCGTATTGTCAGCCACAGAGCCACGGTCGGTATAGGAGTACTTGGCGCGGATATCAAGACGTGTGTTTTTGTCGAAATAGTGGTCGAGCATGAACTTACCTTCGTGACTGTAGGTATGGGCTTCGTCCTGATAAGTGGAGCGCTTGGCTTCACCGGTGCGTACATCTATATATTCAACCACACCGTCGTTTGAACCATAGTTGCTCTTTCCGATTGTGAAATCATCGATTGCTCTTACCGACCCGTCGCCTACCCAATAATACGGAGCCTGCTGAACGGTTGTGGTGAGATCGCGGAGTTCACTATATTTATACAGGAAGGCAAAATTACTTCCCTTGGTGTCGTAGATATTCTTGATCGTGGCGGTATACATCTGGGCACGATCGGCGAATGGAGTGTACTGAAGCTTCACATTGCCGGGGTCATATACATTATAAGCATTCAGGGAGAAATACCAGTCCTTAACAATCTTGCCGTTGACACCGATATTGAAATCGTGCTTTCCGAGAGTGTTGAGCTGATATTGGGCATGACCGCCGGGTTTATTTGATCCGAAGCGGGTGTAGGAATCAACACCAACGCCAATTTCACCTTCAAGAATTGCAGTCATCGACATTGGAAGTGTCTTCGTTCTGGCCAGAGAGCCGTCCTGACGCCAATGGATTTTTGTTGCGTTGGGATCCCAGAAGTAAGTTACGGGGAGACCGTCCTGACGCACTACGGTGTATGCTGCCGGCAACCCGATCGGCACTGCACGTGGTTCGGATGCGGAGGAGGCATTAAGCAGAGCTACCTCATCCTTTGAAACGGCACCGTTGTTTGTGTCCTTAACCACCTTAGTGGTATCAGTCGGTTGAGCGTCGGCCGTATGTGCCGCGAAAGCAGTAGAGGCCGACAGGAGCACCATGCTTACAATTAGATTTACTTTTCTCATTGGTAGTTAGATTTATTATTTTACATCAAGGTGAAATACGTTAGGGGCGGTTTTGGTGAAAGGCTTCCACTCTCCGTCTTTCTTACCGTTGGGATTTCCGTATTTTGCAAAGTTGGTCCAATAGGTAGACATGCGGTCTGCCAGTTCGTAATCCTGTTTTGTCATCGGCTTGGTGCTGAGTTTCACCTGACCGAACATATAGGGTAATTCTGCGGAGTGAATTACACCTTTGGCGCCAAAGGAATCTTCTTCTGATTCTCCGGGCTGTGGATGATCAAATGAATAGACGTAGACAGGACGGCGCCCAAGATTGTTGACCTGATTGTCGGCCCAAAGTCCGATAGTCGTGGGGAAGTCTGCTGCGGGCACGTCATCTTTGGTGTAGCCGATCATATAATCGATATCGAGATAGTGTCCGACACGTGTAGCATCCATCATTTCCTCACGCAGAACGTAACCGTCTATTGACGGGCGGAATTTGGGAAAGTAAGCCGACGTTTCGTATGCGGTCTGGAGTGTTACACCGTCTATAGCGCGCATCTGCTCTATGTTGGTTATACCGAGGCTCTCGAAGAATGCCTTGCCGAGAGCTTCATTTTCGGAGAGAGGCAGACAGATGGCATCCGTGCGAATGGCACAGCCGCTTTGGGGAATGGCTCGTTGAAAAAGACCTTCGGAGAGGGGTGAGCAAATCAGGCCTTGAATGCTGCGCGAACCTGCGCTCTGACCGAATACGGTGATATTGTCAGGGTCGCCGCCGAAAGCAGCTATATTATCTTTCACCCATTGCAGGCCTGCGAGTTGATCCATAAAGGCATAGTTGCCCGAACCATGACCGCTTTCCTTACTGAGTTCGGGGTGTGCGAGATAGCCGAAAACACCCAGACGATAAGGAATTGACACCATTACGACCCCTTTTTTTGCATAAACATCACCGCGATAGACCGGACCGTCGGTAGCTCCGACATGGAAACCGCCACCATATATCCATACCATGACCGGAAGTTTTTCACCATCTCTCTTCTCCGGTGTCCACACATTGAGATAAAGACAGTCTTCACTCATGGCTGAATTCATTTCTCCTACATTTTTCCACCCCTTGGGCTTACGGGCCTGTTCCTTCTGAAGAGGAGCTTTTGCGAACTGATCACACAGGAGTACACCGCGCCAAGGTTCTACGGGCTGCGGAGCCTTCCAGCGGAGGTCGCCTACAGGTGGTGCTGCGAATGGAATGCCTTTGAACACTTCCACTCCGTCTTCAATTACGCCTTCTACGAGGCCGCCTTCTACCTTTACCGGTTGCGTGTAAGTGATTGCGTGCGCAGCAAAGCTACTAAGCAGCACGCTCAGTCCGATTAAAAATTTGATTTTCATGTTTAAGGATTTTGTTTGTTAAATTTTTCTGTTGCAAAATTATGGAGTTTATTTGCCACGTTCCTTCAAAGTTCGGGATAAATGATATCCCAGATCAGATTGAGTTCTTCGGCCATATTGTCGAGATCGGCTGTCACTGCCACCACTGCGTCCTTGTCGGGTATCACGATAATATATTGTCCGTTGGCACCGTCAGCACGGTAGGTGTTGTGGCGACCGCGCCATATTTGATATCCGTAACCCTGAAGCCAGTCGTTGTTCTCGGGATCGCGTTGTTTGAACACCTCATCTGTCATGCCGCCGGGACGAGATGGCACCTGAGCCGAAGATGCTTCCTCAATCCACCATTCGGGCAGGAGTTGCTTGTCGTTCCATTTGCCTTTCTGTAGATAAAGTTGACCGATTTTCGCCATGTCCTCAGTCTTGAGATACGCACCCCAGCCACCACAGTTAATGCCTGACGGTGATTCGTCCCACCATATTCCGGTAATACCAAGCGGATTGAACAGACGCGGAGTAAGATAGCTGAAGATATTTTCGCCGACTGCTTTCTGCACGATGGCTGAGACCATGAATGTTCCGAGGCCATTGTAGGCATAATATGTGCCCGGCTTATAGGGAACCGGCTCTGCCAGAAATGCTTCTACCCAGTCCTGTTCGGTCTGGCGTTGAGCCGTCGTGTTGGCCTTTGCCTGTCCTCCGGTCATAGTCAGAAGATCACGGACGGTCATATTCCTGAGATTGTCGCTTACCTTGGCAGGGAGTTTATCGCGGAAGAAGGAGATTACTTTATCGTCGAGCTTCAGTTTGCCTTCGGCCACTGCAAAACCGGCGGCGGTCGATGTGAGAGTCTTGCTTGCCGAGTTCATGATGTGCGGCACATTCGGATCGCCTTTACTAACCCATTTCTCACCAATGACTTTCCCGCCGCTCAACACCATTACAGAATGGATATCAAGACCCTTGGCATTCGCGGTTTCGATATACCGGTCGACTGCCGCGCTCATCCCGGATGTTTTGGCCCGAGGTAGCGACTTATTGAGATCGTTCACAGAAATCAGTTCTACATTGTAGTCTTTGAGTGCTTTCTTGACGCGCTCGCTCTTATAAAGGTCGGTCACCCCCTGACGGTCGGCTGCCACATCTTCGTAGCCTACGTGAAAGACTGTGGCCATTTCATCGTCGTCGTAGGCCGGATGATCGATAAACATGTATTTCTGACCGGGTTTCAAATTCTGAATCATCTTAATGAAAGAGTTTTCTTTTTCCTCCGGAGTCGAGTGTTTGCCTCGGAGCATACCGTAAGCGCCGTCGGCATAACGCGCCACTGACCAGTCGGAATTCGGCTCACTGAGGTCGAGCACAGCCAGGCCATACTCTTTGCCCAAGCGATTGATGATTTCCTTTGCTTTGGGATCAAAGAAAAAGCATCCCATGTGGCCGGTAAGGTGTGATGCCCGGGGCACATCGGCCAGAACACGCTCTATCTGTGCGCGGAATTCTGCCTCGAGTTCAGCCGGATCAAAGCCATTCTCTACTACTGACTGCCCGGGGTAATTCGGGTTGGGTGTCATCATCGGGTGGAAGTAGCCTCTCTCATCAGTCAGAGAGGGAGCCTGCGTAAGCGGACGCCATTTCACATTCTCCCACTCGCTTGTGATAGCAAGATGGACACCGACATCAAGACCGGGGGCGTTTTCGAGCATTTTTACCGCTTCGGGATACCAGCCTCCGACAGGCATGAGTTCAACACTTTGGGAAATTCCATTGTAGTATGCATCCATCACGGCTTTATTTACTGAATGGAATGCTCCCATATCGTCCATTCGGACAGCGAGTTTGGCGCCATCACGGGCTTCTGCGGCAAAAGCGATGATTGCTGCCCCTGCAATAAGTGCAAATTTATTTATTGACATATCGGTAAGATTTAAGGTTATTTCTGATTATATTTTTCGAGTGCCGGCAGAATATATTTCCACACAAGATTGAGTTCGTCCTGCATGAGACCGGTGTTGGCGGTCATTGCTACAACCGAATTCTGTTCAGGAAGAACGATGATGTATTGTCCGCGTGCGCCATCGGCACGGAATGCGTTGTTGCGGCACATCCACATCTGGTAGCCATAGCCCTGAATCCAGTCTGGATCGATGCTGCCGGCTGTGTCCCCTGCAAGCTGCACGAGGTTCATCCCCGCAGGTGCGCTCTCGACCTGCATACGAGACATTTCGGATACCCATTCAGCCGAAATGAGTTGCGAGCCGTTCCAATTACCTTTTTGAAGTATGAGCTGACCGGTCTTTGCAATGTCTTCTGTCGTCAGATACAGACCCCAGCCACCATAGCAAATACCATTTTTTGTTTCTTCCCAGCAGGCGTCTTCTATTGCCAGAGGCTCAAAAAGGCGCGGACGAAGGTAGTCGACGAGTTTTTCACCCGTACGCTTCTGAATGATAGCCGACAACATCAGTGTCCCTACGCTGTTATAGCAATAGATTTCGCCGGGACGGTATTCAACCGGATATGACAGGAACTGTTTGACCCAATTGAGAGTCGAGTCGGTTTTGGCCAGTTGCTGCATCTCGTATGTATGGTCTGTAGCGTGGCCGCAAGTCATGGTGAGCAGAGATCTGACGTCCATAGCCTCCAGATTTTCGCTCACATGTTCGGGAAGAAACTCAGGAAAAATATCCACAATTTTTTCATCGAGGGCGAGCTTGCCTTCAGCTATTGTCATTCCCACGGCAATCGACGTAAATGTCTTACTGACGGAATTAAGAATGTGCTTGGTCTGAGCGTCAGCCCCGTTGCGCCAGTCCTCATAGATAACCTTGCCATCACTGACAATCATCATGCTATGAAGTTCGATACTGTCGACTTGTGCCTGATTCCAAAGACTGTCGGCTGCGCTCTTTACATAGTCAGGTGTTTCAGCGCGTTCGAGTGCTGTCGGTGCGGTTGCTTCGCTCTGCTGAGTGGCGCGGTTGCACGACCACGTCATCATTGCCAACAAGGCGGCGACTAAGGTAAGTTTTGTTTTCATCGGTATAATTATTTTTGATGTTCTGTCGGTGAAGACGGAAGTCGTCTGTGGCTTTCACCGGCAAAATTACACCGACCTGTCCGCAGCGGCAAAAATTATACCGAATATACCTTTTTGTTTATATTATATTCCTGTAGACCAACAATTTGGATATTTTTATATATACCTTTAAACAACTATTTTATTCCGAAACAACCACACGGATATCCATCAGATGACTATAAAATTCATCCTTTTCGTAGAGCGACGAATTGATTACTTTCGTTTTATAACTCTTTATAGTGTTAAGGGAGTAGGCCATACACCTTGCAATGCTCTCGTTCTTTCTCAGACCTATACGCCACAAAGCGAAAATACGCACCTCAGGAGGCAACATTCCGTTTTTACTTTCAAAGCGGTTCTCTTCTTTGAGCAGTTTGTTGAACTGCTCGAGGAAGGTTGGAAAGAACGCAAGCAGAATTTCATCGATATCTGTCTGGTTCTCCTTCATCTCCTTTCTGAAATTTTCTATCATCGCTGGAAGGTCGTCATACTGTCGCACTTTCAGTTTAAGAGCGACATCCTTGCGCAACTTCTCCACAAGTTCACGACGTATTGACGCTCCGTTCATCATCTTTGACGCCAAGGTTCCCGTCACGCCGTGTATCTCTGAAAGTTTGGCATTGACACTCTCGATCTCCTTGTTTCGCTCTTTGAGGGTGTCGTTATATTCTGAGATTATGGCAGCCTGCCGGTTAACTTTCTGATGTTGTTTACGACTGTACCATAAGCTCACTGTCAGCATAATCACAAGAATTGCCATGATTATCGCCACTATAATCATAGTGCGGTGATTGCGTTCGATGCGTTCCTGCAGATGACGGTTTATCATCGGGTAGCCTTTGGCGCTCTCTATAATGCGGTACTTTGAGTTATAGTCCATCGCATAATCCATCGATTTATTGATGAATTTTGATGCAAGTTTATCATTCCCGACAACATAAAGAAGCTCGGCTATTTTGCGTAATGCAGGATTGTTGACAGCCCCCTTGCGCATGGCAAGCGTAGCCGACTTTACCATATAATCCATCGCAGCGACATAATCATGCGCACCCAGCTTGTTATAGCCCATATTGCCTAACTCGGCAATATAGTCCCAACTATCAGGATTGCTGTTCTTAAGAAGCAGGATATCACAATAGCCGGTGGCATCTACATACCGGTGCTTATAGAATGCCAGAGTTGACTTTAACCGGTAGATGTCATAGTCGTCATCCGGCAGAAGACTGATCAACTCCTGATACAATTCCCTCATCCTGATTTCAGATATATCCGGATTCTGCCGGTTCCATGCAAAGAAAAATCCGTTCTCAAACTCAAGAAAGTATCTGGCCAGCAGAGCCTCGGCGCGGTGGTCATCATCGAGTTGCGCCATGTCTATACTGTCAAGCTGCTCGACAGCCTCTCGGAAGTAGCCGCCCTGAATGAAGATATTTGTCAGATCGATACGGGAATTTGCAATCAAATCAGTCCGTCCGATAGATTGAGCCAATTCGAGATTATGTTTGCCTACGTCTAACGCGGAGTCAAAATTTACGTGAATATACTCGTTGATTATATCACGGTTCAGAGTGTGCTTTTCTTCCGGACCGGTCACAGGAGTATTCTTTAGTTCCGCGATCCGTCTGTCTCGAAGTGAAATATAATAGTCGGCACTGTCAAGCGTTGCCTCAAATTGCTTGCCAAGGTTAATAATTTCTGAAACAATGGCTGACTGCTGTTCGGGTGATAGTGTGCCGAAACTCTCCTTAAATCCTTTTATATGCAATTCCGACGCAGAACCGCCATATTGGTGTATTTCCTGCGAAAATACAGTAAATTTTAAAGAGACGAGAGCAACAAGGAGTCCGAATAGCAATTTCTTGGTCATTGGGGTAGAAAATTTAAGGTTTAGTGGGTGTCGGTCTGACGCATCAGCAGCAAGGCATCGCCAGCAAGCAGACGCAATGTGCCGTTGGGCACGAGGTAACGGTCGCCACGTCTTATCATTATCACAAGAGCCCCTTCAGGAAGCGACATGGAGCCAAGCGTATCGCCCCCCGCGAGATCACTTCCGGTCAATATGAGGGTGTCGAGAGAGGTGGGCAGATTGTCGTCAAGTTCGATACCGAAATCATCGGGCTGCGGAGTCTCTTCCTCAACAAGACCGAAACGACGGGCCGCGGCGATGACCGTAGTGCCTTGCACAAGCAGCGACAGCAATGTCACGAAAAATACGATATTGAATATCTGTGATGCGCCCTCGATGCCTGCCACCACCGGATATGTGGCGAATATGATTGGAACCGCGCCTCTCAGTCCCACCCACGACACAAACAGTTTCGGACGTAACGGCAGTTTTCTGAACGGCAGCAGCGTGAGCAACACTCCGAGCGGCCTTGCTATCACAATCATGAAAACACCGATTATCAGCGACACCGGAGCCACTACAAGCATTTCCGCCGGATTGACAAGCAGTCCGAGCATCAGGAAAACCACAATCTGCGACAGCCAGGCCAGGCCGTCGACAAATTTGGTTATTCCCTTGCGGTTAGGCAATGACGCGTTGCCGATAAGTATACCTGTGAGATATACGGCAAGATAACCGTTGCCTCCAAGTTCGGTAGCTATTGCAAATGTCAGAAACACCGACCCTACGATAAGTATTCCGGTCATGGAGGCGGCCTGCGCAGGGTCTTCGGCAGAGCCCTTTTTGCCTCCCATGCGTATATATACCGACACAAGCCATCGCGTCAGACGCCCCATAGCCACACCGACAAGCCCGCCGACGGCAAACTGCAGCAACAGCATCACACACAACGCCCAGCCGTTAAGCGAGCCGCTCAGCGTTATGGCATCAATCAGTACGATGGTAATCATATAGGCCATAGGGTCGTTGGAACCGCTTTCAAGCTCAAGCATCGGACGCAGATTATACCGCAGCCCCACCCTCTGGCTTCCGAGTATGCCGAACACCGACGCCGAATCTGTTGACGACATCGTGGCGGCCAGCAACAGCGACGGCAACAGCGCGAAATGTATGTTTGTCCACGCCATGCCTGACAGGCACCAGATGAACAGACCTGTAAACAACGCCGTAAGCAGCACACCGACTGTCGACAGCATCACACCCGGCGCTATCACGGGACGTATCGAGGATATACGCGTCGACAGACCGCCCGAAAATAGAATAACGCACAGCGACACCATGCCGATGAACTGCGCCGTGTGCATATCGTTGAACTGGATGCCGAGTCCGTCGACACCAAATCCCATTCCCACAAGCAGAAATATCAGCAGCAAAGGCAATCCGATGCGATAGCTGCTCTTGCCTATAAGCACACCGGCAATCAGAAGCACAGAGCCTATCATCATTATATTCTCAGAAGTAATCGCATTCATTTGCAGTAATCATTTATGAATTTGATTTCAAAGATACGAAACAACAGGCAATCACACAAACGCGGCAGCAATTACGCAGCCACTCCTCCGGGGTCACTCCAGTCCCACGAAGCCTCTTGCCATACGTTTAAGTCTGCTCAGAATATCCCATTTGATGACTTTCAGACGCCCTATGCGCGGGTCAATCTCCGTTTTAAGCCTTATCTCCACCGTGTCAATATTCTCAACACGCGCAATCAGCGCAAGCGTAGAGGCCGGAAGCTGTGGCAACCCGTCAGGCACAAGTATCATGGAGCCGTTTTCACGCATCGAGAAGTTATCCCATTTGCGCGCCTCCTTTATCGGGATATACTCTTTGTCGATTACATAAAGCTCGGCGTAGGTATCGACATATTCCGGCCCGCGCGAACGCGACACCCGCTCGTTGCGGCGCCCACGGCCGCGCGACTCTATATTAAACGACATCGCCGACAGATTGTCGGCCGTAACCTCATCGTCATCACAATTGTCAAACACATAACGCACGTCCAGACGGCGGAAGTCAATCTCGTCATTGCTTATAAAACCTGCGATATGCGGCACCAGCTGACGGTTTGACATATCAGCCATGATATCGGCGTCAAGATAGATGCGTCCGCCTGTCCTGCGCCACACCCGCGTCGCCGACCATCGCCCTCTGACCGTATCCGTTGCATTATCCGTGTCGCGCAACGCCTGTGGCACAGGTATCCGTCTTGCGACCCCCACCCAGTCCGACCATGAAAAATGTGTGGGAAATGCATCCGACACGCTGTCAAGCCCAGCGTCGTCACGAAAATGATAATACGACCGGCTCGAAAGTATCCTCGGCGCAGTCCAGCCGGTAAAATTCCTTACACCCGCCGCGGGAAGCATGAAATCAACCATCTTCTCGCGGAAGAGCTCCACAGTGTCACTGTAAGTGGTCAGCATCGAATTTTCCCTTACGTATGCCAGAATATGCAGCGCTTTTGGCGACGCCGAACTCACCACCACCTCAGGCAGTTCGGAAACACTCTCGTGCATCATCACCCTGCTGCCGCCAGGACGACGCACAGTCACGGGTTCATAACCCACATATCTTACAAGCAACGGATAAGCGCTTTCAGGCACACTCGGCATCACTCCTTTGTCGGAACTCAACCCGATAAACTTCCCGTTGCAGTCAAACACCGATGCCTTACGCAGCGGAATGCCCGACACAGCATCGACAACGACAGTGCCCGGCGATTGCGACATGACGGCCGACGGCAACGCCACAAGCAATAATGTGATAAGAAGTCTGAATATCATACCTACAGATTAAAATGATGACTTACCGGTCGCTAATTTACACAATTAAATCGCATTACACAGCCAACTGCCAACCATTTTAGCATCTGTTCATATTATTTATGACAAAACAACGCAACCACCCGGATTTCAATCCGTGATTTGACATATAGCTTATTATGGCACAATTCGAAATATCAGTACATAGCAATAAATAATTCCCGGCTTTGTCTTGTGCGTCCCTACTTTTTGGAGGCAATTTTCTGAGTTCTGCGACACCCTAACAGCAATATTAAACTGAGACTGTATTATGCACTGCAATTTCGGCTTGTGCTGTTCTTTTTATTCTCACTCACGGTCCTCACGCTCACACACGGAGAGCCGGAGGCTCGTGCCTGTGATTAACCGGGGTTCGAAGACCACGGAGCGGGCGCAGACCCCGGCAATCATACATCATTACAGCATAAGCCCGGGACGGGCGTTCCGTGGTATATTTACCTTGCCCCTACATTCCCGGCTTTGCCTTAAGGGTGTTGCATCTCTTAATTTTGTAGGGACGCACGGCTCGTGCGTCCGAATATCACACCTGACAATCAGATAGTTGGCGGACGCACGAGCCGTGCTGACCCCATGTTCACGGGTCAATGTAAATATCCGGTTGTTAAAATATCTGCAAATATAGTTAACTTT
>CAMWIJ010000051.1 GCA_947174275.1 uncultured Muribaculaceae bacterium
AGAGCATCTGACTACGGATCAGAAGGTTACAGGTTTGAATCCTGTAGGAGTCACTTGAGCGTTCATCATTTTTGGTGAACGCTTTTTTTGTCGCCACCCCGCCATCCGCAACGCCCGTGGACTGACCCCGAATTACTGTGAGCGTGTTGCAGAACTCAGAGGAATGCCGCCAAAATGTAGGGACGCACGGCTCGTGCGTCCGCCAACATATTGATTATCATATAGTTATTCGGACGCACGAGCCGTGCGTCCCTACAATATGGGGGGCACCGGATTTTTCGTGTTGGCGAGAGGTGATGTCAGGAAATTACGGGCGGCAGCAGGGACGGGGGCGTCTCGCCCCCGTGGATACCACCGAGAGCCAGTGATTCAGGGGCACCGGATTTACACCTTACATTCTACTGCCCCACCCCTACAATATGAAGTGCGGCAACAACCTCAAGGCCGACCCGGAATTACTATATTACCTTGTACTGTTATTTTGGCTTGAGCCTATTTTTATATTGACTCGGACTAAACTTTAAACTTTCGGCAAGCGTTTATTACACACATGGAGATGTTGCAGAACCCGGAAAACACATCCGACGCTATCAACTATTTGTTTTAAACGCATGACATTATGAGAAAGATTTACCTGTTGTCACTTATATTGACAGTAATATCAACAGCCAACGCTTACGCCCAGGCTGATTTTGACTATTATATTGACTTTGACAATTCGACAAGCAGCGTCTCCTCCGGAAAAGAGTATTTCAAATACACTGACGGGGCGTATGTCGCTTCAATAAAAAAAATCAGCGGTGAATTCAAAATCTACAGCATCAAATATAATACCGACGCAACAGGCTCTGACAACCTCATATTCGGAGCCGCCGACGGACAGAGCGCAGTCACCCCGAATTCGGAGATAACTCTGAGCAATCCGGGCAATGTCATGACAATCGGCGGAGGCGGTGCCATATACGATGCCACGTTCATATTCGACCCAAATGCGATGACCCTTAAAATCGAAGGGGGCACCTCCGTAGCGACCAAACGTGAACTTGACATCGACATCGTTGCCGCAGCAGGCACATCGCCGCAGACAGGAGAACTCTCATTCGCGCTTGAATATATCAAGACCGGAACCTCAGCCAACCCCACCGAATATATCGTCACCGCATATTACACCGACAGCAACGGAGACAGCCGTCAACAGGAAATCACACTCTCGGGGCAGCAAATGAACGGCACATTCACATTTACCGACCTTAAGGCCGGCGACCTCAATCCCGTGCAACTTAAAGCCACCGCCGAAATCTATGGCAATGAGATATACGACACTGCAACCGCCCCTGTGATAACGCCAAACATGCCGATACTCGTAGGTGAGATTTCCGGACACGAATGGCAGGCCGACTACGGAATAACAGGAAAGCAGTTCACTGAGATCCCCGACGGCAAGACCTACTACTACACCGTCAATCTCACAGGCGACGGCAAGTTCAACTTCGTAACGACTCTCGGCTCGACTGCAACCGACCGGACCTCAGCCGACGCCGGCATCAGCTACGCACCTTCCGAGGCAAGCGTCGCCGCCCCTGAAAAAACCTGGATGCCATACACAATATATAAATCCGGAGGCACCACCAATGCCTGGTATCCGAAAGATTTCACCCCGGGCACTTATGTTGTTGAATTTGACTACGCCACCAAATCGATTGCCGTAGTGAAAGGAGATATCCCCACCGGAACAGATTACGTGCTGACTGACAACACGCCGCAAAAAGCCGATGTCTACAGCATCTCAGGCATCGTCGTCCGCAGGAATGCCGACATATCTGATGCTACAGCCGGACTTCCCGCCGGACTTTACATTGTCAACGGCAAGAAGATAGCCGTGCGCTGACTGCAATAGCAATATATTTGGTAATATCTGACGTGTTGACTAACTTTGCGGCAATAATCAAAACAAAGCATCATGTCAGAAAACCGCAAACTCCACTTCGAGACCATCCAGCTCCATGCCGGACAGGAACACCCCGACCCCACCACCGACGCTCGCGCCGTACCGATATATCAGACAACATCTTACGTATTCCGCAACTCTCAGAATGCCGCCGACCGCTTCGCCCTTAAAGAGCCGGGCAATATCTACGGCCGTCTGGGCAACCCGACCGAAGATGTATTCGAGCGGCGCGTGGCAGCGATGGAAGGCGGAGTCGCCGCGCTGGCCGTAGCCTCAGGCGCGGCAGCCGTGACCTACGCGCTGCAGAACATACTCCTGCCGGGCAACCATATAGTGGCCGCCGACAACCTCTATGGCGGCACCTTCAACCTCATCACCCACACCCTCGAGGCCCAGGGCATAAAAAACAGCATCGTCAATTTCCGTGACACCGAAGCCATCGAGAAAGCCATCACGGCCGACACGCGCTGCCTTTATGCCGAAACTTTCGGAAACCCCAACTCCGAAGTGCTTGACATAGCCAAAGTGGCCGAAGTGGCTCACCGCCACAACATCCCGCTGATTATCGACAACACCTTCGCCACGCCGTTTCTTATGCGGCCCATCGAACACGGAACCGACATCGTGGTGCACTCGGCCACAAAATTCATGGGCGGACACGGCACAAGTCTCGGAGGCGTAATCGTCGACTCCGGCAACTTCGACTGGAAGGCCAACGCCGACAAATTCCCGACAATAGCCGCTCCCGACCCGAGCTACCACGGCGCGGTTTTCGCCGACGTGGCCGGACGCTCGGCTTTTGTCGACCGCATACGCTGCGTCATACTACGCGACACCGGCGCCGCCATCTCTCCGTTTAACGCCTTCATACTCCTGCAGGGACTCGAGACTCTGTCACTGCGTGTGGAGCGCCATGTCTACAACGCGCTGCGTGTGGTCGACTTCCTCAACAGCCATCCGAAAGTGCGCAAAGTCAACCACCCCTCGCTCCCCGACCATCCCGACCACGATATCTACCGCAAACTCTATCCCGCGGGAGCCGGCTCGATATTCACATTTGAAATCGACGGCGATGTCGAGGCCACATGGCGCTTCATCGACTCGCTTCGCATATTCTCGCTGCTTGCCAACGTGGCCGATGTCAAGAGTCTCGTAATCCACCCCTACACCACGACCCACTCGCAGATGACGCCCGAAGAGCTTGCGCAACAGAACATCACCCCGTCGAGCGTGCGTCTCAGCATCGGCACCGAGCATATCGACGACCTCATCGACGACCTCTCACAGGCTCTTGAAAAAATCTGACGATGGACAACAAACAGCTTGACGAAATAAAAGAAAGAATACTCGGCGGAGGCGCAATCACCCCCGACGAGGCATACGCGCTGCTTGAGGCCGACCCCGCAAAGTTATGCGAGGCCGCAGCGGAGATAACCGCACTGAGCCCGGCCACTTTCGACTCGTGCTCCATTGTCAACGCCCGCTCAGGCCGCTGCCCCGAAAACTGCCGCTGGTGCGCGCAGTCAGCCCATTGGACTACAGGCTGCGAGACATATCCGCTTATACCCGAGGATGACTGCATGACACTGGCGCGCTACAACGACGCCAAAGGGATAAAACGGTTCTCGCTGGTGACAAGCGGAAAAGCCGCCAAGGGTAAAACGCTCGACGCGATATGCCGCATGATAGGCCGCGTGGCCAACGAGACAGGCATGAAGGCGTGCGCGTCGCTCGGACTTCTCGACATCGACGACCTGCGCAAGGTGCGTTCGGCAGGCGCGCTCCGCTATCACTGCAATCTCGAGACAGCTCCGTCATACTTCCCCAAACTCTGCACCACCCACACCTACGCCGACAAACTCGCCACGATAGAGGCGGCACGCCGGGCCGGCCTGGAGATATGTTCAGGGGGCATAATCGGCATGGGCGAGACACCGCGCCAACGCGTGGAATTCGCTCTGGCGCTGCGCGGGATAAATCCGATATCAATCCCCATCAACATATTGATACCGATACCCGGCACTCCGCTTGCCGACACCCCGCCACTGACCGAGGAGGAGATACTCGTCACGATAGCCATATTCCGTTTCGTGCATCCGAAAGTGTTTATACGCTTTGCCGGAGGCAGGCAGAAACTGTCGCCCGAAGCACAGCTCCGTGCCATGAAAACGGGCATAAACGGAGGCATCGTAGGCGACATGCTCACCACTCTCGGCTCTACAATCGACAACGACAAGGCTCTCATAGAAAAGGCCGGATATAAGTTCTGATATCCGGCCGGAGCCCCTGCCGCCAATCAGAGAGGATTGGTTGAGTAATCAGGGGGATTGGCTGAAAAAATTTGGAATCAGGCCGGTCAGATGTTATCTTTGTAACAATCGAGGGTTGTGAGACTCCCTCTAAACCGGTCATTATGGAGAGGAAACAGGATACAGATTACAAGAAGGTGGAGCGTGTGATATATGCCGCTCTGTGGAGTGTCGTGGCACTGATACCGCTTGTTGTGCAGGGCTACGAGTATATGAACGGCACCGACGCGGAGTTTGAGTTTGACAAGGCCGTCAAGACATGGATCGCCATTCTGCCGTTTTTTCTGCTGTTCTGGGTTCACGACCTGATGCTGATGCCTATGCTTATGCGCCGGCGGAGCAAGTGGCTTTACGGAGTGCTGACAGTGACAGCCATAGCCGGCATGATAGCGATAATGGATATGCCGCGCAGGGCGCACCGTCATGAGCGCGACAATGAGTTGCGTGAAGTGATTGTGACCGACATCGACACCGGCAAGGAGATACGCCGTTTCACCCGCGTAGGGCGTCCGCAGCCGCCGTTCAACATGATGCTGCTGATGAATGTGGCGTTCGCATTGTTTGTGGTGAGTGTGAACATAGCGGTAAAACTTTATTTCAGGGCATTGAGCAATCGCCGGCGCATAGCCCGTCTGGAGGCGGAAAACACGTCGACACGCCTGCAGTTTCTGAAATATCAGATAAATCCGCATTTTTTCATGAACACGCTCAACAACATTCATGCGCTGATAGATATCGACGCCGAGCGTGCGCGTGATGTGGTGATAGAGCTGTCGAAACTGATGCGCTACGTGCTCTATGAGATTGACAAGGATGAAGTGACGCTGCGGCAGGAGGTCGATTTCCTCAACAATTATATCGAACTGATGAGAATACGCCTTACCGACAATGTCAAAATCAACGTCGGGCTGCCTGACGATGCAGGTGACATAAAGCTGCCACCGCTGCTGTTTATTCCGTTTGTTGAAAATATATTCAAGCATGGCGTGAGCTACCGCGAGCCCTCGGTGATAGATATCTCGCTGCGGGTCGACGCGAAAGACGGCATAACATTCCGCTCGGTCAACAGCAATCATGCCAAAAGCCGCGGCGACAGCCATCACGGCATAGGACTTGAAAATCTGCGGAGACGTCTTGACCTGCTCTATCCGGGCAATTACATCCTGGAAATCAATAACAACGGAGACACTTTCGAGACGAGACTCACCATACCTGCCGCACTTCAGCGCGGGGCGGACACAAAAAAGGGAGTATGATATGGAGACATTGAAATGCATAGCGGTCGATGACGAGCCGCTTGCTCTGCTTCAGCTGAGCAAATACATAGAGCGCACGCCAGGAGTAGAGGTTGTCGAGACATGCTACGACGCCTCGGAGGCACTCGCCGCACTTGAGCGGCACAGCGACATCGACCTGATGTTTCTCGACATCAACATGCCTGATATGTCGGGAATGGAACTTGCACGCCGTCTGCCGCCGTCGCGGCCGCTCGTGGTTTTCACCACCGCTTATTCGGAATATGCCATAGAGGGATTTAAGGTCGAGGCTGTCGATTATCTGACAAAACCGTTCAGCTACGACGAGTTCACGGCATCGGTCGAACGAGCGCGCCGGCGTCTGGGACGCGGCAACCGCGCCGACGAGGCGATATATGTGAAAGAGTCGGGAATGACACGGCGCATAATGCTCGGAGACATCTGCATGATAAAGAGTCTGGCTGAGTATGTGCAGATATATCTTGCGTCATCACCCCGTCCGGTGACAACACTGATGAGTCTGCGCTCGCTCGAGGAAACGCTGCCGGTCGACAGGTTCATGCGCATTCACCGGTCGTATATCATCAATCTCGACGCAGTGGAGGGTGTGGGGCACAACAAAGTGAAGATTGCATCGGAAGAGCTTCCCGTCGGCGAGAGCTACCGCGCGCGGCTCAGGGAGTATATCAGCGGCAAGACTCTGTAAATCACTCCCCATAAAAAGCACGAGAGCGTTTCCCATAAAGAAACGCTCTCGAAAAAAAAGGATATCTTATATAAATCAAAGTTTTATTTCGTCGTCCTTCTTCAGGTAGGTGAAGAGTATCCAGGGAATAAGCACCAACACAACGAGAAGAATGGTGATGACACCCCAATGATACATGAAGATAAGGCACGAGAGCAGCATGAAGCCGGCGAGGAAATAGTTAAGACCTGCGCAAAGACGCTGATTTTTCATCGGATAAAGAATCACACCTGCGAGAATGCCGACTAATGCAAGGAAGCCAAGAATGCCGCCTGCATATTTGAAGAGCATTGATATCAGGTTAAAGCCTCCTTCACCCTGAAGTATATACAGCACAAAAGCCACTACTGCAAATGCTGCGTTGGCGATGAAAGAGGTTGAAGGGTTAAGAAATCCGAGCATACCTTTGAGTTGCTTTACGCTCTCGTTGATCTGATTTGTCTGTTCCATTTTTTTGTAAATGTGTTTAGATTGATTATTGAGTAAGTAAAAAGTCAGAGATGTGATGTTGTGTTTTCTAAACTGACACTTGATTATGAACCGTCTCTTTTAATTTTAACAAAGATATGTCAATAAATACAAAAAAGCAAGCCGACGATGTTGAAATTTTAAATTTCCTTAAAATTTTAATCTTTTTGTAGCAAAAACGCCGTCATTTGCATATTTTATGCATATTTTTGTAAAAACAAACAATCAAACCTGACAATCACAAACCAATTGCCATGAAACAATCACTGCTTTTATTTGCCGCAGCAGCCATACTTGCATCCTGCGCGAAACAAAACGACACTACGGCACTCACCGGCTCAGGCCTCGACCCGCAAAAATTTGTCACAGAAATAAACGGCAAGCCAACAGCTCTTTACACTCTTAAAAACAATGCCGGCATGGAAGCCTGCATCACCAATTACGGAGGCCGCGTGGTGTCGCTCATGGTGCCCGACAAAGATGGTGTGATGCGCGACGTGGTGCTCGGCCATGACAACATCGACGACTATATCAACATCGACGGGAATTTCGGAGCGCTGATCGGACGCTACGGCAACCGCATCGACCACGGACGCTTCACCCTCAACGACTCGGTGTATCAACTGCCTGTAAATAACTACGGACACAGCCTGCACGGCGGTCCAACCGGATTTCACCATGCCCTGTGGGAGGCGACACAGCCCAACGACTCCACCCTGCGCCTGACGCTATTCTCTCCTGACGGCGATGCCGGATATCCGGGCAATATCAATGTCAGCGTGGTCTACTCACTGCGACCTGACAACGCTCTTGCCATCAACTACGAGGCCACAACCGACCGACCCACGATACTCAACCTGACCAATCACTCCTATTTCAACATATCCGGCGACCTTTCGACCGACATTCTCGACCAGGATGTATATATCAACGCCGACGCATTCACGCCGATTGACAGCACATTCATGACCGACGGAGAAATCCGCGCTGTCGACGGCACTCCATTCGATTTCCGACAGCCCAAACAGGTGGGACGCGACATCGAGGCCGACGACCTGCAGCTGCGCAACGGTCTGGGTTACGACCATAATTTCGTGCTCAACACTCACGGCGACTCCACGGCTGTGGCAGCACGCGTGCACTCCCCGGCTTCAGGCATCGTCATGGAGGTCTACACCGATGAGCCGGGGCTCCAGTTCTATGTCGGCAACTTCCTCGACTCCACCGTCAAGGGTAAAAACGCGATAGCATATCCCTATCGTGGTGCCATCGTAATGGAGACGCAGCATTATCCCAACTCGCCCAATATCCCGCAATGGCCGTCAACGGTAATCACACCTGACTCAACATATCACTCCACCTGCATCTACCGCTTCACCACGGAATAATAGCGCATAAGACCGCTGGGGCATCTCCAATGCCCCAGAAGGTGTTGCATAACTTCAAGCATTGCCGTATCCACCGAAAATCGGCCAACACTAAAAGTGGGGCATGAAATCTATCGAAATCATGCCCCACCTGATGTCCATGCGGGTGATGTGGATTTTGTGTGGATTTGCTGTCCACTCGTCTTTTTAGAAGACCTTACCTCGAGAACGGAGAAGAGTTTGATATCACTCTTGGAGTTGGTGTTAACCAATCATCATCCACATCCCGTCTTTGGGCGTCTTGTAGAAGTAAAACAAGTTTGCCCGAGCATTGTTTCCATAATATGACGCGCTTAATATTTTTAAGCCGTTTTTATCCTTTTTTTTGTAAATTTGCAGGATAGTAAACACAAACTCAAGATATATGAAAAAGAATTTCCTTTCACTGGCAGCACTGGCCGCGATGGCCGCGGCGGTAACTTCATGCTCAGGTATACGCAATGTCGACATGACGCGTCTGGGCTCGGCAATCGAAAAAAGCACACAGGCGATGTCGCTGTCAAACGAGCAGGTGGCGCAATATGTCAGCCAGGCAGTTGCGCAGATGGACGCCGAAAATAAGATAGCACCCGCATCAAGCCAATACACCCAGAGGCTTAACCGCCTGACAAAAAATCTCAAATCGGTCAACGGCACGCCTCTCAACTTCAAAGTCTATATCACCGACGACATCAACGCATTCGCATGCGCCGACGGCAGCGTGCGTGTCTACACCGGCATTATGGACATGATGACCGACGACGAGCTTCTCGGCATCATAGGCCATGAAATAGGCCATGTGGCCAACGAAGACTCAAAGGACGCCTTCAAGCAGGCACTTCTCAACAGCGCCCTCGCCGATGCCGTAGGCTCCACCGACTCACGCGTCGCCGCACTGACCGACGGACAGCTCGGCCAGCTTGCGCAGACCCTCGTATCGGCAAAATATTCGCGCAAACAGGAGTCGGAAGCCGATGATTACGGTTATGACTTCCTCAAGGCATCGGGAAAAAATCCCTACGCTATGGTGCTCGCATTCGAGAAGATGCAGGCACTCGAGCAGCAGGGCGGTGCTGTCAGCGGCGCTCTCGCCAACGCATTTTCCGATCATCCCGACACTGCCGCACGCATCGCCAGCATGAAGAAACGATGCGCCGCCGACGGTTTCACCCGTCCGTAACAAGGTGTCACATAACCACAAGCGCAAGCGCGGCGCCACGTCGGTGCCGCGCTTGCCAATATGAAACTTTTACGCTAAATTTGCGTTATCAACTCAATAAGGCGCGCATAACAAAATGAAAGACCTGATAATAAACAAAGAGACCACCGAACGCACCGTGCTTGTCGGGCTCATAACCCCGCGACAGAACGAGACGAAGGTCAACGAATATCTCGACGAGCTTGAATTTCTCGCCGACACTGCCGGAGCAGTCACAGTGAAACGTTTCACCCAGAAGATGGAGATGCCTAATTCGCGCACATTCGTCGGCAAAGGCAAACTTGAGGAAATCAAAGCCTACGTCGAGGATAACGAGATAGGCATGGTAATTTTCGACGATGACCTCACGATAAAGCAAGTGTCGAATATCGAGAAGGAACTGCAGGTGAAAATTCTCGACCGCACATCGCTCATTCTCGACATATTCGCAAAGCGGGCACAGACAGCCAACGCCAAGACACAGGTGGAACTCGCGCAATACCAGTATCTGCTGCCGCGCCTTACCCGCATGTGGACCCACCTTGAGCGTCAGCGAGGCGGCATCGGCATGCGCGGACCCGGCGAGACTCAGATAGAGACCGACCGCCGTATCATCCTCGACAAGATCTCACGGCTCAAAAACGAGCTCGCAGCCATCGACAAGCAGAAATCGATGCAGCGCAAAAACCGCGGCAAGCTCACGCGCGTGGCGCTCGTAGGCTACACCAACGTAGGGAAGTCGACGCTCATGAACCTTCTTGCCAAAAGCGAGGTGTTTGCCGAGAACAAGCTTTTCGCCACACTCGACACCACAGTGCGCAAGGTAGTCATCGACAACCTGCCGTTTCTACTGACCGACACTGTCGGATTCATACGCAAGCTCCCCACACATCTGGTCGACTCCTTCAAATCGACTCTCGACGAGGTGCGCGACGCCGACATACTCGTCCATGTCGTCGACATATCACACCCCGGCTTCGAAGAGCAGATAGAGGTTGTGAACCGCACTCTGCAGGAGATATGCGACGCCAAAGACAAGCCGATGATAATGGTGTTCAACAAAATCGACGCCTACAACTACGTGCCTAAGGATGAGGATGACCTCACCCCGCGACAGCGCGAAAACATTCCGCTCGACGAGCTTGAAGCGACATGGATGGCCCGCATGCATGACAACGCCGTGTTTATTTCCGCAAAAAAAGGACTCAACATCGACGCTCTCAAACAGAGACTCTATGCCATGGCAAAGGAGATACACCTGCAGCGCTTCCCCTACAACGACTTACTCTATCAGACCTACGACGATGACACCATCAACCCCTGACAGCACCAATAAGACGGCATCGCCGCAGACCATGAACTGGGAGCGGCTTGTGTCAGACATGCGCCTCGGACTCGAGCATTTCCACGACGAGCGCCGTGGCTCGCGCTCCGACTTCCAGCGCGACTATGACCGTCTGGTGTTCTCATCGCCGTTCCGCCGCCTGCAGAATAAGACACAGGTGTTTCCGCTGCCGGGCAGCATCTTCGTGCACAACCGTCTCACCCACTCCATCGAAGTTGCATGCGTGGGACGCTCTCTTGCCAACGACATCGCTGCCGGACTGCGCTCGCGCCATCCCGAAGTGCCCGTCGAGACATTCGACGCAATAGGCGAAATCGTAGCGGCCGGATGCCTCGCCCATGACCTGGGCAATCCGCCGTTCGGTCACTCGGGCGAGAAAGCGATAGCCACATTCTTTTCAGAGGGTGCCGGACGTGAGCTGCGCAGCAGGCTGTCGGCACAGCAGTGGAGCGACCTCATCAACTTCGAAGGCAACGCCAACTCACTGCGTGTGCTCACACATCAGTTCCGCGGGCGTCGTCCCGGCGGCTTCGCAATGACCTACTCCACTCTGGCCTCTATAGTGAAATATCCCTACGACTCGACACTCGCGGGCGGAAAAGGGAAATTCGGTTTCTTCACATCGGAGCGCGACTGCTTCGAACGCATCGCCGACCATCTGGGGATATTGCGGCTGCCGTCGGACGGTGAGTCGCTCCGCTTTGCCCGCCATCCCCTCGTATATATCGTGGAGGCGGCCGATGATATATGCTATGAGATAATGGATATAGAGGACGCCCACAAACTCAAGATATTATCGACCGACACCGTTATATCACTGCTTCTGGCATTTTTCAGCGACGAGCGCCGGGCATCCATTACAGAGCGCATGAGCCATGTCGACGATCCCAACGAGAAAATAGCCTACCTGCGGTCATGTGCGATAGGCGCTCTCGTCAACTGCTGCCGCAGCGCGTTTCTCGACAATGAAAGCAGTATTCTCGACGGCACATTCCAGGGCTCGCTGCTTTCGCATGTCGACACTATAGAGGGCGCTGCCTACAAGGCATGCACCGAGATGTCGTGGCAACGCATATATTGTGCGCCCGATGTTGTAGACATCGAGCTTGCGGGTAACAAGATTGTGACTTTCCTGCTCGAGAAACTCATACACGCCGTGTGCAATCCCGAGCTCAATTACTCGCGTCTGCTGCTGTCGAAAGTACCGCGCCAGTATGATGTCAACGCGCCCGACCTCTTCGGAAAGGTGCAGGCTGTGCTTGACCATGTTTCGGCCATGACCGATGTCTATGCGCTTGACCTGTACCGCAAGCTCAACGGCATGTCGCTCCCGGCAGTGTGACAATGCATAATTCACAATTATTTGGGAACGGGATTTTTCTTTTGCCCGTCTGTTTTTGTTACTATAATAACTCATTTTCATCTTATAACTTCTATAAGATGTATAAATCATATAACTAATGCGCAGCATACTTTTTACACTTGTAGCTTTCCTGAGTGTGGCAACAGCTTTTGGCCGCGACGTCAATGAAGTGCCTAACGTGCACCTCGCCGACTCCACCCGCTTTGTCTCCGACCCTGACGGATATCTGTCGCAGGGAGCGATAGCGCGTGCCGACTCCGTGTTAAGAGCCACATGGCGGTCATCGACGGCCGAGCCGGTCATGGTGGTGGTGAGCGACATCGGCGACAACAATATCGACGATTATGCCACCGACCTTTTCGACGCATGGGGCATAGGCAAGAAAGATACCGACAACGGATTGCTGGTTGTCATCTCGGTCAACGACCGCAAGGCGGTGCTGCGCACCGGACGCGGCACCGAAATAGCGCTTACCGACGCACGCTGCGGGCGCATCATACGCGACATCATAGCTCCGGCCATGCGTCAGGGCGATGTCGATGCCGCCGTTGTCAATACGGCGCAGGCTGTGAGCGCCGTTCTGACCGACCCGGCCAATGCCGACGACCTTGTATCCCGATATGCCAACAATGCCGGCGCAGGCAAAAAAGACAATTTCTTCAGCACTTACCTCACTCTCGGCATCATACTCTTCGTGGCAATGGCGATATGGGCTATCGTGACAAGCGCACGCACCCGCGGCCTCGAGCGGCACGAGCGCTACGACAGGCTGCGCCGCCTCAAGCTGCCGTTTCTTGTAATCACAGTCGGATTTCTCGGCATTCCGGTGCTCAGCTATCTGCTGCTAATGCTTCTTATGCGCCACGCTCGCCGCGCACGCTCGCTATGCCCCAACTGCAACCATGCCATGCGTCTTATCGACGAGGTGCACGACAATGACTATCTCACTCCGGCCCAGGACCGCGAGGAGAATATCGGTTCGGTAGACTACGACGTGTGGCACTGCGACGAATGCGGCACAAACCGTATTCTGCCCTACGTCAACCATAATGTCCCCTATAAGATTTGCCCTGTGTGCGGAGCCCGCGCAGAGGTCGAGGAGGCCAACACCGTGCTCATGCAGCCCACGACATCATCCAAGGGTATCGGCGAAAAAACCTACTTCTGCAAGAACTGCAACAAGCGTCGCCGCGTGCGTTATGAAATAGCCAAAGTAGTAGCGCCTCCGGTCATAATCCCTATGGGAGGAATAGGACGCGGAGGCGGCTTCGGCGGAGGCGGAGGTTTCGGCGGGGGCAGCTTCGGCGGAGGCTCTACCGGTGGCGGTGGTGCCTCCGGCGGATGGTAACTCCGAACCAATTCATAATTAATAATGCATAATTCATAATTATGACTGCAATCAGCAATTCCTCCCGCAAGGTCCGACATGTCCGACCCGTCCGACTGGTCCGACATGTCTGACCTTAAATTCATTAAAGTCCTTAATGACCCTAATGACCTTAATGACCCTACCGCCTAAAGGTTCATTATCTTATAGATTTCATAAGTGTCGGCCTGAGTCAGGCGGTAGTAACCGCCTATCACCTCGCCCTTGTTGGCGTGCAGGCGCTTCACGAGCAGGTCGATATCGGGATTCTCTATCCCCAGTTCCCCGAAACTTACAGGCAGCCCTATCGAGCCGTAGAATGCCCTCAGACAGCTTATACCCTCGAAGGCAGCGGCGCGGTCGTCGCTCTCTTTCACATCAAACACTCGCCGCGCGAACTGAGCCACGCGCTCCGGTTTATGCTGAGCCATGAAAGTCATCCACGCGGGGAATACCACGGCAAGTCCGGCTCCATGCGTGACGCCGTAGACAGCAGAAATCTCGTGCTCCATGAAATGGCTCACCCAATCCTCCACACGGCCGCAGCCGCACACACCGTTATGCGCCAGCGTTCCGGCCCACATGATATTGGCACGCGGCTGATAGTCGTCAGGAGCAGCCATAGTGCGCGTAGCCTCCTCTATAATCGCTTTGAGCAATCCCTCGGCCACACGGTCGGTGGTAGTGCAGTCGTCGGTAGGGCTGAAATAACGTTCCATGATATGCGCCATCATGTCGGCAATGCCGCTTGCCACCTGAAACGGCGGCAACGTGAATGTCAGCTCCGGATTGAGTATTGCGAACTTGGGGCGCAGCGCCATGTCGGTGCGCAGCGATATCTTTTTCATATCGCTCTTTCGGGTGATGACAGAGTTGCCCGAACCCTCGCTTCCGGCAGCAGGAATAGTGAGCACCACTCCTATCGGAAGCGCCCGCTCCATCACGGCTTTCCCTTCGTAAAAATCCCAGAAATCGCCATCGTAGAGCACACCTCCGGCTATAGCCTTGGCCGTGTCGATAGCGCTTCCGCCACCTACCGCCACCACACCGTCAACCCCTTCCCGACGGCATATCTCTATACCTTCGTAAACGCGGTCGTCAGTGGGATTGGGGTCGATGCCCGTAAGTTCCAGCGTCTGCACTCCGGCAGCACATATCGACACGAGCACACGGTCAAGAAGCCCCGAGCGGCGCGCCGAACCGTGACCCGACACAACAAGCACTTTCTTCACTCCCATCGCGGCGGTAAGTTCTCCGACCTGCGATTCAACGCCTCGTCCGAATATATATCGCGTAGGCGAACAATACGAAAAATCTATCATAATTATCTGGATTAGTTATTCTTCTACGGCAAAGATAACAATAAGCCCGGCAACGTGACTATTATTTTCTGAAATTTTTCGGATACGGCTAATATACCACCATATTATGAGAGAGTATTACCTGCGGCTGATAATCAAAAAGGCAATCCCGGTTAAGGACTGCCTTTTTATAGTATATAAGTAGTTTTGTCAATTACTTGCGGGGACCGCGATCGCCACGGTCGCGGCGTGGTGCACGGTCATTGCCGCGGTCACGACGCGGGCCACGGTCGCCACGGGGAGCGCGTTCAGGCTCTACGTAGCCTTCGGGCTTGGGCTGAAGCGCACGCATCGACAGACGGTATTTGCCGGTTTTCTTGTCGATTTCGATAAGTTTCACCTCTACGACGTCGCCTTCCTTGAGACCTGAAGCCTCCATGTCGGCCAGACGATCCCATGAGATTTCCGAGATATGGAGCAGACCGTCGCGGTTGGGCATGAACTGCACGAATGCGCCGAATTCCATAATCGAGCGTACGGTGCCGGTGTAGACCTTGCCTTCTTCGGGGAGCTCCACGATGGCGTTGATCATCTCGATAGCCTTGTCCATCGACTCCTTGTTGGTCGCAGCAACCTCGATGAAGCCGCCTTCGTCGATTTCGTCGATCGATACAGTTGCGCCTGAAGCCTCCTGAATGCCCTGGATAATCTTTCCGCCCGGGCCGATGACAGCACCGATAAGATCTTTGGGTATGAGCATTGTGACGATGCGGGGCACATTGGGCTTGTAGTCGGCACGGGGCTGGGGTATTGTCTCCTCGATGATGTCGAGTATGTGGAGACGGCCGTCACGAGCCTGGTTGAGGGCGCGTTCGAGTATCTCGTAAGAGAGGCCGTCGCACTTGATATCCATCTGCGTGGCGGTGATACCGTCGCGTGTGCCTGTCACTTTGAAGTCCATGTCGCCGAGGTGATCCTCGTCGCCGAGGATATCGCTGAGTATGGCGTATTTCTCACCGTCGGAGATAAGACCCATGGCGATACCTGCAACGGGGCGTTTCATCTTGACACCTGCGTCGAGCAGCGAGAGCGTGCCGGCGCATACGGTAGCCATCGACGACGAGCCGTTTGACTCGAGGATATCGCTGACGATGCGGCATACGTAGGGGAAGTCATCGGGGAACATACGCTTGAGCGCACGGTGGGCAAGGTTGCCGTGTCCGACCTCACGACGGCCTACGCCGCGGGTGGGACGAGCCTCGCCGGTGGAGAAGGGGGGGAAGTTGTAGTGGAGGAGGAAACGCTCACGGCCTGTATTGAGCACGTCGTCGAGTATTTTCTCGTCGAGCTTGGTGCCGAGGGTGACAGTTGCAAGCGCCTGGGTCTCGCCGCGGGTGAACACAGCTGAACCGTGGGGCGACTGCAGATAGTCGGTCTCGCACCAGATAGGACGGATCTCGGTGGTCTTGCGGCCGTCGAGACGGATGCCCTCGTCGAGCACGCAGCGGCGCATTGCCTCTTTCTCGACGTCGTGATAGTAACGTTTCACCAGGGGAGCTTTTTCGTCGCGCTCTTCTTCGGGGAGCGATTCGATATATTCGTCGCAGATGGCGGCGAAAGAGTCGGCGCGCCAGTGCTTGTCTGCCGAGCCGGTCTTGGCGATAGCGTAAGCCTTGTCGTAGCATTTTTCGCGGACATCCTTGCGGAGTTCCTCGTCATTGTTTTCGTGGCAGTATTCGCGCTTTACGAGAGAGCCTACTTCCTCAGCGAGCTCCATCTGAGCCTTGCACTGCTCCTTGATGGCGTCGTGAGCGGCTTTGAGAGCGGCGAGAAGGTCGGCTTCCGACACTTCGTTCATTTCGCCTTCCACCATCATGATATTGTCGTAGGTGGCGCCTACCATCAGCTCCATGTCGGCATTTTCAAGCTGCTCGAATGTGGGGTCGATGACAAACTCGCCGTTGACACGGGCCACACGCACTTCAGAGATAGGTCCGTTGAAAGGTATGTCAGAGACAGCGAGAGCGGCCGAGGCTGCCAGTCCGGCAAGCGCGTCGGGCATGTCAACGCCGTCAGATGAATACATTGTGATGTTTACAAATGTGTCGGCATGGTAATTGTCGGGGAAGAGGGGACGGAGCACACGGTCAACCAGACGGGAGGTAAGGATTTCGTAGTCAGAAGCACGGCCTTCGCGCTTGAGGAAACCGCCGGGAAAACGTCCTGCCGATGAGAATTTCTCTTTGTACTCTACTTGCAGGGGCATGAAATCGACCCCTTCGCCCGCTTCTTTTGCGGTAACAACAGTGGCGAGAAGCATCGTGCCTCCGAGGCGGAGCTCAACGGCTCCGTCGGCCTGCTTGGCAAGCTTGCCGGTTTCAATGGTAATCTCGCGACCATCGGGCAGTGCGATGGTTTTCTTAATTACGTTCATAAAATGGTTCTTATATTTTTCTTTTACTTCTAAAATTCGTACAAAGTTAGCACTTTTTTTTCATCTATTAAAGGTTTTTATTAACTTTGACACGTTAATATTACAAAAAAATATTAACCTCTATTACAATTTTTTTCGGCGAAATTTCGCTGATATAAAAATCCGGCTACAGACACGCCCCGACACTCATGACAGAAAATCTGGTTTCCGTAACTCCCGATGACTACGACCGCTTCTTTCAGAAGCCGTCTACAGCCTTTGGCTCAGCGGCATTCAACATGCTCAATAGCGGCAACGCAGAGCGTGTGGAATGTCTTGTCGGCTGTGACGCTTCCGGCTCACCGGTGATGGGTCTCATTGCCGGACTGCGCGACGGCGCATGGCGCTCGCCGTTCTCTGCGCCTATGGCCGCAATCTCCTGGCGAAACGACCCGAGCATCGCCACCGTGGAGAGCTTTCTACGTAAGGTCACGGAATATCTCTCCCCTGCCCCGCTACGCCTTGTGTTTCCGCCATCGTTTATCGCGCCTTCGATGATTTCGCAGATTGCCGGCACGGCCATGAACATGGCTTCGCACGTCACTGCCGACTTCAATTTCCACTATGACCTTTCACTGTTTCCCGACTTTGAAAAACACCTCAGGCACAACGCGCGCAAGAATTATCGCCGCGCCCTGCGGGCGGGATTTACTTTCGCGCAAGTCGATATAGCCCGTGCTTACGCCGTTATCCGCGCCAACCGCACCTCCAAAGGCTACTACCTCGCAATGTCGCTTGCACAGGTAGAGGCTACGGCAGCTGTAATCGATATCGACTCATTCGTCATGAGTCATGAGGGCGTTGATGTGGCCGCTGCCATCGTCTATCGCATTGCGCCGGGCATTGCGCATGTAGTCTATTGGGGCGATGCTCCGGGCTTCGAGCAGATGCGTCCGATGAACATGCTTCCATATCATCTTTTCGGCCACTACCATTCGCTTGGCTTCAATGTTGTCAATATCGGCACATCTTCAACCGACGGCGTTGCCAATCACGGACTCTGCAGCTTCAAATCTTCGCTGGGCTGCACGACGACGCTCGTCACAACGGTGACCGTCGGCAGTTTTTAATTCATAATTCATAATTCATAATTGACTGTTTGTCAATATCAAGGCTTTAAGGTTGTTAAGGTCGTTAGTGACATTGATAACTTTAGTGTCCTTAGTGACTTTAGTGTTGTTATTTCCTGATTTATTCAATAAAAAAGGGAGCCTGACGGCTCCCTTTTTTATTGAATAAGCTTTTGCTTAGTCTTTGAACTTCGCTTTGATAAATTCGCGGTTGAGGCGGGCGATGTTGCTCAACGGAATGCTCTTGGGGCATTCTGCCGCACATGCGCCGGTGTTGGTACAGTTACCGAAACCGAGCTCATCCATCATCTTGACCATGGCGCGGGCGCGACGTGCGCGTTCCACCTGACCCTGGGGAAGAAGTGCGAACTGGCTTACCTTGGCTGACACGAAGAGCATTGCTGAACCGTTCTTGCAGGCAGCTACGCAAGCGCCACAGCCGATGCAGGTAGCAGAGTCCATAGCCACGTCGGCAACCTCTTTTGAGATGGGAGTGGCATTGGCATCGGGAGCACCGCCGCAGTTGAACGATACGTAACCGCCGGCCTGCTGTATTTTGTCGAACGCGTTGCGGTCGACTGTGAGGTCGCGGATTACAGGGAATGCAGCCGAACGCCACGGCTCGATGGTGATGGTGTCGCCATCGTTGAATTTGCGCATGTGGAGCTGGCAGGTAGTGATGCCCTGCACGGGTCCGTGGGGGTGACCGTTGATATAGAGCGAGCACATACCGCAGATGCCTTCGCGGCAGTCGTTATCAAACACTACCGGTTCCTCACCTTTCTCCACGAGCTGCTGGTTGAGCATGTCGAGCATTTCGAGGAATGAGCTGCCGGTTGACACATTGTCGACCTGATAGTTGACGAAACGGCCTTTTTCCTTGGGACCGCGCTGACGCCAAATCTTCAAGTTTACCGAAATTGTATGTTCCATTGTTGTAATATCTTATAAGTTTGACGTTTCGATTATGATTTATAGTTACGTGTCTGAACCTGGATGGCCTCATATTTGAGGGGCTCTTTGAGAAGGATGGGCTTCTCGGTGTCGCCGGTATATTTCCAGCAGCTCACATACATATAGTCCTTATCGTTACGGGCAGCCTCGCCGTCGGCAGTCTGATATTCCTCGCGGAAGTGTGCGCCACACGACTCGTTGCGGTTGAGGGCGTCGATTGCCATCATCTTGGCCATCACGAGGAAGTCTTCAAGACGGAGAGCTTTTTCAAGCTCGGTGTTGAGGTCGTCGGCCGAACCTACCACGCGGAGGTCGGTGTAGAATTCCTTGCGCACTTCTTCGATTTCCTTAGTGGCTTTCACAAGGCTCTGGAGCGTGCGGCCCATGCCTACGAGGTTCCACATCACGTGACCGAGACGTTTGTGAATTTCGTCGGGCGACTTCGTTCCCTTGATGTTCATCAGCTTCTCGATGCGTGCCTTGACGTCAGCCTCAGCCTGAGCGAACTCAGGGGTGTTGGTCTTGAAGTGGGGCACTTTGATCTGGTCGCTGAGATAATTCTGAAGGGTGTAGGGAAGCACGAAGTAACCGTCGGCAAGACCCTGCATGAGCGCCGATGCGCCGAGACGGTTTGCACCGTGGTCAGAGAAGTTGCATTCGCCGATAGCGAAAAGGCCCTTGATAGAGGTCTGCAGCTCGTAGTCGACCCAGATACCGCCCATTGTGTAGTGGCTGGCGGGGAATATCTGCATGGGGGTTTCGTAGGGGTTGTCATCAGAAATCATCTGGTACATGTCAAAGAGGTTGCCGTAGCGGTCACGCACTACATCGGCACCGAGACGTTCGATGGCATATTTGAAGTCGAGGTATACGGCGTTGCCCGTACCTACGCCGTAGCCTGCGTCGCAACGTTCCTTGGCGGCACGCGATGCGATGTCGCGGGGGCAGAGGTTACCGAATGCGGGATAGCGGCGTTCGAGATAGAAGTCGCGGTCTTCGTCGGG
>CAMWIJ010000052.1 GCA_947174275.1 uncultured Muribaculaceae bacterium
CATTTCAACTGACCCGTAATTTTTAACAATTCAACCGGGTTTTGCATCTGACCCCTAATTTTGCAGCATGAAGAAGATTATAAAATGTAATAAAAATGATTATGAAACGCTAATCGGAATCTGGGAGCGTTCAGTAAGAGTCACACATAAGTTTTTAGATGAAACCTCGATATCTGAGATAAAAGAAGCATTGATACCTGATTATTTCCCCAATGTCGATTTATATGCTGTTGCGGAGAATGACTTTCTCGTAGGGTTTATAGGATTACAGGAAGATAAGATTGAAATGCTGTTTATAGACAGTGTTAATCGTGGACACGGATATGGATCAATGCTGTTGGAATTTGCAAAACAAAGAGGAGCGAAAAAGGTGGATGTCAATGAACAGAATCCTTTGGCTCTTGCCTTTTATCAGGCTAAGGGATTCAGAGTAACGAGCAGGGACGAAACTGATGATGCCGGAAGATCATATCCCATATTGCATCTCTCATTATAAAATGGCACTGCCCGGTCCCGGGAGGCGAGTCTGTGATATGCCGACAACTCAGGAAGGTGGCATATCATTGTCTCGGCTCGTGGACTGCTATCCAAGCGGTAAGTGAGGGAGCGGTCATAAAAATCCTTATATAGCAACGGCGAAAAAGAACACGGATGAACGGCAGAGAGTCCCAGAGGTAAAAGCAGCGTCACCGATGCTTACCCTTTGAGTTCTGCAACACCTTCACAGCAATGCTAAACGGAGGCAGTAGTATGAACTTCAATTCAGGCTTGAGTCCTTTTGGGACTTGTGTTAGAGATGAGTCTTGGTCTCCGTCTGCTCCGCGTACTCGGGATTTCGTGAATTACGGGCTCGAGCCTCCGGCTTGCTGTGGTGTCAACGGGGGCGAGACGCCCCCGTCCCTGCTGCCGCCCGTCATCTCGGGGCTGCGTGCTTGTGTTGCTTGTCGGGTTCTGAATGTAGGGGGGGGATATAACAAAAGACCGGAGGGATTATCCTTCCGGTCTCTTTTGTGCTTTTGATTATTTGTCGGGGTGACTAGACTCGAACTAGCGACCTCACGCCCCCCAGACGCGTACTCTAACCAACTGAGCTACACCCCGATTGCGTTTCAAAAGCGCTGCAAAGTTAAGCATGATTTTTATATTTTGCAAATTTTTTTGTAAAAATATTTTGTGTTTTTTTGAGGTGAAATTTAAATGTGGTCGATATGTGTTTGAAAATTAGTGCGTTGGGTTGTGAAAAATCTTTTTCCGTATTAAGCCGGCAGACAAGTCTAAATTCAAAATTATATTATATCAACCTTTTTCACTATTTTTGCATCGCAAATCGACATAAAACTGACTGAAACGCAATGCATAGCACTCGGTGCGGCCGCACATAATTCACAGGCAATGCCTGCATGATGTATCATATATGGTGCCGTCGGGGCTATGACGCTGTATTCACAATATCCACATTAAGAAATAATGAAACGAACAAATATTTGCTGTATCGGGCATATCACGCTCGACAAGATTGTCACTCCGCGCATGACGGTGCATGCTCCGGGGGGCACGGCGTTTTACTTCGCTCACGCCATGAGCAGCCTGCATGCCGACAGTTTTCTGCTTGTGACCTCTCTTGCCGAAAGCGAGATGAAAGCGGTCGATGACATCAGGGCGCTCGGGGTTGATGTGAGTGTGCTGCCGAGCCGCCACTCGGTTTATTTCGAGAACTGCTACGGCGAGAACCAGGACAACCGCACTCAGCGCGTGCTTGCCAAGGCCGATCCGTTTACCGTGAAAGGCCTGACAGGCGTCGAGGCGCGTTATTATCATCTGGGAAGCCTTCTTGCCGATGATTTTTCGCTCGACATAATAAAGATGCTGAGCGGAAAGGGGATTGTCTCGGTCGACGCGCAGGGCTATCTCCGCGAAGTACGCGGCGAGAAGGTGTATCCCGTCGACTGGACCGACAAACTCGAAGCGCTGAAATATATCGACATTCTCAAGGTCAACGAGCATGAGGCGGCCGTGCTGACGGGTGCCTCCGACCCGTTGCGCGGCGCGGAAATTCTTGCCGGCTGGGGTGTCGGAGAGGTGGTGCTGACGCTCGGCAGCATGGGTTCGGTGATACTCGCCGGCGGCAAGGCATACGATATACCGGCCTACGCGCCAACCGACATCGTCGATGCCACAGGCTGCGGCGACACTTACATGGCGGGTTACCTTTACATGCGCGACAAAGGTGCGGACTATGCCGAAGCCGGACGTTTCGCGGCTGCCATGTGCACAATCAAGCTTCAGGCCAGCGGGCCATTCCGCTCGGCGGCCTCTGATATCGAAAAATTAATCAACAGTGAGAAATAACAGTATGGCAGAGAAAGTGACGAAGAGCGCAAAGCTTATTGACCGACGGTATATCGTGCCGTTCATATTGATTGCATCGTTGTTTTTCCTGTGGGGTTTCTCACGCTCCATACTTGATGTGCTCAACAAGCATTTTCAAGATGTAATGTCGCTGTCTAAAACAGAGTCGGCGCTGATACAGGTGGCGGTATATTCGGCTTATTTTCTTATGGCGCTGCCGGCCGGACTGTTTATAATGCGCAAGGGCTACCGCAGCGGAGTTGTGCTCGGGCTCATGCTTTTCGCCGCCGGGGCATTCATGTTTATTCCGGGAGAATGGTGCGGCTCGTTCGGGCTGTTTCTGACAGCGTTGTTCGTGCTCGGATGCGGACTTGCATTTCTTGAGACGGCCGCCAATCCTTACGCAGCCGGCCTCGGTGACCCGCGCACAAGCGCGAGCCGTCTCAATCTGGCTCAGTCGCTCAACGGCATGGGCTGCATTTTCGGGCCGCTGATTTTCGGCCAGATACTGTTTGGCGGCGAGGATGGCGGCGCAGGCGAACATCTGGCGCTCCCCTACGGCATACTCGGTGTTGTCGTGCTTGTTGCCGCGCTGGTGTTCACGCGTGTAAAGCTGCCTGAAATAAAAAGTGATGACAGTGTCGCGCCCTCTGCCGACCGCCACATGGTGAAAAGTCTGTGGAAACGACGGACATTCGTATTCGGTCTGGCCGCGATATTCTGCTACGAGATTTCGGAAATCGCCATCAATAGTTTCTTTATCAATTTTGTGACCGACGACGGAAACATCGCCGCGTCAACAGCGTCAAAGATGCTTTCGATATGCGGCCTGGGGCTATTTTTTGCCGGCCGGCTTATCGGCAGCCGCGTGATGAGCCGGGTGCGCGCGGAGAAGGTGCTGCTGATATGCGCGGCATGCACGGTGGCGTGCACGCTTGTCGTTACACTTGCCGGAGGGATGGTGGCTATTGTGGCGCTTTGTGCCTGCTATCTGTTTGAGTCAATCATGTTTCCGACCATCTTCGCCCTTTCGCTCAGCGGGCTGGGCGGTCTGACGAAACTGGGGTCATCGTTCCTGATGATGAGTCCGATCGGAGGCGCGATAGGCACGCTCACGATGGGCTACATCGCCGACCGTGCCGGCATGTCGCTGTCATTTCTCGTGCCGATGGCCGGATATGCCGTTGTGCTGCTTTTCGCCATGTATTACACGCGGCATAAAGACTGACGGTTATTATTGCTTTGACCGGAGACCGAACAGAGTGAATTTCACCAGCGGTTTGGCGATGCGGATTGTAGGGCGATAGCGCAGGGAGCGGCAAAGAGCCTTCCACGCGCTGCCATACATTCGGTGAGCCAGACAGCGGCTCATGCGCATATTGTACCACAGCGCGAGGTATTTCCGGAGGCCGGCCACGCCCTTGTTTTCGCGGTAGAGGAGTTCGAGCTGACGGCCCACCTCATCGTTGCGTTCGGGGGGACGCGGGTTGCTGAAGCCGCGATGATAGACCGCCGACGGCTCCGTGGCATACGCGATATCCGACCGCGACGCAAGGCGTGCCCACGTGAGCAGATCCTCGCCCGATTTTATCCCCACAGGAAAGCATCCGGCCTCGAGCAGAGCATCGCGGCGCACCATCACGGCCGATGTCCACAGAGGCGGATTTGATTCCGCAGCCATCACAAAGTAATTGTCGATGACACCGGTTGCACCGTCAAACGGAAGGTGTCGCAGGTGATTGGGTGTTATGCGTCCGTCAGGCATGCGGTTTTCATAGTTTGTGGCGAACACCGAGCATGCGGAATATCGGCGAGCAAGGTCGTCGAGAGTGTCAAGATGTCCCGGCTTCCACTCGTCGTCGGCATCAAGAAATGTGACATATTCACCTTGCGCAAGCCCGATGCCGCGGTTGCGCGCGGCGCCGACGCCGGCGTTCTCCTGTCGGACTATGCGTATCGGCGCGAGCTGATGCGTTGAGGCATAGCGGCGCACCACATCGGCGCAGCCGTCAGTCGAACCGTCGTCGACTACAATCACCTCGCAGTCGCGGAAATTCTGCAATGCAATCGAGCCGAGAGCCCGCTCGACGAGAGTCCCTTTGTTATACAGCGGTATTATAACGGATATCATAAGTGACGTAAAATTTATTTTAGAGGGTGTCTCATTACACACAAATTTAGTAATTTTGCGGGAATTTTTGAAAACGATATGAACGATTTAAATTTGAAAGGGCACCTGGCCATGTTCGGTGCCAACCTGACATGGGGACTGATGTCTCCGATAGTGAAATTAGTGCTTGCATCGGGAGTGGTGGCACCGATGCTCCTCGTTGATTTCCGCATGGCCGGAGCGGCTGTTTTGTTCTGGATCACATCATTGTTTCTGCCACACGAGCATGTGCCCGTGCGCGACAAGCTGCTGTTGTGCGGCGCCGGCATGCTCGGCATACTGCTCAATCAGGGATGCTTCATATTAGGCGTGAGCATGACCACTCCGAGCGAGGCGAGCCTTGTCACCACTACAATGCCGATGTGGGTGATGCTGCTTGCGTGGCTCATATTGCGCGAGCCTATCAGTCTGAAGAAAGCGGGCGGCATAGCCATCGGAGCGTCAGGAGCGCTGATACTCATGCTCGGCAGCCCGTCACAGAGCGCCGGCGCGTCAAATCCTTTGCTTGGCGACATCATTGTGCTGACGGCGCAGCTCTGTTTTGCTCTCTATCTTACGCTTTACCGCAATTTCATACGCCGGTATTCGCTGGTTACGCTGATGAAGTGGATGTTTCTGGCGGCGTCGGTGCTGTCGCTGCCGGTGAGCGTTCCCGTAGTGACCGCCACTGACTGGAGCGCCATAAGCGCGGTGGAATGGGGCGGCATCGCGGCAGTAGTGTTGTTTGCCACATATCTGGCATATATCTGTGTGATGACCGGACAGAAGCTGCTCCGCCCCACAGTGGTCGGCATCTACAATTATCTGCAGCCGGTAGTCGCGACAGCCGTAGGCATTACGCTCGGCATCGACAGCTTCACTCTGCCTAAGGGGATTGCCGTGGTTCTGATATTTTCAGGCGTATGGCTCGTCACCACCAGCCGCTCGCTGGAGTCTGACCGTGCGGGGAAATAGAAGGCTCCGTGCAATTTCACTGCTCCGTGAAAAAGAGGCCGGGGAAGTTTCTGTTGATGGAACTTCCCCGGCCGGATTATTTCGGATAATTATACTGACGGATTACCATTCGGCGTCCTCGCCGTTGGCATACCATGTGCAGCTCTTGTATTTGAACTGACCTTTGCCGGTGACGGTGTAGACTACCGTCTCAACCGAACGAGCGCCGGTGTAGGCGGTGAAGTTGATGGTGTAGGTCACTTCCATGCCGTCGACGGGAACCGCGTCGGGATGAATTTGGGCAAGCACGGCGGGCATTGTCTCGAGGCAGAAACGCTTTTTCATCATCTCGGTCACTTCATCGTCGGTGTATTGGTCGTAAAGTTCGGGGAACTTGCTCTTTGCGTTGGCGCCGCGAATGTCGACGTTGCAATAGTAGAATGAAGTGCCCGAATAGAATTCAGAGTTGCCGTATTTCACGTCCATATACGGGCCATCTTTTAACGATACGCCGCCCATAGGTTTGGATATGTTCTCAAATACCCAGTTGACAGCTGCTGTATAGTATGTTATCGAAGGCTCTGAGCGGCTTTCGGGAAGAGTGATGACAACCGACGGGTCGTAAATCCAGAAACCGTTGCGCTTGACAAACTGCGACGTTGTCTCGCCGGCGTTGACCGTCCATTCCGAGCCGTTGTAGATATATTGTGCAGCCTGATATGATGACGTCGTGCCGTTGTTGTAGTTGTAGGCCACGATGACCTCATCTTCAGCCGCGGCGTATGGATGCGTCGTCTTGAGGTAGATGGGAAGGAGCTCGGCGGGGAGAGTGCCGGAGAGGTTGTTGTAGCTTTGTCCCATAGCCTTGTAGTCGGCGGGCTGAAGCACTTCGACACCGCTTGCAAAAGCCCAAGCCGAACCGTCAAACACCATGATGGCGTTTTTCACTGTAGTGGTGACATCGTTGACGGCTCCGCGGCTTGCGGGTGCGGATGCTTTTGCTGCGCTCTCTACCGATGTGATGACGATGTTGAAGAATTTGCCTGAAGAGACAGATGCAAAGTATCCTTTAATCACGTAAGTTTCGTCGGTTGTGATCTGGTCGCGGATAAATTGGGGCACCTGATAGCCGCTGCCCTGGGCGGTGGCGGCACCGTCGACGATGAAGTTGTAGTAGTTGCCTGATACGGAAGCCTTGCCGGTGATCTGCACGTATTGTGCGAGCTCGTTGGTGGTGCGTGTCACGGCCTCGTCAAGCATCGCGCCGGTGTAGACTGTGGGTGCGGGATAGGTGTAGGTGCCTGTGCCGTCGATTGTATAGCTGTCGTCGGTAATGGCTATCTGCAGGCCTTTTCCGTAGCTTGCCACTGTTCCGTCAAGTGTAATCTGATTGCCGACGGCAACCGAGTTTACATCAAATCCCGAAGCCTGATAGCAGAGTATCGAGCCTGAATTGTCGGTCAGGATGAAGCCGCGGTTATTGACAGCCGTGATGTAGCCTTTGACCTGGACATCGGCTCCTTCTGCTGCCGTGCCGAGAACTGATGTGGGTTCGAACACCGGTTCGTCGCCACCGCCTATTTCGCCGAAAATCGGATTTTCCGAGGCCTCGTTATAGGTCACTACTGCATATTGTCCGGCTTCGGCATCGGGGAATTCCCCTTTGAGTATGCCGCTGAGAGTGCGTGCGGATGCCGGAGTCGCCGGAGCGAAAGCATTGATGTAGTTGTCATCGCTGCCCCAGGCGGTCATGTAGTCGTCCTCAGAGAGAGTCAGAAGCTCTACGCCCTTGTTGATGGCGAGCACTGCCGGAGTGCGGTTGGTCGCAACGTTGTAGGTCACTTTGACAGCCGAGCCGTTGGAGAGCGCGAAGAAGTTGTTGGTCGAGTCGCGCAGGAACGCGGGAATATATTCAAGCGCCTCGGCTTCGGTCGAGAATGAACCGGTGGCGCCGATCAATGTCCGCTGCTCGTCAGTGCCGATTGAGGTGTAGGGCGCGTTGCCTGATATTTTGGTATAGTCGGCCGGAGTGAGTGTGTAGTTCAACGACTCTACTTTTGTGCCCGGCTGAGGCACTTCAAAGCCGTCGAGCTTGTCGTTCCAGTCATTTTCTTCGCAACCGGCAAGCAGAGCCACGGCGCCGAGAGCGAGAAAACCGTTTTTTATTATAGTGTTCATATTGTATTATTGTATTGAGTGATTAGAACGCGATTTTAAGACGGAGAGAATAAGTGCGGCCGAACGAGTAGAACACGCGGTAGGCGTTGTCCCAGGTGCCGCGGCTGCCCGATGCGGTGTAGGCGTCAACCACATAGTTGTAGTTGAAAAGGTTGTTGACATTACCGAAGATAGTGGCTTCGAAGCCGGCCATGTCAAACTTGTAGCTTGCCGACATGTCTAACTGGTTGCCCCAGGGAATTTGCCACGGGTCGGCCACGTTGACTTCCCTGAAGGGAATGAGGTCGTTGTCTGACACGGTGTAGTCGGAGTAGTTGCGTGCCGAGAATGTCCAGTCGGCACCGATGCGCATGCCCTTGAACGGCTTGACGGTCAGGCCGATGGCGCCGGTGGTCTGAGCCGAGCCGCCGACTTTGCGTCCTTTCTGGTTGAGTATTGACCATGCGTGGTCTTCGGCGAGCACTCCTGACGCCAATTTGCCGGAAGTGTTGGCAAGAGGCTGTCCGAGCTCGTTGTAGTAATATCCTTTGGCGTTAGAGTCCCAGTTCCAGTCGCCGAGCGAGAGCATGGCGTCGATGTCGAGCCATTGTGTCGGGCGGTATTTGAGGTTGAATTCCAGACCCATGTGGCGGGCGTCCACACCTGACATGTTGAGGTAGTAGCGCTGTCCGTCGTTCATAGTCGACGAGCGGGTGGTTGTCTTGTCCATCCACTTGGTGTAATAGGCGTTGAATGTGGCGGTGAACACCGGTGAGTGGAACTCATAACCGAGTTCTATCGAGCCGCATTTCTCGTTGACGGGATTGGGGTTGATGGCGTTTGAGGTGGCCTGTGCGGCAAATACACCCTTTGCGAAGAAGGGGGCGCGGGTGAGGTAGCCGCCGTTGAAGTAGACGTTGTTGTGCTTGTCGATGTTGTAGTTTGCACCGCCTTTTACCGAGCCGGCCACGAAGTTGGGCTTCTCGGAAGTGCCGTGCTCTTTGTCGTAATAGAGACGGTCGACACGCCAGTAGGTGGTGTTGTTGAGCGAGCCGGCGAGCACCATGGTCAGTTTGTCCTTGAGAGTGGTGTATTCGAGCTGTGCGAAACCGCCTTCCTGCACCGTGTAGCCGTCGTAGTCGCGGTATACCACGTCGCCCACGCCGAGTTTCTGGTATTTCCAGTTGGGATCGGCGGCAGCGGCGTTGTTGGCCGGGTTGACGCCTTTGCGGCTTGAGTCGTCCATGAAGTATTCACCGTTGTAGAGGTCGGTGATTTCATTGGTGTGCTTGCCTATGTAGTAGCGCACATCGATACCGGCGGTGAGGTTGAGTTTCTTCTCGATAAGCTCGTTTTTGTAGGTCGACACGAGTCCGAACCATTTGTGTGAGTTGATCGACTTCGACATGATCATGTTTGAGCCGGTCTCCGACTCCATGTTCATCTCTTGTATCGCTGCATAATCGAATGTGCCGTCGTCGCGGCGGAAGAGCGTGTTGAGGTTGCCGTTTGAAGCGCCGTACCATGAAGTGTTGCTGAGCGACTGTCCCTTGTAGGTGCCGCGGCCCTGACCCGACGAGCCGTAACCGCTGGCAAGAGATACATAAACGGCCGATGACAGCGACGATTTGTGGTCGATCTGCCAGATATGGTTCAATGAAATCTGGGGTTTGTGATAAACATTTTTGTTTGACGAGCGCACCTGTCCGTCAAGGTCGTAACCGAATGTCGGGTTGTAGCGGTACATGCTTTCGCCGTCCATATAATCAGCCACTTTCTGCCAGTTTTCAATCGACAGACCGTCCTGGCTCGAGCGCTTGTAGTGAACCTGCGGTGAGCCGAACGCGGTCAATGACAGCTGATGCGCGTCATTGATGCGCTTTGACACATTGACAAAGTAGGTGTAGGCGTTGAAGTTGGTGCCCTGCACGTAGCCGTCGCCCCATTTGCGGGTGCCCATCAAAGACACTGCCCAGCCGTTTTTCATCAGGCCGGTCGACACGTTGAACCCGATATGGTTCATGCCGTCGTTACCCATGCCGTAGAACACCGAGCCGCCTTTCTTGGCGTCGATTGAGCGGGTGGTGATGTTGAGCGTGCCGCCTACGGAAGGAACGGAGATAATCGACGCACCCAGACCGCGCTGCACCTGCATCATCGATGTCACGTCAGACAGTCCGGCCCAGTTCGACCAATACACCCAGCCGCCTTCCATGTCGTTGACCGGAATACCGTTGACGAGCATACCGGTGTTTTCCGACTTGAAGCCACGGATATTGATTTTGGCGTCGCCGTAGCCGCCGCCGTCTTTCGTGGCCCATACTCCCGGGGTGGTCTTGAGCACTTCGGGAAATTCCTGGCTGCCGAGTTTGTTTTCAATAAGAAGAGCGTCGACGCTCGATGCTGCGACCGGGGTCTTGCGGGTGCGGGCAATTGACTGGGTCACAACGACGTCTTTCAGCATCTGTGACGCAACCTCCAGAGTGATGGTTCCCATAGATGCCGAGGCGGGCACATTGGCAGTCTTGTAGCCGATGTATTCGATGGTGAGCTCTTTGGTGCTGTCCGGCACTTTGATTGTGAAGTTACCGTCAATATCAGTAGTGACACCGGTCTTGGCTCCGGGCACCATAACTGAAGCTCCGATGAGAGGTTCCCCTTGGTCATCGATAATTGTGCCACGACACACATAATCGGCAAAAGCCGTAGAGCCGGCTACCAACAACGTTGTGGCAAAGAGAGTGAGTCTCTTCATACTGTGTAATTTAATTGGTTAATAATTGGTTTCTTTTTCCATCCATAATGCAGGATGCATTCAGTTAAAAAACAGGCCATAGCCGCATACGTTTTTAACGCTGTTTTACAAAGATACGAATAAATGTAAAAAGATGCTACTGTGAGTCAAAAAAAATTAAAGACAGTCAGGTCGTTATCGTTACTTATCGTCTGTCAAACCGGCAATTTGCATATACACATGCCATGATTGCCCCTGTTTTTATGGCAAAAATGTTAAATTATAGTTAAATTGATAATTTTTTGCCAAAAAATTATGTTTTATAACATAAAGTCCATATCTTTGCATTGTGTTTTTCATGGTATTAGATTTAAGGTTAAAAAAGATTATTCGTCGGGATGACGGATAATTTTTTTTATCCCCTGACCCGAACCGCAAACAATCACATATAAAACAATTGCACATGAAATCTCCGCTTGCAATCTGCCATACGCCGGGCATCAGCGAAGCCGGCTGCGACGAAGCCGGGCGCGGCTGCCTTGCCGGCGACGTTTATGCCGCCGCCGTGATACTTCCCGACGATTTCTCCCACCCTCTGCTCAACGACTCCAAGCAGCTCACCGAGCGGCAGCGCGACCTGTTGCGTCCGATAATAGAGCAGCAGGCAACAGCCTGGGCGGTAGGCGTTGTGACAGCAGAGGAAATCGACCGCATCAACATACTCAACGCGTCGATACTTGCCATGCACCGCGCTCTCGACATGCTTGAAGTCTCTCCCGGAGCCATTATCGTCGACGGCAACCGCTTCAAACCCTACCGCGACATTCCCTCGCAGACATTTGTCAAGGGCGACGGCCGCTTTGCCAACATCGCAGCCGCATCGGTGCTCGCCAAAACCCACCGCGACGAGGCCATGATGCGCCTTCACGAGCAATATCCCATGTATCACTGGGACGATAACAAAGGCTACCCCACGCGAGCCCACCGCGAAGCGATAGCGCAATACGGCCCGTCGCCGTTTCATCGCCTCTCGTTCCGCCTCATCGACACCCAGCTCACACTGTTCTGACAATTTCGCCGTTTCTCCTTTTTTTATTATATTTGCACAATCAGCCTGAAAACAGCACAACTGAACAAACACGAATTATTATATACCATGTATCAGACAGACCAACGTATCGTCATCACCCTCGACGCCGGGGGCACGAACTTCGTATTCGGCGCCATGCGCGGCAACCGCTTTATCATAGAGCCAATCACCAAGCCGTCAAATTCCCACGACCTCGACCTCTGCATCCACACTCTCATTTCAGGCTTCGAGGAAGTGATCGCATCGCTCGAGCAACTGCCCGTAGCAATCAGTTTCGCATTCCCCGGACCGGCTGACTACGCCAACGGCATCATAGGCGGATATCTGCCCAACTTCCCCTCATTCCGCGACGGGGTGGCTCTCGGAGAAATATTGCGCCGCCGTTTCGGCATCCCGGTCTACATCAACAACGACGGCGACCTCTTCGCGCTCGGCGAGGCTATGGAAGGGCTGTTGCCTGAAGTCAACGCCCGCATAGCCGCTATGGGCGGAGAGAAGAAATACACCAACCTGCTCGGCTACACCTTCGGCACCGGTTTCGGCATCGGCTCGGTTATCGACGGCCGCCTTAACCGGGGCAACAACTCGTGTGTGGAGACATTCTGCCTCCCCGACACCTACGACCGCGACATCATCATCGAAGAGAGCGTGGCCATACGCGCCATCCGACGTGTCTACGGAGAGCTTACCGGCAATCCCGACCACACGCTCACACCCAAAGATATATGCGAGATCGCCGACGGCACACGTGACGGTGACCGCGACGCCGCCCGGGAGGCATTCCGCCGCTTCGGCGCTGCTGCCGGCGACGCAATGGCCACTGCCGTGACCCTCACCGACTCGCTCGTGGTTATAGGCGGAGGACTTACCGGCGCCGCCCGCCACATAATGCCGGCGTTGCTTGAGAAGATGCGCTCATCGCTCAGCACCCTCTCAGGCGACGAAGTGCGCAGAGTGCAGATGAACGTCTATGACCTCGACAACGAAAACGAGTTCCGCGAATTTGCCCGCGGCAACGGCAAAGCCCTCAAGATACACGGCACCGAGGACACCGTGACCTACGACCCCGTGAAACGCACCGGTGTGGCCATATCACGGCTCGGCGCAAGTGAGGCGATATCAATCGGCGCCTACGTCTTCGCTCTCGCTTCACTCGACGGAAAACAATAACCTTATATATTCTATTAACCGGTATGAACAAGATATTCACCTTCCGCCCCTATCTAAAGACCGTAGTGTGGGGTGGCGAAAAGATAAAGGATTTCAAAGCGATAGACACCGATATGCACAACATCGGCGAGAGCTGGGAGCTCTCGGGAGTGCCGGGGCATGAGTCGGTAGTCGACACCGGCGAGGATGCCGGACTGTCGATAACCGAACTTATCGACAGATACGGAGCCGCACTCGTTGGCGAAGATGTCTACCGTCGCTTCGGCAACAGTTTCCCGCTGCTGATAAAGATAATCGACGCACGCGACAATCTGTCTGTGCAGGTGCATCCTGACGACGAACTCGCGCAACGCCGCCACGGCAGCATGGGCAAGACCGAGATGTGGTATGTCATCGACGCCGACTATGACGCCGACATCATATCCGGTCTGTCAACGGAAATCACTCCCGACGACTACCGCCGCCGCGTGGCCGACAACACCATAACCGACGTGCTCGCAAGCCACAAATCACACCCCGGCGATGTTTTCTTCCTCCCCGCCGGACGCATTCATGCCATCGGCGCCGGAAACCTCATCGCGGAGATACAACAGACCTCCGACATCACCTACCGCGTCTACGACTACGACCGTCGGGGGCTCGACGGCAAGCCGCGTCAGCTCCATGTCGAGGAGGCTGTCGACGCTATCGACTATAAGGTATATGACAACTATGTCACTGATTATGACCGCGAGGCCGCCGGCGAGGTGCCGCTGGTAAGCTGCCGTTATTTCGATGTGGAGAAAATAACCGTCGACGGACAATTGTCTCTGCACCATGAAAGCGAGTCGTTCGTCGTGCTGATATGCATAAGCGGACAATGCACCGTCGACGTCGATCATGAAGCGGCATGCAGCCTTTCGCGCGGACGCACAGCGCTCGTGGCTGCCTCTTCCCGCGCCATCACACTGACCGGCAACGCCGTCATCATCGCAGCATCCGTGCCAAAACAATAAAGCACCCCCTTTCCATTGGATATATCTCATAAAGGCGGCATCGTGAACCGACTCTCCGGTTCACGATGCCGCCCGCATAATGTTACAACAAATATATATTTATTTTTAATATTTTGTGACATATTGCCACATATTCGCATCTTTTTATTACTTTTGCGAAATTTAAAGCAAAAAATCAATTGTAAGTTTAAACAGTTACTTAATATGAAGAAGCAGACAGCGGCAATACATACCTCTTTCCAGTCCCCCGACGCATATAACGCACTGAGCATGCCTGTATATCACACGGCAGCCTACGAGTTTGACAATGCGTCGGAGATGTCAGATGCATTCTGCGGCCGGAGCGACCGTCCCGACTATTCGAGAGTGATGAACCCTACGGTGACTTTTTTCGAGAACAAAGTCAAGTCACTCACCGGCGCGCATGAAGTGGTGGCAATGTCATCAGGAATGGCGGCAATAAGCAACTCGCTGCTCGCTCTTTCTGCCGCCGGAAAAAACATAGTGTCGTCACGGCATCTTTTCGGCAACACCTATTCGCTGATTACCGGCACACTGTCAAGATTCGGAGTGGAACCGCGCCTCTGCGACCTCACCGACCCCGCCGCCGTGGAGAAGATGGTCGACAGCGACACCTGCTGCATCTTTTTCGAGATAATCACCAACCCGCAGATGGAAGTGGCCGACATAAAGGCTCTCGCCGCAATAGCGCTCCGACACGGCATTCCGCTCGTTGCCGACACAACGATGATACCGTTCACTCAGTTTGGCGCGGCTGATGCAGGCATCGACATCGAGATTGTGTCGAGCACCAAATATCTCTCGGGGGGCGCGACCTCGATAGGCGGTCTGGTGATTGACTACGGCAACTTCCACGAGTTTAGCAAGCGCATACGCAACGAGATGCTCTTCAATCTTGGCGCTTACATGACACCACATGTCGCCTACATGCAGACAATCGGGCTGGAGACGCTCGACGCAAGATACCGCATACAGTCGGTCAATGCCCTGGCGCTTGCCCGCAGGCTGTCGTCGCTCGACGGCATAATGCATGTCAATTACCTCGGTCTGGAGGATAACCCCTTCCACTCACTGGCTAAGGCGCAGTTCGGCGATACGGCAGGCGCGATGATTACCATCGACCTCGCTGACCGCGATGCATGCTTCCGCTTCATCAACAATCTGCGGCTCATACGACGCGCCACCAACCTTTTTGACAACAAGTCGCTGGCAATACACCCCGCAAGCACTATCTTCGGGCCGTTTACCGACGAGCAGCGACAGAGCATGGACATAAAGGAGACCACAATACGTCTCTCTATCGGACTTGAAGATGTCGACGACCTGTTTGACGACATCCGTCAGGCTCTTTAAACCGCACAAATCAACCGATGACAATGCAGATATATGACTTTGACAAGCCTGTCGACCGACGCGGCACAGGTTCTCTTAAATATGATGCGCTTCAGGAACGTTACGGCGATCCCCGGCTGCTTCCGCTTTGGGTGGCCGACATGGACTTCGAGACACCCCCGTTCATTACCGACGCCCTGCGGCGCCGCCTCGACCACTCGCTTTTCGGTTACACGGTCGAACCGCCGGAATATTTCGACTCCATCATAAAATGGATTTCTGACCGCCACGGCTGGAATGTAAAGCGCGACTGGCTTTCGTTCATTCCCGGAGTGGTGAAGGGCATCGGCATGGCTGTAAACGTTTTTGTAAAGGAAGATGAAAAGGTTATTATCCAGCCGCCGGTCTACCATCCGTTCCGCCTGACACCGCTCGGCAACAAACGAAAGGTGGTGATGAACCCGCTCAAAAGAAACGGCGACGGCACATACAGCATGGATTTCGACAACCTGGCGCAGGTAGCCGACGACAAGTGCCGGATGCTCATACTGTCAAATCCGCATAATCCGGCCGGCATCGTCTGGGACCGCGACACCCTCGCCCGCCTCGCCCGGTTCTGCCACAGCAGAAATATAATTGTCATCTCCGACGAGATACACTGCGACATGGCCTTATGGGGAAACCGGCATATACCGTTTGCAACCGTTTCAGAAGAAGCCGCCGCATGCAGCATAACCTTCGGGGCTCCTTCCAAGACTTTCAATATCGCAGGCATTGTCAGTTCATACTCCATTATTCCCGACGACCGGCTGCGCGCCCGGTTTCATGAATGGCTCGCCGCCAACGAGTTCAACGAACCGACACTCTTCGCCCCGATTGCCACAATCGCCGCATTCAGTCAGGAAGGGGAGCAATGGCGCAATCAGATGCTCCGCTACGTCGAGGGCAATATCGGTTTCATCGCCGACTATTGCCGCGAAAATATCCCGGAGATTGTCCCGCTGCGTCCGCAGGCATCATTTCTCGTATGGCTCGACTGCCGCCGTCTCGGTCTTGACCATGACGGCCTGATCTCTCTGTTTGTAAAAGAGGCAGGTCTCGCCCTTAACGACGGCGAGATGTTCGGGCCCGGCGGCGAAGGGTTCATGCGCCTCAACGCCGCAACCCGCCGCACCGTGCTCGAAGAGGCTCTTGACCGCCTCCGCTCGGCTGTCGGCCGTATCCGGTAGCAAATATACCGCAAATGTGGTATTGCGCGTATAACCGCATACAGGTAACTTTGCAGAAAACAAATTTTAATTACAACGTTATGGCACACATCTACAGAAATCTCACGGAACTGATCGGCAACACGCCGCTCCTTGAAGTACAGAAAATCGAAGAAGCCGAAGGGCTTAAGGCAAAGATACTTGTGAAACTCGAGTATTTCAACCCCGGCGGAAGCGTAAAAGACCGCATCGCCCTCGCCATGATTGAAAAAGCCGAAAACGACGGCATACTCCGCCCCGGAGCCACAATCATCGAGCCTACAAGCGGCAACACGGGCATAGGTCTCGCCTGGGTGTCGTCGGTCAAAGGCTACAATCTCGTCCTCACCATGCCCGAGACGATGAGCGTAGAGCGACAGAACCTCCTCAAAGCGCTTGGAGCGACACTTGTGCTCACTCCCGGCAGCGAAGGCATGAAAGGTGCCATCCGCAAGGCCAACGAACTGAAGGAGCAGACAGAAGGCGCCGTGATACTACAGCAGTTTGACAATCCCGCAAATCCCGAAGCCCACCGCCGCACCACCGCCGAAGAGATATGGCGCGACACCGACGGCAAGGTCGACATCTTCGTCGCCGGCGTAGGCACAGGCGGCACAGCAAGCGGCACAGCCGCCGGACTGAAAAAGCATAATCCCGCGATAAAGGCTGTTGCCGTCGAGCCGGAAAGCTCCCCCGTGCTGTCGGGCGGTCAGGCCGGTCCGCACAAGATACAGGGCATCGGTGCCGGTTTCGTGCCGAAAAACTTCAATCCCGACGCCATCGACAAAATAATACCTGTCAAGGACAACGACGCCATTCGCACATCTCGTCAGCTTGCACAGAAGGAAGGGCTGCTTGTAGGCATTTCATCGGGAGCGTCGCTCTACGCTGCCATACAGCTTGCCAAGCTGCCCGAAAACGAAGGCAAGACCATCGTGGCGCTTCTCCCCGACACCGGCGAGCGCTATCTGTCGACAGTGCTCTATGCATTTGAGGAATATCCCGTTGACTGACAGATATCCTGGCCATGAACCGGAAACTCCTTTTTGCAATTGATGACAACCAGGATATTACCCGTGCAGGTTTGCGCGGGTACATATCCTCACTGTTTCCTGCAGCTCAGATAGCCGAACCTGCCGACAGGAAGGCTCTGGCCTCAACGCTTTCCGACAGCCCCGATGCGGTAGTCATACTTGATTACACTCTGTCTGACTTCAACAGTGTCGACGAGCTACTGGTGATGGTGAAAAGGTTTCAGCACGCACAATGGATTCTCTTTTCCGCCGAACTCAGCGAGACTTTTCTACGGCGCGTCAGCGGAGAAGATAACATCGGCATAATACTGAAGGAAAATTCGGCTGAGGAAATAATCGCGGCTCTGCAGGCTGCCGCCGACCGGCGCCGCTACATCTGCCGCCAGATTGAAAGTCTGCTTGCAGGCGCACCGTCACAACCTGACATAGCTCAGGTGCTTACACCCACTGAAATTGAAATACTGCGGCTGATAGCACGTGGAAAAACGGTAAAGGAAATCGCCGCCGAGCGCATTTCAAGCATCCACACTGTCATAACCCATAAAAAAAACATATTCAGAAAACTCGGAGTCAACAATGTCTACGAAGCCACAAAATATGCCATACGTGCAGGCATTCTCGAGATGATGGAATATTACATCTGACGGTTTCATGCAAGTTGTCCGGATTATATACTTATAGAAAATATCATGACTCACATGTTGGAAAAACTTCGGCGCCGGGCAATCGACTCCGGTGCCCCTGCCTCTGTTGACGAAGCTCTCGCTCTTGACCGCTGTTGCGCTACGGGCGAGCTGCTTGACGCCGCCGACGGGATACGCCTCAAATGGTGCGGCGACAAGATTCACACATGTTCGATAGTCAACGCCCGCTCAGGCCGCTGTCAGGAAGATTGCAAATGGTGCGCACAGTCATGCCGCCACCGCACCGGTGTCAATGAATACGATTCAATCGGCCGCGACGAGATGATGACGGCGTTTGACCGCAACCGCGCGCTCAAGGCATCGTGCTTCTCGATGGTGACAAGCGGACGCAAAGTCTCTCCCGCCAACCTCACTCACTTCTGCCGGCTCTACAAGGAGGCTGCTGCCAAAGGGGGCATCGAACTTTGCGCCTCGATGGGGCTGCTCGACCGCGATCAGCTTCAGCAGCTATGGGACGCCGGTGTACACAAATATCACTGCAACCTCGAGACATCCGCCTCTTTCTTTCCATCTCTCTGCACCACCCACACCACCGCCGAAAAACTCGCCACCATCAAGGCCGCGCGTGAAATAGGCTTCACTATCTGCTGCGGCGGCATAATCGGCATGGGCGAGTCGATGCGTGACCGGCTTGAGATGGCTGAGATGGCCCGTGAAGTCGGTGCGTCGTCAATCCCGATCAATATACTCCAGCCGATCAAAGGCACTCCGCTTCAGGATGTCGAGCCGATATCCGAAGAAGAGATTGCCCGCTCCGTGGCGCTCATGCGCTTCGTCGCGCCGAAATGCACCCTCCACTTTGCCGGAGGCAGAGCGCGACTGTCGAAAGAGAGCACAGCCCGCATACTGCGCGGCGGCATGAACGGCGCACTCATCGGCGACATGCTCACCACCGTCGGCAACAATGTCGAGGAAGACCTCAGGCTTTTCGACAAAACGGGCTACAAAGTCTGACTGCCGACACCTCGCCGGAGTCTGCGCGCAACAACAAAATCCACAGCTATGACAAGCGTTGTAAGCATCTCCGACACCGCTGCAGAACTCAGAGAAATACCCTCAAAACGTAGGGACGCACGGCTCGTGCGTCCGCCAACACCCTGATTATCAGGCATAACATTCGGACGCCACGAGCCGTGCGTCCCTACAAAATACCATCAATGCAAAGCCGGGAGTTATTATATTGCCATGTACTGTTATTTCCGCTTGGGTGTGGCACATGTCAGTCGCGCTGCATCCGTGACATTTGCTTCATTATGTTGTTTCTCGCCGACCGTATACCCGGCGACATCTCCCCATGCTCCATCATCTCGATCTCGCATTTGAGCTCATGCAAAAGTTCCGGATAAAACCTGCACTGCGCGAAAGCCTGCTTCAGACACAAAGCTCTGATGCCGTATGGCTCGGTGGAATTGATTTTCGCCAAGCAGAAATCAAGATAATCGGTGCGCACATCAACCTCCGTCACAGGCATTCTATCCAGCAGCGAAAGCATAAGCCGGCGCTTGCCGGTATGCGTCTCAGTCAGCAGACTGTCAATAAGAATGCCGCGTTTCCGTCGAAGCCAATCACGACCCTCTCCGTCGAAATGCGTAAGCACCCACAGCGCATTGTATGCCACTTTGTCATCATCGTCAGAAACAAGTGAAAACAAAGTCTCTCTGACACAATCGTCACCGCCGTTGCCGCATTGCTGACATATAGCCTGAATATCACGCCGGCCAATCCTTCCTGCCAGCATCTCCCTCATTTCACCATTACCTGTAAAAGACATCTGTTTATTAATTACCGTCCGCATTTCTGCTCTTTTCTACATTTGTTAAACGCCCCGTTCCTGCTTCCGCCTGCACACCCGCCTACAGCAAAAAATCCGCTGACCCGAGATTACTGGCGGTAGCAGGGGCGGGGGCGTCTCGCCCCCGTGGACACCACGGAGAGCCGGAGGCTCGAGCCTGAATTGCAATTCATATTACACTCTCAGTTTCTATTGCTGCGAAGGTATTGCATAACTCGGGAAAATACCCTCAAAACGTAGGGACGCACGGCTCGTGCGTCCGCCAACACCCTGATT
>CAMWIJ010000053.1 GCA_947174275.1 uncultured Muribaculaceae bacterium
CGCCTATGCTAAATCGGTCTTCACCGCCCCGTATCTGGCGAAGACTCCGTCCCCCACATTGCTAAGACCGAGCATGGTCGCACCGTTTTATATGAGATGCCAATTCTCCCTCCTCACGTCCCACAGCGCGAAGGCTTCCGCAGGACGCCGATTATGCTTAACCCCGCACGCCGAGCGCAGTGAGGCTTGCGGGGATTACGCCAAACCCAACGGTCGGCTTCCGCAGGACGCCGATTTACACCACACACCACTGTTCCCAACCGCCACCAAAAAACGACAAAAGCTTCCTCACGGAAGCCTTTGTTAAATAATAAACCAATCATTATCACATTTCTTGCAACGGAAAAAGTAATTCTGCTATATACTAACTAAACGCGACAACCCCCCAAATGTTTTACCGACCCCGATAATTTTATAATTTGTTAACCTAAAAACAGCGGGAGCCTCCAGAAAAGGAAGCCCCCGCATATAAAGTCACAGAAATTATTTATTTCCCTTTGACGACGAAATTCTTGATTTCCCAGGTGTCGGCGCCGCTATCGCTCGAGCCGTACTTGAAGCCGATCTCGATTTTCTTTCCGGCGAAAGCCTTGAGGCTGATCTCGCCCGAATTGGCAAACGTCCACGATCCGGCCTCAGGCCAGGTGGGGATGTTGAGCGCAGTCCATGTCGAAGCACCTGCCTCGCGCACCACCATTCCGCAGAGATCTTTCAGCGTTGTCTGGAACTTTGCCGCATGGTCAAACGCCACTGTCGCGTCGCTCTTTCCTGAAAGGTCGACTGTAGTGTAGGCATAAGCCTCAGAAGCGTTCGCCTTGTTATTGACGAAGGCCGAAGCGTTGAGATATCCCGCGCCGTTATATACCTTCCACGACCAGATGAAAGAAGCCGCTTCGGGCATGTTTACATTGTCGAAAATCCAGCCGTCGGCATTTGCCACAAGCCCTTCATAGACAGTGTCGCCGCCGGTTACGGGAGGAGTGGGGGTGTCGCCGCCCTCGCCGAGCTCATACTTCGTAGTGTTCTTCAGACCGGGACCCGAGCAATATTTCATCACATCGCCGTAGAGAGTCACGGCCGCGCCGAGATTGCCGGGATTATCCTGCAGGTTGAGCGCTGTGCGCACGGCTCCCGAAGGAAGCTGAATGCCGATACACTGGGTGTAATCCTTGCAGTCGGCCGTCGGACCCAGCACGATATTTGTCTTGAGGTCGGCGGTAGCTGCAAACACTGTGTTGTCAAGAGTGGTCTTGGGTGACGAAGGCATGTAACCAACGATATAACCCTTGACCCACACGCCTGAGCCGCCTGCGGGCGACTCGGTGGTCGATGTCGGGTTGAGCGCTATCACATTGGCTGTCGTGTACGGTTTTTCCTGAGTGCCGTCACCGTCGCCTGCCGGAGGGGTAGGAGGTGTCGGGGTCTCGCCCGAACCACCTTCGAGCACATTATACTTGGACGTGTTCTTGATGCCGGGGCCGCCGCAATATTTCATCACATCGCCGAAGAGCGACACCTTGGCGCCGAGCATATCTGCGTGGTCCTGAAGATTGAGATTGTCACGGACGGTGCCGATAGGCAGCTGTATGGTGATACACTTGGTGTAGTCAGTGCAGTCGGCTGTCGGGCCGAGCACGAGATTGGTTCTCAAATCAGCCGGTGCGCCAAACACTGTGTTGTTAAGCGTTGTCGACGGAGTCGAAGGCATGTAGCCGACGATGTAACCCGTAACCCAGATTCCGCTCGCTACGGCATCGGTGGTCGATGTCGGGTTGAGTGCCACGATCTGTGCGACATTATAGGGTGAAGCCTCCGAGCCGTTACCTTCGGCCACTGTGCCGCCGCCAACTTCAACTCCATCGATACGGAATTGAGATGTTGCGCCGGAGTTGTCGGTGATGCCCCATGTGTCCATATATTTCTCAAGCGAGCCGTAAAGCCATATCTGCTTGCCGTAGTTCGTCGGATTGTCGCGCAGGTTGCCGACTTCGCGGAGCTTGCTGTCCTGCGGAAGCGAGATGACAAGACACTTGTTATATTCCTTGCAGTCAGCCGTCGGACCGATCACCAGTGTGTTGGCGAGCAATACGTCGCTGCCCCATTCGATGTCATCGTTAGAGCTTACTGAAGTCACCTCGGGTGCGACAGCGCCGACGATATAACCCGTAGTCCAGCCTTTGGCGCGGCGTCCGGCCTCTTCTACTGCGATAGCCTGCTCCACAGTGTAGGGATTGTCCTCGCCGCCGGGCTCCATTGTCGGGTTGCCGAAATTCATGCAGCCGGCCGCATCGATGAGCGTAAGCTGCCAGGGATTGGAGTCTGAGTCGTCAGATGTCGAGTAATAGTCGAGAATACCGACAACGTCGCCGTTCCCCTCCGGAAGCATGGCGTCGCGGAATGTGGCGTAGCCCGATGTGCGCACTGTGAGTGTCTGACCCTCAGAGTCAGTCAGCAGACGGTTGGTAGTGACCTTGTAGCCGTCGGTAAAAGCTTTTTTGCCACCTTCGACAAAGCTGACGTTGTTGAAACGTACAAGCTGCGACTGAATTTCTGCCAGAAGCGACGGGTCTGTGGGCAGCTCGCTGAAGTTACGGATGCTGATGGTGTCGAGGGCGGCAGTGTCGGGCAGTCCGTTGAGCTGCATGTGTGTCTCGAGCATCACGGGCGGCATGAATGTAGCCTCCCACACCTGGTTCTTCTCATAGAAGAGAGGCCAGCCCAGCTGCTGGGTGCCGTTATACTTGCCTATGTACATGTCGGTAAGGTCGATTACAACCTCCTGACCCGGTGCGTACTTGGTGTACATGCCGGTAGAGTTGACAGATATCGCCAGGGCTGCCGTCTCGTCCTGTATCACGAGCTTCTTGTAGATGTTGCCCGTGCGGTCAGATGAAATCACTCGGCCGTGAATGATATAGTGCGAGCCATCCTCCTTCGTTCTGATTGTGTCGATATAGTTGACAGTGTTTTGCCAGAATGTCTGCTTCGCCTCAAGTATGGTGGTGTTGGGGGTAATTGTTGCCTCCGGCACGACCAGTCCCGGCTTGTTGTCGTCGAAGTCGTCCTGACATGCGGTAATCCCCACTCCCATCGAGAGAGCTGCAATTCCCAGTATATATTTTTTCAGACTTTTCATATTGTTTGAAATTTTTTTGTTGAGTCAGTCAAAGCAAATTGATTGCTGATTGTCATTTCCCTTTGACGACGAAATTCTTGATTTCCCAAGTGTCGGCGCCGCTATCGCTCGAGCCGTACTTGAAGCCGATCTCGATTTTCTTTCCGGCGAAAGCCTTGAGGCTGATCTCGCCCGAATTGGCAAACGTCCACGATCCGGCCTCAGGCCAGGTGGGGATGTTGAGCGCAGTCCATGTCGAAGCACCTGCCTCGCGCACCACCATTCCGCAGAGATCTTTCAGCGTTGTCTGGAACTTTGCCGCATGGTCAAACGCCACTGTCGCGTCGCTCTTTCCTGAAAGGTCGACTGTAGTGTAGGCATAAGCCTCAGAAGCGTTCGCCTTGTTATTGACGAAGGCCGAAGCGTTGAGATATCCCGCGCCGTTATATACCTTCCACGACCAGATGAAAGAAGCCGCTTCGGGCATGTTTACATTGTCGAAAATCCAGCCGTCGGCATTTGCCACAAGCCCTTCATAGACAGTGTCGCCGCCGGTTACGGGAGGAGTGGGGGTGTCGCCGCCCTCGCCGAGCTCATACTTCGTAGTGTTCTTCAGACCGGGACCCGAGCAATATTTCATCACATCGCCGTAGAGAGTCACGGCCGCGCCGAGATTGCCGGGATTATCCTGCAGGTTGAGCGCTGTGCGCACGGCTCCCGAAGGAAGCTGAATGCCGATACACTGGGTGTAATCCTTGCAGTCGGCCGTCGGACCCAGCACGATATTTGTCTTGAGGTCGGCGGTAGCTGCAAACACTGTGTTGTCAAGAGTGGTCTTGGGTGACGAAGGCATGTAACCAACGATATAACCCTTGACCCACACGCCTGAGCCGCCTGCGGGCGACTCGGTGGTCGATGTCGGGTTGAGCGCTATCACATTGGCTGTCGTGTACGGTTTTTCCTGAGTGCCGTCACCGTCGCCTGCCGGAGGGGTAGGAGGTGTCGGGGTGTCGCCGCCCTGACCGTTGATGCTGATGATTGAGCTGCCCTGTGCAACTTCGGGTGTCGTGTTATACTTGATGAGCTTGCCGAGTATCACCACCTCGTCACCTACCTTGATGGCGTCGGCCGATGTGAACTTGGCTCCGTTGAGATAATATCCGCGGAACACTTCGAGCTGCTTGGTCGCAGTGCCGTCGTTAGATATGTAGTAGGTGGCGTTGCCGTAGTTGCTCGTGTCGATTTCGTCGATTTTCGAGATGATACCCTTGATATAGACATTTTCATTCGACATGCTGCCGGCCTCGATGATGGCGAGCGCACGCACTGCGTCGTAGGGCGATTCGAGTGTGCCCTCACCGGTGCCTTCGGTCACGTCGCCCGGATTGCCCGGTTCGGCGGGGTTGAAGTCGGGTGTCACTGCGGGGTCATTGGCCATCTCGTAGAGCTCGGGTGCCTTGTATTGGTCTGACAGTCCTGAGTAGATGCCATACGACTTGTAGCTTGTGTCGTATGCAAGTACCTGGCTCGACGCTACGTTGCCGATTGTCCAATGGCCGTCGCCGCTGTTGACAGGCTGCCACAGGAATGAGTTGTCATCCTTTATCGGGGCTTTTGCGATGCTCGGACGGTTTGACCAGCCGGAGCCGTAAGGTGCCTGATAGAGGAACATGCCGCGGTAGTCGGTGATATAATATTTGCCTGAGCCTTCTTCTGTCTCGGTGAACATGAAGCCGTATTTCTCAGATGCGTTGAACTTGTTGCCGTCAATCGTGATTGCCTCGGTGTAGAGGAAACCGTTGTCGCCGGCAGCCGTTACGGTCTGAGCCGCCGTGTTGTCGGTCACGAAAGCGTAGGCGCGACCCGACTTGATGGCGCCGCTAAGCAGCGTGTAGTCCGATTTGCCTACCTCCACTTCGCCGGTGTCGACACCGAGCGGACCCCATTCGTAATGGGTCAGAGAGCGCAGACCCGGTATGCCGAGATATTTGTCGACATAACCTCTTACGGTCACTTCGCGGCCGAGATTTGACTCGTTGTCTTTGAGGTTGAGCGCTGTGCGCACGGCTCCCGAAGGAAGCTGCAGAGAGATGCAGCGGCTGTAGTCGGTGCAGTCGGGGGTCGGTGCAAGGAGCAGGTTGCTGGTGCTCTCGAACGGCGCGCTGAAAGCGGCTGTCTGGTCGTTGCATACAAACACTGTCTCTGTCGTGTTGACGCAGCCCACGATATAGCCTGTCACCCAATAATATTTGTCGGTGTCGGGGGCGTCGGAATAATATGCGTTATAGTAGGCGTAGGCGCCCGGCACGCTCAATGGCGCGTCCCACTTGCCGTCACCGCCCAGATCGGGGCTGATGACAGGGGGATTGTCAAAGTTGACGTCGCATGATGTAAACCCCATGCCTGCGGCAAGAGCTATTACCGACGCGTATAATATTTTATGCAGTTTCATAAACGTTTTGCTTTTGTTTGTTGGTCTGTGATTTTTCTGTCACTGATCTGTTCTTCTGCGGCGGTTCAAATTAGAAGCGCACGCCCACGTTGAGGAACAGACGTATTCCCTGCGCGTACTGATACTTGTTGGGGAATTTCTGCGCGTCGTAGTTGGTATAGTCGAAACGTCCCTGCTGGAATGCGTTGGTCATGATGTCGCGGTTGTTGAGCAGGTTGGTGGCCGACAGGTTGAAGTTCATCGACACCTTGCGGTTGATATACACGAGCTTGCCTACAGATGCGTTGAGCACGAATGCGTTGTTCATCTTGTCCTGCTGGGCGAGCGAATGCATCTTGGCTTCGAGCTCTGCCTTGTCGGGGAAGTGCTGCCACAGGTCGGGAAGCTCTTCGTGACGTATAGGTGACACTGACACGTATGCGTCGCCCATCCACGATGCGTTGACATTGAAGAACCACTGCTTCGGGGCTGCCCAGTCGATGCCGATATTGCATGCGGTCTGCGGGGTGCCGCCGATGAAGAAGTTGTTGAGATATACCTTGGTCTCGATATCGTCCATCATACCGTTTTCATACGATTTGATGCCGGTCGGACGGTTCTTGTACTGATAGCGGGCGTAGGTTCCGGCAAATGTCGCGGTCACCGACGGGGTGATTTTGTAAGCCATGCCGAGCTCCACTCCTTTATACTGGCGGCGCACTCCCTTGAGCACGTAGTTCATGAATGTGCCGTACTGGTCATCGTAATATGAGAATTTCTCTGTCAGGTCGCTCATGTGAGTCCAGAATGCAGAGATCGAACCGCGGAAGCGACGGTAGTTCCATGTGTAGGAGATGTCACCTGAAAGGATGCGCTCGGGAGCCAGACCGCTGATTGAGGTGTCCTTGATGCGCGGCGAGATATATGCATATTCAAAGAGCGGGGCGCGGGTCTCGTATGACGCGTGCGCCGAGATGAAGTTGCGTCCGTCGGCTTTGTAGGTCGCGCCGGCCTTGAATGCGCCGGTGTCGAAGCGGTGGGTTTCACCTTTGCCGTAGGAATTCTCGGGTGCGCGGCCGTTGCGCATGTGGCCGTCGCGCTGGAACTGTGTGTACTGCATCTTCAACCCGTAGTTGATATCCCACTGCGGCAGGTTGATCATGTTCTGAAGCCAGCCTGTGACCTGCACCGCGTTGATGGTGTAGTCATAACCGAAACGGTCTCCTTCCTTGACACGGCGGTTGGGATTGTTGAGGTCGTTCTGAAGCACTTCGGGGTCTTCGGGGAAGTCGCGCTCTGCAAAAGTGTCGACATCGCGCCAGAACTCGCCGCCCATCAGGTCGCGGACGGTCTTGTAGTAGTCGGCCGAGGTGTAGTTGAGCTGCACGCCGCCCTGAAGGCTCATATAGTCGTTGATGCGGTGGTTGACATTGGAGTTGAGATGGAACTGGAACTGGTTGCTGACGCGGTTCTCGAATACATATACCGAGCCTTTGCGGTCGCTGTATGGGAGGCCTTCCTGCTCCATGTTGGCAAGGTAGTTGGCCTGATACATCGCATCCCAGTTGATCTGGCGGTCAAAAGGCACGCGGGTGCCGTCAGGACTTACAGTGAAGCCGTTGCGCCATGCGTCGGCCACCATCTCTGACTCCGGAGTAGGCATGCCGTCGTCGAAGTAGGCCGACGGAAGTCGTTTGTAATAGTCGGGACGAGGGTCGGGCGAGTTGCCGCTGCGGGTCAGACCGGTCGTGCTGTAGTGTGTCCAGCGCAGTGCGGCGCCGGTGTTGACGATTGTCTTGTCGTTCTTGTAGATCCAGTTGAGCATCGCCGTGGGATCGAACTGCTCTATCACTTTGGCCGAACGTTTCTTGCCGTCCTGCCAGCCCCAGCTCGGGTTGTAGGTGTTGTCGTCGACAAGGTCGAAGATTTCCTGATATGACGCCGAGGTACCGCCACGCTGTATCGGGGCGCCGAAGGCCGTAAGGGTCAGCGAGTGGTGGCTGTTGAATACTTTTTCAAGCGACATGAAGGCGCCGAAGGAGTTGTAGAATGTGCCTTCGATCACTCCCTCGTCGGCCCAGCGGCCGATGGCGCTGAGTGTCAGGCCCCAGCCATCCTTGTTGATGCCGGTAGAGTAGGTGGCCATCGCGCGGAGCATATAGTTGGAGTTGGTGTAGGCCACCGATCCGTTGAAGCCGGGCGAATAGCTTGATGTGATTGTGTTGAAGTTGGTCGAGCCTGCGATGTCGCCGAAACCGTAGGCTGCCGCGCCGAGACCTATCGCTGCCGTGCGGTTGCGGAATGCGCGTGAGGTCATGCCGCCGAGCGATGAGTAGCTGAAGCGGCCGCGGGCCAGGTCATTGAGCTCGATGCCGTTAAGATAGACCGACTGATACTGTGAGTCGAGTCCGCGGAAACGGAAATACATCGGCTGGAAGTTGTAGTTGGCCGCGTTGTAATAGATGTCGTCGGAGGCTCCGGTGAGTGCCTGTATCGACTGTGCGCCGCCCTCTTCCTCGTCAAGGGCATTCTCGTCAAACCACATGTCCTGGGCTTCCTCGTAATAAGTGGTGTTCAGGTCATTGTTGGCCATGATGATGCGGCCGGCATTGACGGTCTGGTTTGCGAATAATTCTATTGTCATGCTCGCATCGGCATGGCCGTAGGCTATTGCCGTGAGGGTAGTCACACCCGGCTCGGCGTTTGAAATCAGAAAGTCGCCGGCAGGACCGGTAGTGACCGTGATTCCTTGGTTCTGAAGCGTCACCAAGGCTCCGGCAATAGGATTGCCCGTATCGGCCTCGACTACGCTGCCGCTCACCGCTGCCCGTTGTGCCAGGGCGGGAACTGCTGCCATCAACAGCATGAGTAGGAACAGTTTTAGTTTCATAAATGAGTGAGGTTAGTTAATATAATTTTTCACTTTGTTACGGTTATTAAATTTTTTGGTAACGAATTTCAAAATTATCTAAAAAATACATATCCGCCAAATATTTTCAGTATGAATTTTCATAAAACCAAAATAAATTTATTTGCCTGTAAAATAATGCAATTAAATCAAACTTTATTGTGATTTGATTGTTATAAAATATAATTATAAAATGTAAATTTATAAATAATGAATCAAATGAAAACAAAACTTTTTATAGCCTCGGCGGCCGTTGCGGCTCTTGTTGCAACCGGTTTTTCTACCCGCGCCCAGGCGCCGCGGCTCAACGGCAGCAACCCCGGCATCGTGATGGCGGGCTCGCAAAACTATGATAGCATCCCTTCTAAGGCAAAGCATTTTGTCGAAAAGCATTTCAAGGGGGTAGGCATAACCAAATGCGAACAATATTTTGCCAAAGGAAAATATGAAGTGGAGCTTTCCAACGGTGTCGACATCGAATTCAACACCAAAGGTGAAGTAACTGAAGTCGACGCGCCCGACAACGCTTTCCTCCCAACATCCGTTGTCAGAGACCTGCTTCACCGCTCGGCCTACTCTCATCTTGAAAAAGACGGACTCGAGGCTAAAGTCGAGTCTATAGAGTTCAAGAAGGGCAAAGCCGTGGAGGTGGAAGTCAGCATTCCCGACCCCGACACTTTCATCTTTGACATCGACGGCAATTTCATTGCAATCCAGGACTGATGACCGCAGCAAAAGAGCGTTACAAAACTCATAAAAATGCCGCCAAAATGTAGGGACGCACGGCTCGTGCGTCCGCCAAATGGCTGATTATAAAACATTTAAATTGGGGTGCACAAACCGTGCGCCCCAATTTAAATATATAAAGTTCAGCAACACCCTCTCCTGTAGCGTTGCCGCTCACGCCGTTCAGTCGGCTCGCGCCGTTATCTTTTTCGATTTCGGCAGTTTTATCTCCGCTGTAGATATCACATTGCCGTTGACATCTTCTGTCACAGTCGTGCGATATTTCTTTCCGCCGGCGGTGACGGTGTCGTGGCGTCCGGCAAACGATGCATGCCACGTCAGATCCGTTTCCGTGTTGTTTTCCATCTCGGAAGTTGTGGAGCCTTCATGGCGCAGCGACAGATAGCCGCCCAGCGCCGGCACGTTTCTGATTTCCGCACTGTCGTCGCCCAATCGTGAAAGGGTGCTGACAGATTTCGTAGAAGCCGACGGACGCAGACCCATAGCTCCGGCCACAATTCCCTCCACCACTCCGTATGACACCTCCGGATAATCGGCGCGGTCAGCCTTCGGGAGTGTTGTCAGAAAGCGGTAGGCCTCTTCATTGTAGCCCAGACGGTAGAGCAGGGCGGGAAAATAGCTTTGGTTTTCGATATTCCAGTCATGTTTTGACAGAATGTCAGACACCCCTGCGCGGATACGGTCGCGGTCGGCAACCGCATCAAACCACAGCAGGAAAGGCACTCCCTCGCCGCGGGCAAACTCTCTGCCGGTTGTCCAGAACGTATTGTAGCGGTTGTTGTCGGCATCCCACCATACGGTCTCAAGCAGATCTCTGTAAGCCTGAGCCGTTCTGACAGCTTTCTCTGCCCCTTTTCTGTCGCCGTTGAGCCGGGCGATTGCGGCGTAGGCCTCATGTCCGGCATAGAGCCCGCCCACAAGGTCGACGGCAACCGCCAGTCCGCCGAAGTTCTCGACGTATGAAGCGAGGCCGCGGCAGGAATGGAAACTGTAGCCGGGATCGAAATCAGCCGGCTTGTTCATGATTTGTTCGCGGTCCATTATGCTTTCGGGCTGCAGTTGCCAGCGGTCGATGAATTCATTGACACTGCGGTCGTAGAAGTTGCGCATGACCGGGTCTGAGATATAATCCTTGTCGCCGGTCCATTCATACATCTTCAGGCAAGCCATCATCACGTCACCGTTGGCATTGAGGCAATACCAGAATGCCGAGTCTGACGCATAGTCGATCGGAGCGGGCAGGTCATGTCGGTTGATTTCCCAATAGGTGCACCAGTCTCTCGACTCGCTTATATTGGCGGCGAATTTCATCATCATGTTCTTGTTGTGCTTGCCCAGACCGATAATCTGTGCTCCTGTTGTCTGATGCGACACGTCACGCATGCAAAATGCCTCGCGGTCAGGCAGAGCGGCCTCATACCATGCTCCCACAGGGTCACCTTCATCGTGGGCATACGAAAGCGCCTTCGCTTTTGCCCAGTTGAAGCTCTGTTCGAGCACCTGATCGGTGGAGGTGAATATTGCCGTCTGCTCCGGTCCGTAAGATACGGAGGCAGTGGCCGGTACTGTTTTTTTGGAAGTGGCGCAGGCTGTGAGCATAAGCGCCGTCAGCGGTAATGCAATGATTTTTCTCATGATATGTTGATGTCAGGGTTTGTTCGGCTGTAAAATTACAAAAAAATCCTGACATAAGCGAGCCGGCATTTTGCATTCACGCGATGCCGGGAAATCAAAATGCGTGCCACGGTTGTTATATGATTGATTAAGGGATTAACTTTAAATACGTTTTGACTATGACTGCTCTTATACCTTCACATGACATAGCACAATGGCTGCTCGGCATCGTCCGCGACATCTGCAGCTGGTTCGGATTGCGCAATGACCCCAAAATCGAACAGATTGCCTACGTCATTCTTATAAGCGCGTTTGCAATAGCTCTCGGCTATGTCATACGCCGCGCCGTGATTTTCATCGTCCGCAAGATAATCCGACTGCGCAAGACCGACTTCGGCACTGAACTGATAAATCAGCATGTGGTGACCAAATGCTCGCATATCATACCGCCACTCGTTATCCTCGCCTTGCTCCCCTTCGCATTCGAACACACCTCGTCGGTGCTACGGATTGTCAACCGGCTCGTATATATCTATCTCACAATAATGTTCGGCGTAGGGTGCAATGCCATAATAGGTTTCGCCTGGTATAACTACAACCGTCATGCCAACAAGGAAAACCATCCCCTCAAAGGGGTCATGAATGTGGCAAAAGGCATCGTGTGGATTATAATCACAATAATCTGCATGTCGATTCTCATCAACAAGTCGCCTATGGCGCTCCTCGGCGGACTCGGTGCGTTCGCTGCCGCTCTGATGCTGATTTTCAAAGACTCGATACTCGGTTTCGTGGCCGGCATACAGCTCTCGAGCAACGACATGCTGCGCGTCGGCGACTGGATTGTCGTGCCATCGACTATCGCCAACGGCATCGTGGTCGACGTGTCGCTCACCGTCGTCAAGGTGCAGAACTGGGACAACACAATCGTCATGCTCCCCCCCTATACGCTCGTGTCTACGTCATTTCAAAACTGGCGCGGAATGTCTGACTCCGGCGTGCGCCAGATCGACCGCTCGGTAATAATCGACAACACATCGATTGTGGCTGCCACACCGGCGTTTGTCGACGACATGACCGCAAAATACCCTCTCCTTCAGGAATTTGTCGAAAAACGCAAGGCCGACGCTCAGGCCGGAAAGAAAATGGTGTTCAACGGAGGCGTGGCGCCGGTCAACGGCACTCTCGACACCAATCTCGGTCTGTTTCGTGCCTATCTCTGCCGATATCTGCTCTCTCACCCGGCCATCGCCCACGACCAGAATATCATCGTGCGCCTGATGACTCCCGACGCCAACGGCACGCCGCTCGACATCTACTGCTTCACCGCAACCACAGACTGGCTCGCCTACGAGGCGATACGCTCGCAGCTTTTCGAGCATATCACAGCCTCGGCCGCCGACTTCGGGCTGCGCGTCTACAACGCCACATTCAACGGTCAGATTACCGTTTCACCCTCTCCGGCACAAGCATCCGCTCCCGCTCCCGCCGTGTGACCGCCGCGGCCGCTGTCACTCTTTAAGCGCCCGCATCAGATCGGCAACAGCGCCCGCGATATCGTCGGGATGGGCGGAAAGCGACTTGATGAATTTCGATCCGACAATCGCCCCCGAGGCGTTGGCCTGTGCGTCAGCTAAGGTGCGGGCATTCGATATCCCGAATCCTATCAGACGGTTGTGACGGAGTTTCATCGAGTTTATGCGGTTGAAATATTCGAGCTGCGCGGCGCCGAAACTGTCGCGGGTGCCGGTGGTCGATGCCGACGACACCATGTATATGAACCCGTCGCAATGCTCGTCGATGAGGCGCACGCGCTCCTCCGATGTCTCCGGGGTGATGAGCATTATCATCGGTATGTCATAGCGGCGGCAAAGCTCGCGGAAGTCGGTCATATACACATCAAAAGGAAGGTCAGGCACTATCATGGCGTCGATGCCTGCTCCGGCGCATGCCTCGAACAGGTTTTCGATGCCCATGCGCATCATCGGATTGAGATAGCCCATCAGCACAAGCGGCGTGTCGGGCACCGAGGCGCGCACCTTCTTCACATCGTCGAGAAGCCGCCGCAGGGTCATGCCGTTGCGCAGCGCCACGGTCGAACTCTCCTGTATGACGGGGCCGTCGGCCATCGGGTCGGAAAACGGTATGCCCACTTCTATCATGTCGGCTCCCTGTCGGGCGAGCTCGGTTATAATCTCTCCTACAGAGTCGAGAGTCGGAAAACCCGCCGTGAAATATATCGAAAGTATCTTTTCGGGCTTGCGCTCGAATAGTGATTGCAGTCTGTTCATATACTTGTTGTTGAAATGTTATGGATAAAAGTGTCGAGCAGTTCCCTTGATTTCTCACCCGGAGCTGTCTCAAAACGTGAGTTGACATCTATTCCGGCCATGCGGCCGTTCATTCTGCCGTAAAGGGTCTTGACAACGGCTGCATCGTCGGGCCCGATGCCCCCGCTCAGCAGAAACGGTGTGGCGAACGTGACCTTTTCAAGCAGACTCCAGTCGAATTTCCGCCCCGAGCCGCCTTTGCCCGGTGTGCGCGTGTCGAGCACGAGCATGTCGGCGTGACCGTCGTAGGCGGCAGCTGCCGCTATGTCTCCGTTATCGGCGATGCCCACTGCCTTGAGCACTCTGAACCCCCTCGCGCGGAGCAGGGAGCAGTAACGCGGACTCTCGCTGCCGTGAAGCTGCACGGTAGTGAAGCCGTACCGCTTCATGATGGCGGCCGCTGTGTCGATATCCTCGTCGACAAAGAGCGCCACCGGTTCGACCCCTTCACCGCGCAGCCGCGATATGGTGGCCGGCGACAGCTCGCCGACGCATCGCGGCGATTTGCGATAGAATATAAACCCCATCATGTTGATGCCGAGCGACGCCACTTCGTCGATATTGCCGGGGCGGCTCATGCCGCATACCTTTATCTGCATGGCCTTGCGTTTACGTATGACGCGAGTGTCGATCCGGGCGACGCCGTGCCCATGAATGCCTCGCCTATCAGAAATCCGTCAAACCCGGCTTCGCGCAGCCGCAGCATATCCTCGCTGTTGCGTATCCCGCTCTCCGCGATTTTCACACATCCGGCCGGCAGTTTCTCTATAAGTGTCAGGCTCGGGGCAAATTCCACCGAAAAATCACGCAGGTTGCGGTTGTTGACCCCCACGAGGTCGATGTCGGAAAACACCATCGGCAGCTCCTCCTCGCCGTGAAGCTCGAGTAGCACCTCCATGCCGAGCTGATGGGCCACCGACGTGAAGCGGCGCACCCGCGCGGCGTCGAGCAGCGAGGCTATCAGCAATATGGCGTCGGCTCCGGCGGTGCGGGCCTGATATATCTGGTATTCGTCGATTATGAACTCCTTGCGCAGAAGCGGAAGGTCGGTTACGGTGCGCGCAACCTGCAGGTCTGACACCGCGCCCCCGAAATAGGGCGTGTCGGTGAGTATGGAGCATCCGGCGGCGCCGTTGCGGGTGTAGTCGGCCACAATGTCAGCCACCTGTGCCATAGGTGATATCTCTCCGTGCGAGGGGGAGCGGCGTTTGAATTCGGCTATGATGCCGCAGTCGCGGCTCTGTATCGAGCGGCGCAGCGAGCGTGTGGGCGAGGTGTTGCGGAGCGCGCTCTCGCGCATCATCTCAAGGGGAGTGCACAGGCGCGCGGCTTCAACTTCGGTGCGCTTGGTGGCGGCTATGCGTTGCAATATATCTTTCATAAGCTGTTGAGTTCTGTGAATTTTCGGAATGCTGCCAGCGCTCTGCCCGAGTCGATTGACTCTTCGACGCGGCTGCGCGCTTCGGCAAGACTCTGCGACGGGTCGAGGGTGACGAGGGCAAACGCGGCGTTGGCCGTCACGCAGTCGCGCTGGGCGGCGTTGGAGGTGCCCGAGAGCACGCGGTCGAAGATGCCGGCGGCTTCGGCCACGGTGTCGCCCCCGTAGATTTCATGCTGGCTGTGAGTGGTGTAGCCGAGCTCTTCGGGGGTGAAGATGCGTTGACCCTCGGTGTCGCTCACCTTGAAGGGAGATGTCAGCGATATTTCATCATAGCCGTCGAGCGAATGCACGATTGTGCAGGCTGTGCCTTCGTTCTGCGCAATGTAGCTGTAGAGACGCATCAGTTTGAGGTTGTAGACGCCAAGAAGCTGATGGCGCGGGCGCACCGGGTTGACGAGCGGACCGAGCATATTGAAGAATGTTCTGACTCCGAGTGATTTGCGCACTCCGGCCACGCTCTTGAGTGCCGGAGAGAAAAACGGCGCGTGGAGGTAGCATACCCCCGACTCGTCGAGCGAGCGCCGCAACCGGTCGACATCGGCGGTGAATTTCACCCCGTGGTGCTCGAGCACATTCGACGCGCCCGACACGGAGCTTGCCCCGTAGTTGCCGTGTTTGATTACCTTCTCGCCCGCTCCGGCCACCACGAAGCATGTGGCGGTGGAGATGTTGAACGTGTTCTTGCCGTCGCCGCCTGTGCCAACGATGTCGATTGCCTTGACATTGTCGAAGTCGACGGGCAGACGCCGCTCAAGTATGGCGTCGCGGAAGCCGGTGAGCTCATCGGTGGTGATGGAGCGCATCAGAAACACTGTCATGAAGGCCGACAGCTGGGCGTCGTTATACATGCCGTCGGCGATATTGAGCATCACGTCGCGGGCTTCGGCGCGCGACAGGTTTTTATGCTCGAACATTTTATATAGCAATTCTTTCATAGCGTGTCACTCTCTTATAGGGCGTTTTTTAACCAGTTGGCGAGCATGCGCGGTCCGTCGGCGCTCATGATTGACTCGGGGTGGAACTGCACTCCGCGCACGTCGAGATCGCGGTGGCGCATCGCCATCACAGCTCCGTCGGGCGATGTGGCGGTCACTTCGAGGCAGGGGGGGAGGGTGTCGGCGTCGACCACCCACGAGTGGTAGCGCCCGACCTGTGTGCCGCTCCCGATCCCCTCGAAGATGTAGTCGTCGGCGATGATTTCTATCGGTGTAGCCACGCCGTGATACACCTCGGAGAGATTGCGCAGCGTGCCACCGAAATATTCGGCTAAAGCCTGATGGCCCAGGCAAATGCCGAGTATCGGTTTGCGCGTGGCGTAGCGCTTCAGAAATTCGGGCAGCTGCCCGGCTTCCGAGGGTATGCCGGGGCCGGGTGAGATGATTATTTTGTCGTAGCCGTCAATGGCGTCGAGGTCGAGGCGGTCGTTGCGCACCACGTCGGGCACGGTGCCGAGTGTGCGCAGCGCGTCAACAATGTTGTAGGTGAACGAGTCGTAGTTGTCGATTATAAGTATTTTCATATCGGTGTCAGTCGTTGAAGGTTGTGGCATACTCTACGGCTTTGACAAGCGCGCCGAGTTTGTTGTTGGTCTCTCGCAGCTCCATTTCAGGGCAGGAGCGTGCCACTATGCCGGCGCCGGCCTGCGAGTAGAGGCGGTTGCCGGTGCTGACGAAGCTGCGTATGGTGATGGCCTGGTTGAGTGAGCCGTCGAAACCGATGAAGCCGATGCAGCCGCCGTAGATCTTGCGGTTGTGGGTCTCGATTTCGTCGATTAGCTGCATGGCTCTGACTTTGGGCGCTCCGCTCAGGGTGCCGGCTGGAAATGTGCCGGCAAACAGACGGAACACATCGGCTCCCTCGGGGAGCGTGGCCGACACGCGCGACACCAGATGTATCACGTGGGAGTAGAACTGCACCTGCCGCAGAAACTCTATCGCCACTTTGCCACCGGAGCGGCCGAGGTCGTTGCGCGCCAGGTCGACGAGCATTATGTGTTCGGCGTTCTCTTTGGCGTCGGTCAGCAGTGCGCCTGCAAGCTCATGGTCGCGGGCGTCGTCGCCGGTGCGCCGGAATGTGCCGGCTATCGGGTCGATATAGGCTTTGCCTTTCTCTACACGCAGGTGGGTCTCGGGCGACGAGCCGAACACCCTGAAGCCTCCCATGTCGAAGAAGAATAGATAGGGCGACGGATTGACACACCGCAGCGCGCGGTACACGTTGAACTCGTCGCCCCGGAATTCCTGCGCGAAACGCCTCGACAGCACTATCTGGAACACATCGCCACGGCGTGCGTGGGCTATCCCTTTCTCCACCATGCGCAGGTAGTCGTCATCGGTGATTGTCGATGTCACTTCGCCGACGGGAGTGAAGGTGTATTGCGCCATGTTGTGGTTGTGGATGATTGCCTTGATTTCCTCGGTGCGGCTTTCCTGGCCGGGCATGAGGTTCTCGATTATGGTCATCTCGTTGTTGTAGTGGTTGACGCGGATAATGAAGCGGTACAGTATATAGTAAATGTCGGGTATGTCGCTGAATTCGTCGCACGGCTTCGTTATATACACTTTGTCGAAATATCTGACGGCGTCGTAGGCGGTGTAGCCCAGAAGTCCGTTGCCTGCCACGGCTTCCCCTTCAAACCTGAAGGCATTGAGATAGGCGCGGAGTGCTGCGGGCACGTCGATGCGTTCTCCCGTCTCGATATTTATTGATGAGCCGTCGGGGTAGGTGGCGGTGATGGTGTCGTTGTGGAGTATGAATGAGCCGATAGGTTCGACTCCTATAAGCGACACAGAGTTTTGCTGCGTGTGGTAGTCGGAGCTTTCAAGCAGAGCCGACTGCGGATAGAGGTCACGCAGTTTGAGGTAGATGCCGACGGGGGTCTCGAGGTCGGCGGGTATGGTGGTGGTTATGGTGCGGAGCTTCATGATAATTCACAGTTCATAATTCATAATTCATAAATTTTAATTCGCAATTCATAATTTATGATTGAGGTAGGTCTCGAGGTCTTTGTCGCCGCGGCCGGAGAGGTTGATTACGACGACGTCGTCGGGCTTGAACTTCCTTATGTCGAGAGCTGCCAGGGCGTGCGACGACTCCAGCGCGGGAATGATGCCTTCGAGCCGTGTCAGGCGGTAAGCCGCGGCAAGCGCCTGTGAGTCGGTGGCGGCGAGCACTTCGGCCCGACCCGAGTCGTGGAGATATGCGTGCAGGGGGCCGACGCCGGGATAGTCGAGGCCGGCCGATATAGAATATGGCTCGGTGATCTGTCCGTCGTCATCCTGCATCACCATTGTGCGCGAGCCGTGTATTATCCCTTCCGTGCCACGGGCGAGCGAAGCGGCTGTCTCGCCGGAGTCGACGCCGAGGCCGGCGGCTTCAACCGCTATAAGTCCTGTCTGCGGTCGGTCGATGAAGTGATAGAAAGCTCCGGCGGCATTGCTCCCGCCACCGATGCAGGCCACTACGTAGTCGGGCAGCTCCTTGCCGGTCAGCTCCGGCACCTGACGCAGCATCTCCTCCGATATGACCGACTGGAAGCGTGCCACCATCTCGGGGTAGGGGTGCGGCCCCACTGTTGAGCCTATTATATAGAAAGTGTCTGACGGATTGCAGCACCAGTCGCGTATGGCCTCGTTGGTGGCGTCTTTGAGCGTCTTGTTGCCCGATGTGACCGGCACTACCTTGGCGCCGAGCATCTTCATGCGCTCAACGTTGGGCCGCTGTCGCGCCACGTCGGTGGCTCCCATGTAGACGATACATTCCATCCCCATCAGGGCGCACACCGTGGCTGTCGCCACTCCGTGCTGTCCGGCTCCGGTCTCGGCTATGATGCGCTTCTTGCCCATGCGTCGGGCGAGCAGCGCCGAGCCTATGGCGTTGTTGATTTTGTGGGCGCCGGTGTGGTTGAGGTCCTCGCGCTTGAGATATATGTTGGTGCCGTAGTGAGCCGACAGCCGGCGGGCATGGTAGAGCGGCGAGGGACGCCCCACGTAGTCGCGCATGAGGGAGTCGAACTCGGCTTTGAATTCCTCGTCGTCGGCCCAGCGGTAGAACGCCTCGCGCAGGTTCTCCACATTGGCGTGCAGTATCTCGGGGATATATGCTCCGCCGAAGCGTCCGTAATATCCTTCGTCGTTGACCGGGAGGAAATGTCTGTATCTGCTCATATCGTTATAACAGTTGAATTTGTTTCTGGTTTTATATCCAAATCTTGCATTATGAAAGGATATTTAATAAATTGATTGCAAATATAAATAAAAATTGCCGTTAGAAAAACAAATTTCTACGGCAATCGATGTTTAACCTGTATCTATCATTATTTAACTCAGTAACGTCGGTATATACACAGTCGTTGATGCCGCATTATTTTGCGCCACCATCGCCAAGACTGTATGTTTATACAAATATTCTGCATATTTTGATTGTTTACACTGCAAATATAGTATATTTATTCTATATAACAAATAAAACTGACAAAAATATTCAATAAAATTACATTTTTTGTGCCTCAGTGTGTATTTCTATCCCCACAAAGCGACGGAGTTGCATAACTTCAAATTGTAGGGACGCACGGTTCGTGCAATGTCACTAACTTAAGAAAGAGAGAGCTTATAAATTGACAAGCCGATT
>CAMWIJ010000054.1 GCA_947174275.1 uncultured Muribaculaceae bacterium
GTCGCCGCGGTTTCGGCCGACGGCAACACTGCCGACATCACTACCGCTTCGCTCCACCCCGGCGTCTATATCGTCGCCGCTCAGGGCAAGACGCAGCAGTACACAGCCAAGATAATAGTGAAATAACAAAAATGCAGATAGAGTGTCGCATTATTTTATTTTCCGTGGTTAATCAACCCAAAAATAAAACGTGAGTTTTGCAACACCCAATCCGGCTGATATAAAAAACAAAAAGCACAACCGTCATGACAAAAGCACAAAATTTTTTATTGTACTATTGTTAAGCAGTTGTGCTTTTTTTAATAATATCATCAGTGGCGCGGAGGCAACATATCGTCCCCCTACAAAAGAGAGCGGATTATTTATTAGAGTCACAAACCAATCGTTTGTTTCTCTCAATTTCACTAAATAGAGAAATTTCTACCTTAAATTTTATTACTTCACCATAAAAACAAAATGATTATGAATAGACATATTTGCTTTATGCTTTTTGGCGTTGCGTTGGCTATTAGTGCTGTAAGTTGCTCCGATGATGACAACAATAATGGTGGTCAGAATGACAGGCCTGGAAAAATAGAGATGACGCTGTCGGAACTGGAGACTGTTGATGATTGCAATGAGTTCGGTTTCAAGATGCTCAAAGTGGTAAGCCAGTCGGATAAATTTGAGGGTAAAAACCTGATACTTTCGCCTGTCAGCTTCAACTATGCGTTCTCGATGCTGGCAAACGGAGCTGTCGGAGAGACACGCAAGCAAATCCTTGATGCAATGGGTTACACTCCCGACGACATCGCGGCTGTCAATGAAATGAATAAAAAACTGACCGGACAGCTTTGCCGTCTTGACCCGAAAGTGACATTGAATTTCGCAAATTCGATGTGGGCCAAAGCTGATATTCCGGTAAAACCGGATTTTATTTCAACACTGACAGCAAATTATGACGCAGAGGTGAAAACGATAAACAATGCGACATTCAAAAATGACGTAAACAGTTGGTGCTCATCAAAAACTAACGGTAAAATCACGGAGTTTATGCAAGAAGGCGCGAGTGTCCCTGATTTTGCACTTTTCAACGCTGTTTACTTTAAGGGAATTTGGAACTCAGCTTACAAATTTGACCGGAAAAACACTACTGAAGGAGGGTTTAATGACGCGGATGGCAGCCGCTCACTTGTACGTTTCATGAATCAAAAAGGCATGCTGCCATACAGTGAGAGTGCTACGATGCAAAAATGCGAATTACGATTTGGAAATACGTCATTCAGCGCGGCCTTCATATTGCCTAAAGAGGGGGTGACGTTGTCGCAGGCCATTGACAATCTTGCCGACGGAGAGTGGGAACAACTGGAAAAATCGCTTCCCGGAATAATGGTTGACCTTTCGTTGCCTAAATATAAAATTGATGATGAAATTGATTTCATGGAATTGCTTGGTGACTTAGGAATGAAATGCATTCTGAATGACGATGCCGACTTTACCAATATCACTTCAGATGAATTTAAAATTAATTTTGTCAAACAGAAGGCAACATTTGAAATCAATGAGGAGGGCGCAGAGGCCGCTGCCGTAACCGGAATGGGATGGGAAACATCGCCCGAACCGATTGAACCCAAAGAGGTCAAGATGACGTTTGACCGTCCGTTTATCTATGTGGTCTACGAGCGATCAACCGGTGCGATACTCTTTGCCGGATGCGTCAACACTTTCGCAAATTAGCAGTGAGATGAAATACTGCTGCAATAGATAGCAGACCGGAACGTTACGGGGGCGACTTGCTCCCTAAGCTTCGGCAACGTCTGACGAAAAAATGCAGTGGGGTGCAGGCCGTGTCGACGTGCTTGCCGCCGTAAAGAAGGTTCTCAATGACAAGGCGAGTGCCGGTGCGGTGTTTGAGGATGATGCGCGCAATTTCATCCTTGCGCCTGTCGACGGAGGCTATAATGTCTATGTGGCGGGTGAGTCGGCGCTGACGGTCACTGTCTATGACATAGCCGGGCGCGCTGTCGCCGCGGTTTCGACCGACGGCAACACCAATCGTTTGTTTCTCTCAATTTCACTAAATAGAGAAATTTCTACCTTAAATTTTATTACTTATAAATTATCATTTTATGAAAAAAACAATTCTATTCACACTCGTCAGTTTATCTCTGACAGCCTGCAGCTATGATGAGTTTCTTCCTTTGGAAAACGCATCGGTTGAAACACAGACATTTGATTGCTTACGTACAGAAACAGAAGCAATCGAAATCGCAACAAGAGGGTTAAATGACTTTTATCCTGTCAAATCACGCTCTGCTCGTGATCTATCTGAGATGAACGTCGTATTGCTGCAATCGCCGGTTTCCCGAAGTGTAGAGGATATAAATCCGCTTTATGTGGTAAACTTCGGAAATGAAAGCGGTTATGCAATAGTATCGGCTAGTAAAGACCGGGAACCGCTGTTGGCTGTTACTGAATCCGGTTCAATCACAAGCCTTGACGCAATCGAAAATCCCGGATTACGCCTTTTTGTAGACGGTGCAATGAAATTACAAAAAGATACTACGGCATTAGTGCCCATACCAGGTTCTGGCGATGATTCAAAAGTCAGTATATTTTGGAATGATACTATATTCCATGCACAAAATTCTGTAGAGCCTCGCATAACAGTAAAGTGGGGACAACGGTATCCCGAAGGGCAATTATGCCCTAATGGACTGAGCGGTTGTACTTTAACGGCGGCAGCTCAAGCTTTAAGCTATTTTGAATATCCTGAAAAAATTACTTTGACATTTCCTGAAAGAACGTCAAACGAAACGCCATTGGATTGGGCTGATATGAAAAAGATAATGAGTAAAAACCATCCATATAGAATCGAGAGTGATTATGACGTTCAGTTGTCATTATTATGTAGAGAATTAGGTCATAGAATACATGCAATATACTCAGAAGACAAAACTTCTGCGAGTCTTTATAGGCTTCGTGAAAATTTGATGATTCTTTTATCGGCTAAAAATTTTCTATTTTCAAATTGGGAAAATTCTATACCTGAGACCAATAAAGTATTAGGAAACGGAATATTGTTAATGCAGGGATCTCGGTTAAAGCCCAAGAATCCGATGGATCTCACGGAAGGATACGAGAAAGTTGGTCATGCTTGGGTAATAGACGGATATCATTACAAGAACTATACTGTGTATGTTTATTGCCAAGAAATTGATACTCCGTATGTTATACTTGAACGCCAGTTTGAAAAGACAGAGCTCTACTCTCATGTGAATTGGGGTTGGAATGGAAGTGATAATGGCTATTTTTCAAATAATGGATTAGGCGATTATGATCGTGATTTTGCCTATTTTGTTTTAAATACTAAATGATAATAACTATTAATATATACGATATGAAAAAACTGTTTATTATAGTGTTTGCAACCATGGGATTATGCTTAAGTGCTGTAAGTTGCTCAGATGATGACGGAAATATAAATCCGGATCCAGGACCAATGCCATTGCTTCCGAGCGACATAGTGGTTATTGTAGAAAATTGGAATGATTTCGGTTTCAATCTTTTGAAAGAGTCTGTCAATTCAAGTGAATTTGCAAATACCAATTTTATATTATCTCCAGTTGGGGTAACACAGACATACTCTATGCTTGCCAACGAAACCGGAGGTGAATTGCATAGAAACATAATAACTGCATTGGGTTATGAAGATCTTAATATTGAGCAAGTAAATCAGCTCAATAAAAAGATTATGGATTGTATTAAAAAAGATAATGCCTCAGCAGTGTTGTGTTTCGCCAATTCGGTGTGGACAACTCCGGATATTTCTCTGTCTGATGATTTTCGCTCCGCATCAGATTTATATTATAGTACTGAAATGAATGGAATTAATAGTCAGACATTTGTCTCTGACATCAATTCCTGGTGCAATAATAGTACTGACGGAAATATTGATGCATTCATTGACGATATCGTGTCGCTGCCTGATATTTCAGTGGGTAACGTAGTTTACTTTACAGGAAAATGGTCAATAGCCGATAATTTCGACGTAACAAGAATTACTGACGGTTATTTTACGGAAGTCAATGGGACACGCTCTTCGGTCAAATTCTTGAGGAATAAGAAGGACATGCAGTATTATGAGACCTCAACAATGCAAAAATGCACTCTGAACTTTGGGGAACATTCATTTGCAGTGACACTTGTTCTACCTAAAGAAGGCGTTACCTTGAGCCAGACCGTGGATGCGCTTACCGACGGGGGGTGGAAACGGCTATGGAATGAAGAGAATGATGTGGTTGTAGACTTGTCGTTACCTAAATTCAGAGTAGAGAACGAAATTGATTTGGAAAAACTTTTGCCTGCATTTGGCATTGCTGATATCTTTGGAGCATCGTCAAATGGTCATGTTTCAATTGCAAAACAAAAAAATGTGTTTGAATTGACGGAACAAAACACACCGTCAATTCCCGGATATATACCCGACATTAAAACGAGCTCCGATCATGAGGTCAAGATGACGTTTGACCGTCCGTTTATCTATGTTGTCTACGAGCAATCAACCGGTGCGATACTCTTTGTCGGATGCGTCAACACTTTCGCAAATTAGCAGTTAGATGAAATACTGCTGCAATAGATAGCAGACCGGAACGTTACGGGGGCGACTTGCCCCCGTAACCCGTAAAATACGCATCTGACAGACATAAATCGCTTTCCAAACACCGATGAGGCCGTGCACCCAATATTGAAGTGCACGGCCTCATTTTATACAGCAAAATAAATTACACCCATTATGATATGTAAGTAATTGATTGGCAATAAGATATGGCGGTGCGGCCGTTTCTTGGTAAGAAACGGACGCGATTGATTGGGATAACGAATTGAATATCAAATCATTATTATATTTTATTGTCTAATTAATTACTTAGTATGAAAAAACTGTTTTTAATGCTTGCGGTAATCATCGCGGCGACGGTGAATGTCATGGCCCAGAACCGGACAGTCACAGGCGTCGTCATTGATGCCGTGACAGACGAGCCCCTGATGGGAGCTTCAGTTTTGCCTGTGGGAGGCACCAACGGCGTTGCCACAGACCTTGACGGTAAGTTCACGCTGTCAATTCCCGCTACGGTAAAAGAGGTAACCGTATCGTACATAGGTTATACGGCCGCAACGGTCCCCGTCCAGGCCGACATGACCGTCAGACTGCAACCCTCCTCAACCCTCCTCGACCAGGTCGTAGTAACCGGCTACGGCTCCGCGAAAAAACTCGGCTCGGTTGTCGGCTCGGTGGCTGTGATTGGCGATGCGGCTCTTGAAAACACTCCGGCTACCACTTTCGTTGATGCTCTTGCCGGTCAGGTGGCAGGTCTTGCTGTATATTCTGACTCAGGAGACCCTTCATCAACACATAACTCGGTATATATCCGCGGTGTCAACTCTCTTTATGCCAATACCGACCCTCTTTATATTCTCGACGGAGCCCCCATTTCGTCGGCATTGTTCACCACCCTTAATCCTTCGGATATCGAGAGTGTTACGGTGCTAAAGGATGCTGCTTCAACCGCCATCTACGGTTCGCGTGCGGCAAATGGTGTAATTGTGCTCACATCGAAGAAGGGTAAATTCGGAGACAAGGCACAGGTGACAATCCGCGCACGCTATGGTATCTCGCAGCTTGCTTCCGACAAAGTCGAGATGATGAACTCGCAGGAATATATCAAATTCCGTGATATAGCCGGCATACCCGTGAGCCAGGAAATCAAGGATCTGGTAAATAACTATGGTATCGATACCAACTGGCGTGACGAGATGTTCAAGAACGCACCCACTTATTCGCTGGAAGGTGTTGTGAGCGGTGGCGGTGACAAAGTCAGCTATTACTTCTCGCTCGGTCACTATTCGCAGGAGGGTATCATTGCAAACTCCGGCATACGTCGTGAAACTCTGCGTACGTCAATTGACTCAAAAGTCAACGACTGGTTCCGCACCGGAGTGCAGGTCAACCTCGGTTATCGTAAATCACGAACCAACTCCGAATCTGACGAAATGTATTCTGCCGGAGGAAAGAACTATATCCAAAACCCTGCATTTCTTGCACGTTACGCTCTGCCCTACGATTCGCCCAACTACTATACATTCGATGAAAACGGTAATATAGTTTACGGTGAAGAAGCTATGTACCTGCACTATTCCGGTCTGCAGATGCCAGCATTCATATATAATAGAGATCATGAGTTTAACACTAACCTGACTCTCAACGCTACACTTTACGAGCAAATAAATCCGATAAAAGGTCTGACACTTCGTGCCCAGCAGAATGTCGATGCATTTGACTATCGCTATAATCGTCGTGCATATCCTTTCGAAACATTTGTTACTCCCATGGGTGACATATTCGGCGACGGAGACCCCGGTTTTATCAATACCGGGCTTGTACATCAGACATTCCAGCGTGCGTATACATTCACTTACACCAATACTGCCGAATACCGCACGTCGATAAATAATGTGCACAACATCGCAGCGTTGATCGGACAAGAGGCGATTATCAACAAGAATCACTCTTTCGGAGCGGGAGCAACCAAGTTTAGTGATAATCGACTGATGTTGCTCCCGAACGGAGGTTTCACAGAGGTGTCCAATCTCAGCGAGGCTATTTCGGAATATGTGTTCAACTCATATTTCTTCAATCTCAACTACGATTATGACAACCGCTACTTCATAGATGGCACTCTCCGCCGTGACGGCAGTTCGCGTTTCGCCCCCGACCACCGCTGGGCCACATTCGGTTCTATCGGTCTGATGTGGAACCTCAAAAATGAGAAATTCCTTCAGGACGTGACCTGGCTTGATGACCTCAAGCTCCGTTACAACTGGGGTACTACAGGTAACGCCGGTATCGGCAACTACGACTGGATGGCTTTAATAGGCGCTTTCTCAAGCACTTATGCCGGCGCATCTGCAATTGGCCTGAGTGCAAGTTATCCCGGTAATCACGATCTTACTTGGGAGACTGTGACAAAGAACAGCCTCGGCATCTCGGCATCGGTGTTCAACCGTCTGCAGGCCACCATCGACCTCTATTCCAACAAGACCACCAATATGCTGATGGATATACCTTATAGTCTCACAACCGGTATCAGCAGCGTTACCGGCAATGTATGCGAGATGACCAACAAAGGTATCGAGGTTGAATTTACAGGGGACATATACCGCGACAAGGACTGGTATGTGGGCGCGCGCGTAAACTTCGCATATAATCAGAACCGTATCTCAAAACTCTTTGACGGCTCTAACGAGTACACTATCCCCGGTTCGACAATTCATTATGAAGTAGGACACGATCCGTATGAATTCTGGATGGTGCGCTATGTCGGTGTCGATCCACGCGACGGAAAGCAGATCTGGCTCGACAATGATGGCAACGAGACAAAGCAGTTCCCGGCTGATGCCCGTAAGTTCACAGGCAAGACTTCAATGGCACCCTGGACCGGCGGTTTTGGTTTCAACGCACGCTGGAAAGATCTCTCACTCCTTGCCAATTTCGGGTGGGCAGCCGAGAAGTACGGTATGAACAACACCTCATACTTCACCCGCAACTCCCGTTTCGCTTCACAAGCCAACCAGGAGAAGGCAATGCTCAATATCTGGACAACACCCGGACAGGTTACCGACATCCCCGCATACGGCGAAGCTCTCGAGATGGACGGTGACAACTTCCTTGAGGATTGCTCATTCCTGCGTCTGAAGAGCCTTACACTCTCTTATTCTCTGCCCAAGACTCTGCTAAACAAGATTGACCTGTCGGATGTCAAATTCAGTTTTACGGGACGTAACCTGTTTACTATCACCCCGTTCACCGGTTATGACCCTGAAATTGCAGCATCCGTCATGAAATTCTGGTTTCCCAACACCCGTCAGTTTGAGTTTGGTGTAGAAGTTTCATTCTAAAAAAAGCATTTATTGAAATTATGAAAAAAATATATATTGCATTAGTGTTGGCCGCCGGCGCACTGACTTCGTGCGACATGGATCTGGAGCGTGCCGGAGCGATACGCGTTGAGGACGGACTCCAGACCAAGGCCGACTGCCAGAGCTACCTGAACGGTATTTATTCCGACTTGCGTTCGACTACAGCCGGAAGCTATATCTCAATACCTGAATTTCAGGCCGATATGTTCCAGGGTACTACCGTCAATGGTAACAATAACGGTGACTTTACATTCGGATCTGTCACGCCTTCGACGGGTGCATTTGAAAGTCAGTTTTACAGATCTTACAATTGTATCGCCTCAGTTAACTTCTTCCTGCCACGCGCACAAGCTATAATCAACGGCGAGAATGAAGTCTCTGATGATGACAAGGTAGAAATACAGATGATGATAGGTGTTGCTAAATTTGTACGTGCCTACTACAATACTTTCCTCTTTGACCGCTTCTGTCAGGCTTACTCAGCAGACAAGGCCGATACGCCCGCTCTCGGTATTCCGTTGGTTGACGAGTATAATCCGACTGCTGACCGCGGCAGTTACCCCGGTCGCTCCACTATGGCAGAGACAGTCAAGGCTATCAATGATGACCTTAACGATGCTTATGCAATTCTTAAAGATTATGAAATCAATGTGTCAATGTCAGCATGTACCCCCAATGCCTACCGCATCAGCTCATATGCCGTTGAGGCTCTGCAGGCTCGCGTAGCTCTCCTGACAAATGATTACGATACCGCTATCGCCAAGGCAGAGGATGTCATCAACTCCGGACGCTATGCTCTCTGCGAGATTGACGCCTATGCTACAATGTGGAAATCAGATAAATCGACAGAGCTTATATTTGTGCCTTACGGTGATAACACAGAGGCATCAGGCATTCCCGCCACAGGTGCTGAATGGCTCTATGTAAGTACAAAAAATACTGCATACTTCATCCCGTCATCTGAAGCGATAGAGCAATATGCGTCCAATGACGTACGCCGTGATGTGTTCTTTGACGAATACGGTATAAAATGTCAGGGAAATTACATTGATGCTCCGGTGTTCAACAAATTCCCCGGCAACCCTGATCTTTGGACAACTACAGCCAACAACCTCAAGAACAAGCCGAAACCTTTCCGCCTGTCAGAGCTTTATCTGATTGCAGCAGAGTCATACGATGCCAAGGGCGACGCAACCAACGCCAACAAGTACATCAATGCGCTCCGCGCAAAACGTATCAGAGGTTATGTCTCACAGAATATGACAGGAAATGCACTTACCCTCGCAATCCGCACTGAGCGCTGCAAGGAACTCCTCGGTGAAGGCTTCCGTCTGAGCGACCTCAAGCGTTGGGGATTAGGATTTACCCGCACATGCGCTTACAGTAACATCGATCCGGCTTTTTCCCGCGTTACTTCCACTCTGCTCTATCCCGGTGCACGCACTCTTTCCTACTCTGTTGGCGATTACCGCTATGTATGGCCATTCCCACAGAGCGAGATGGAGGTCAATCCGCAGCTCAAAGGTCAGCAAAACCCCGGTTATTAATCTTTTAACAATTTGAATAGTAATGAAATTCAGTAAAATATTCGCAATTGCATTTGCTGCTCTCACTATGACAGCCTGCTCAGACGAAGACAACGGGCTGAACTCCGCTTCAGGCGTCACTGTTGATTTCGAGAGTCCTGATATGGAAGTCATGGAGAGTCAGTCATTTTTTGAAATTCCCTTGTTGGTTACCGGAGATGCTAACGGCGACGTAAAGGTGACTATTGAGGTGGAGACACCGGCACAGGCAGGTGAATCAACCGCTGTAGAGAATAAAGACTATATCATAACAAGCTATAATGTCACTATCCCTGCGGGCAAAAAAAGCTGTGCTATAGAGGTGCGCAATATCTGGGAACAGGGCGTCGTGACACCTAATAAGGATTTTAAAGTTAAAATCGCAAATATCGAGGGAGCAAAGCCTGGTGCTATCAACGAGACTATAGTCACTATAATCAATGTCGATACAAGTACATATAAAGAACTTATGGGATCGTGGACATTGTCGGCAGAAGACTTCCAAACGGGTGAGACGATTTCTTACGAAGTATTCTTCGACTACCCCGAAGAGCCCGAGACCTATGAAGTCGGCCATCTTGTCTGTGCTTACGGCTTCAACCGTTATGCCTTCATGTACATTCCTTTGTGGTTTGACATCGATGTCGTGACAGGCAATGTCGATTATGTAGGAATTCCTCTAGACCATTCTGTATGTGACGTCCCGCTGAATTTCGGTGGCGAGATTGGCTTGGGTATTCTGAAATCTTCTTCATATGTTGGTAGGGAGTGGATATTCAATAAATCACTCAACGGACGTATCAACAGCGATAATACACAAATTACGTTCGGATATGACAACATGTCAGCTGTGATCTTCAGCGATGAGACAGGCGAATTTACCGGCTATTATTACGGTGATGTTCTGTGCAATATTACCCTGACGAAGAATTAATCAACAACAAATCACTGAAATAAAAGATGGCGGGCGTTTGATCAATGTCCGCCATCTTTAACCGTTTTATATTGTACGATGAAAAAATATACTTTAGTAATTTTACTTTCGGGACTAACGGCACTGAGTTCAGTGTCGCAGAGCAAGTTGAATCCTCAGGGGCAGATTATTGTCGACCGGTATAAGGCAGAGCGTGTGATTGACGTCATGTCGGCAGGCGAGGAGACACCACAGACGCAGACCGCAATCGTACGCCTTGCTCCGGGATATACCTCAAAGACACTCTCGGATATGGGTTTCACTATTAATACTGACCTTGGAGAGATTGTGACAGTAGCCGTTACGCTTGACCGTATAGGCGAGCTGGAGGCTTCAGATGCTGTGAAAAGCATCTCGCTCGGTGGCAAGGAGTCGCCGATGATGAATTTCGCGCGCACATCCGCTGCAGTCGACATGGTGCAGGAGGGCTTTTCATACGGTGGTGAAACGATGTCGTTTGACGGCAGCGGGGTGATTGCCGGCATGATGGACACAGGCTTTGAGGCCAACCATGTCAATTTCACCGACGCCGCCGGAAATTCCCGTGTCGTGTCGCTGTGGCACTTCACAGGAAGCAACGGCAATAATTCGGTGCGTCGTTACGACAGCTCCAATATTAGCCGTTTTTCCTCTGACACCAACACCCAGTCTCATGCCACCCACGTAGCCGGTATCATGGCCGGAAGCTATGACCGGCAGTCGCGCTACGTTAATATGTCAAGCCCGTCGTCGGGAAACGGAAAGGTGACCGAGGGGGCAAATCCGTTTTACGGTGTGGCTACCGGCTCGGATATCGCGGCAAGTGTGGGCTCGCTGACCCATGCCAATATAATTGACGGTGTAGCCAACATTGTCAGTTACGCAGAGCAAAGCGGTAAGCCGTGTGTGGTAAATCTGTCGCTTGGCTCTACCTACGGTCCTCATGACGGCACTGATGACTACACTGAAGCTCTCTCGCTTCTGGGTAAACGAGCCGTCATTGTAATGGCCGCCGGAAATGACGGAGAGAACAACCTCTCGATAAGCAAGACTCTAAGCGCTGCTGACAATCAGATAAAGACACTGATTGCGGAAAACAAGGCAAGCGGTATAGTGGATGTATGGTCGGGTGATGCAACTCCGCTCAATGTGACGTGGGCTATTTATGACCAGGATAAGCAGCAGCTCGTTACGCTCGGTTCGTCAGCCGATGGTGCGCGTGTTGTCATAAACAGCCAGAACTCGGCATTCGCGGCGTCATTCTCCGGCTCGATCGAGATGGCTTCGGGCGTAGATCCAAACAATAACCGTTACAATGCATTCAGTGTATGCTCGGTAGAACCTAAAGCCGGCAACGTTACGAAACTGCTTGCACTTGTAGTGGAAGGTGCTGCCGGAACCAGGGTAAATGTGTTCGGCAACGATGTGACATTTCAAAATCCATATTGGGTAGGATGGACTGGCGGCTCGACTGCCAACACAATCAATAATTCCTGCTGTGGTGAAAACATAATATCAGTCGGCGCCTACACTACCCGCACCTCCTGGTCGACACTTGCACAGAACGGCAGCATGTACTATCCCGGGAATACGATTGACGCCATCTGTCCGTTCTCATCCTATGGCGAGTCATTTCAGGGAAAAGCGCTGCCAATGGTTGCCGCTCCCGGATCCGCAATCATTTCGTCTTACAATTATGATTACGTGAAAACGTATGGCGCGGAAAGTTCTATGATAGCATCGGCTCAAGGGCTTATATATACCGATTATTGGGGACAGATGCAGGGGACATCGATGGCATGCCCGATGGTGAGCGGTATCGTTGCTCTGTGGCTTGAGGCTGACCCTACGCTCGGCTTTGACGATGTGGCTGAAATCATTGCGTCGACAAGTGTCACTGACCGGTTTACACGCCGTGCGCCCGAGCGTTTCGGCGCGGGTAAGATTGATGCTTTGGCGGGCATCAAGATGGTGCTTGACGAGAAGGCGAGTGTCGGTGCGGTGTTTGAGGATGATGTGCGCAATTTCATCCTTACGCCTGTCGACGGCGGATATAATGTCTATGTGGCGGGTGAGTCGGCGCTGACGGTCACTGTCTATGACATGGCCGGGCGCGCTGTCGCCGCGGTTTCGGCCGACGGCAACAGCGTCGATGTAGACACTTCGTCGCTCCGCCCCGGCGTCTATATCGTCGCCGCTCAGGGCAAGACGCAGCGGCATACCGCCAAGATTGAAGTGCGCTGAGAAACACACATATTATAAATTTCGGCTCCTGTCCTGCCGTGCGTCTGTTGGAAAAACGACAATGCGGCGGGGCGGGAGCCGATGCGTTATGTCTGCGCTGTGGCGATGTTTCGGTGGATAAAATATCAGTGTGGCGCGGAGCGGGAATTGGCAGGCACGCGAATATTTTGTATATTTGCGGGAAATTGTTTGAAAAATGGAAAATCAGGATATAAATAAGGTGGCTGAAGAGCCGGTGAAGCGTGTTGTGCTTGATATGGAGGATATCAGGAAGGCTTCGCCGTGGCTCGGGCGTCATCCGAAACTCGTGCGAAGGCTGTTTAAATTCCTTTCTTTTGACAAGGTCAATGATCTGCATGAGCATAATATCGATAATCCGGGCGGTGGCCCTGGCTTCGTGCGCGGCATGCTCGAGGAGCTTGATATAAAGCTGCGCATCGACAACGAGGAGGTGCTTGACAATCTTCCCGAAGGAGCGTTTGTCACGGTGAGCAATCATCATTTCGGCGCTCTTGACGGCATCATACTTATCGATATGGTGGCTTCGCGCCGTCCGAAATATAAGGTGATGGTCAACATGGTGCTGAACCATATATCGGGCATGCGTCCCAATTTTATTGCTGTCGACCCGATGGCTTCGGCCGATCCGAAGAAGAAGGCGGTGTCGATGAAGGGCATCAAGGAGGCTATCATGCAGGTGCGGTCGGGCGAGCCGGTCGGTTTTTTTCCGGCCGGAGCTGTGGCAAAGGTCAACTGGCGCGGCCGTCTCACCGACCGTGAGTGGCAGGCCAATATCATCCGTCTGATAGAGCAGCTTAAGGTGCCTGTGGTGCCGATATTCTTCCACGGAAGCCAGAGCTGGTGGTTTAATTTCCTGGGCATCACCTTCTGGCAGTTGCGCACGCTGCGTCACCCGGCCGAGGTGTTCCGCAAGCGTCACAAGACATTTCATATCACCGTCGGCGAGCCTATTTCTGTCGAGGAGCAGAAGAAGCATCAGGGCTCGCAGAAGGAATTCGGCGATTTCCTGCGCGGCGAGACCTACAAGCTGCGCGAGGTGGGCCGGAAGATGAAGAAATAGGCATTCATCCGGATTATAATCAAGTTACCTGAACAGAAAAGAAGCGACAATGTCAAACATGACGGAAATATCACCGCAGGCCGTGGCAATGAAACAGCGCCTCGGCATCGTCGGAAATGCGTCGGCGCTCAACAATGCCGTGGAGCGCGCGTTGCGTGTGGCTCCGATTGATCTGTCGGTGCTCGTGACCGGCGAGAGTGGTACGGGAAAAGAGTTTTTCCCTCAGATAATCCATCTCAACAGTGCCCGCAAGCATGGCAAATATATAGCGGTCAACTGCGGGGCGATACCTGAAGGCACTATCGACTCCGAGCTTTTCGGCCACGAGAAGGGCGCATTTACCGGCGCCGTGGCCTCGCGCAAGGGGTATTTCGAGGAGGCAAACGGCGGCACTATATTTCTTGATGAGGTGGCCGAGCTGCCTCTTACCACTCAGGCGCGTCTGCTGCGTGTGCTCGAAAGCGGCGAATTCATAAAGGTGGGTTCGTCGGAAGTGCAGAAAACCAATATCAGGGTCGTTGCGGCCACCAACGTCGACATGGCGCGGGCAGTGGCCGAGGGCAAATTCCGCGAGGACCTTTATTACAGGCTTTCGACCGTGCAGATTTCTGTTCCGGCATTGCGCGACAGGGGCAATGACATATTGCTGCTGGCGAGAAAATTCGCCTCGGATTTCGCCGAGCGTTACCGCACTCCGCAGGTGACGTTTGACGACGAGGCCCGCGAGCGCCTTCTCCACTACCGCTGGCCCGGCAATGTGCGTCAGCTTAAGAATGTGGTGGAGCAGATTGCGCTTTTCGAGGCGGGCAGAGTCATCACGTCGGCCGATATTGTGCCATACCTCCCGGAGAGCGTTAACAGCTATGTGCCCACGCTTATGCAGCCTTCCTCAGGAGCCTACGAACGTGAGCGCGAGATGCTTTTCAATATGATATTCAAGCTGCAGCGCGAAATCGAGGCGCTGCGCGAGCAGGTCGAAGGCGGCCGTATGGCGCCGGCAGGGCAGGGGCGTCTCGCACTCGGCGGCGAGATTGCCGATGCGGAGCGTAAAGGCTCAGTGACGTCAGTGGTCAAATATACGGAACCGGTTGACGCATTGTTTGCGCGCGGAGCCTCACGGACGGCGTCGCACGATGTAGTCGATGTTACGGCCACCGCTCCGGTCACCACGCTCGAGGAGACCGAAAAAGAGCTTATACGCCGGTCGCTTGAGCGCAACATGGGTCGCCGCAAGGCTGTGGCTTCCGAACTTAATATCTCAGAACGAACACTTTATCGCAAGATAAAAGAATATGGACTTGAATAAGAAATCAACAGGCATTTTCCGCAGCCATGCTGTCACCCGCGTGGCCGTGCTTGCAGTGATGCTGCTTGCCGGAGTGGTGTGGCAGGGGTGTCGCATAAGCTATAAATTCAACGGTGCCGCCATCGACTATAATGTCTACCGCACCATATCGGTGGGACAGTTCCCGATACGCGCAGCGCTGGTGTATCCGCCGCTGCAGCAGACTTTTGAAAATGAACTTCTCGACTATATCACCCGCAACACGCGTCTGCGCACCATCGACGGAGGTGCCTCCGATCTCAGCATCGAAGGTGAAATCACCGGATATTCGCTGTCGCCGCAGGCCGTCACCGAAGATGCCTACGCGTCAAAAACGCGTCTGACCATCACCGTGCGCGTGAAATATACCGACAGCAAGGATGAGAAAAACGACATCGACCAGACATTTTCGGCCTACCGCGATTTCGACGCCACGGAAATGCTGACCGACGTGCAGGACGAGCTCTGCGAACAGATAAGCAAAGAGCTTGTCGATTTGATATTTAACGCCACTCTTGGCAACTGGTAACGTAACGATATGTCAGACTCAACCATAACCGGCGCTATATGCAGCCTTCTTCCCGACGGAGAGGGGAGTGGCGGCGTGCTTACGCCTGCCGTGGCAGAGCGGCTCATGGAGCTTTATCCCTACTTCGCGCTGCCGGCATCGATAGTGCTGCGCGAAAGCGGAGGCATGCTGTCGCACGAAGAGCGTCGTCGCCTTACACGTCATCTGGCCCGCACCGCTCCTTCGCCTGTAGTGCTTGCCACGTTGCTCAACGACAGCGACGAGCCGTTTTATCCCGACGAGAAGGTGGCGACACCGTCGACCGAGAGCGCAATCGACACATTCCTGTCGACCTACGGCAACGGCGGCGAAGATGATGAAGTGCTCAACCGCCTGATATTCAACCCAACTCCCGACTACGCCCAGTTGCTTGCCAAAGAGGAGCAGCACAATCTGCCGTCAGTGTCGGATGGCGGCGACAGTCATGACGATCTTCTCAACCGCTTCATCATCAAACAGAAACAGCAGGAGGGGAGTGCTCCGCAAGATGAACCGTCGCGCATTCCCGCCGTTACCGTCGAAAACCGTCACAGCGACGACGCCGCGGCCGGACAACAGCAGGAAACATCGCTGCTCAGCGAGAGTCTTGCAAAAATATTCATCCGTCAGCGTCAATATGAGCGCGCATACGAAATAATAAGTCAATTAAGTTTGAATTATCCGGAAAAAAGTGTTTACTTTGCAGACCAAATGCGCTTTCTCCGCAAAGTCATCGCCAACAGGCGCCGCAATGCCGGAAAACAGTGAATTAAAAATCAATAAATCACATATACTCGAAAATGCAAACATTATTAATCGTTCTCACAGTGATTGTGTCGATTCTCCTGATCGGCGTAGTGCTTATTCAGAAATCAAAAGGTGGCGGTCTGGCATCTAATTTCGCCGGCTCAAACCAGATTATGGGTGTCCGCCGTACAAACAACTTCATTGAGAAGGCCACATGGTCACTTGCTATCGTAATCCTCTTCCTCTCTATTCTGTCGTCAATCATTACGCCCGACCTCCCCGGTGCGAAATATGATGTCGCAAAGCAGAAACAGCAGACCACACAGACCGACTTCAACACCAACGCTGACGCTGACGCAACCGCAGCTGACGCAACTTCAGCCGAATAAGGCGCTTAGCTGAAGCGGTAAATATGACATATAGGGTGCACTCCACGGAGTGTGCCCTTCGCTGCGTATATATATCCGCATGGCTGCATGAGCCGATGGTGTGCAAGAGCGGGTTGCTGTGGCGATTATAGGGTCCAAGCCGAAATAACAGTACATTTTACAGTCTCAGTTTAGTATTGCTGTGGGCTTGTTACAGAACTCAGAGGAATGCTCCAAAAAGTAGGGACGCACGGCTCGTGCGTCCGCTAATAGCTTGATTATCAAGAATTACACGCGGACGCACGAACCGTGCGTCCCTACAATATGAAGTGCCGCAACTCCTTCAAGGTAAAACCGGAAATTATTATATTGCCGTGTACTGTTATTTCTGCTTGAGTGGGTTTCTGTGTTGATTTTAGTATGGAAAATTTGGAGAAACGATAATAAACGAGTATATTTGCATAACAAAACTGATATTTATGCATTTTCCCACATGCGAATTGTGCAGAATATTATAGGAAGAATTGAAATCCGGCATTTATCATGCACCGCCTGTCTCGGCCGGCGGACATATAGATCAGGAGAATGAACTGACTGCACGGCCGTCAGTTTCGGACGCAAAGATTTCAATCGGTCAAGGTTTTTTAACCGAAAGATATCACACTACCCAAAGGGCAACAGCCATTGTTGTCATTTTTATTATCAAAAAGAATCGGCAGGCGTCACACCCTGCAGTTGACTTAACCGAACGGTCATGCGGATGAATATTTGCCGTTGGCCTAACCTATCACCTGAGTCGGATTTCTATTTTGTAGAGACGAGATAATGCCGACAATGAAAAAAAGAAACTTGACCGGATTGTAAATCTACATCGCTTTGAATGCGTGCTTGCCCTATCAACACTTGTCACCACAACAGATCTTAGCAGCCTCCGCAGTCAGGGAAGTGTTCCCGACCGGCATTGCCATACCCCTTTCGGCCGTGTGTCATGCAGTTGTCATCCATTATTGGCTGAGAGTTGTCAGAGCACCATATCCAATCGGTATGTCTCAGTTGCCGTAGCATTGTGTTACAATCTGCTTCAATACAGAAAGAAAATATTTTTACAGATAACGTGTACGGTTATGCTCCACGAGTCTGCTTTGTCCTTCCTCCGACTTTGCCGTCTAACTCTCCCAATCTACAATCACGGCACTGAGCCTCAGACCATCCGACAAAAGTCCATTACCGCCTGGATGAGATGGCCGGGCTTAAGGATAAAGACAGATCGGGAGTGTGGCTGTAACCATTGACAAGAATTGTGTATAATGCCCTATCGCATAATCAGGGAAGCACCGTGCGTCCCTTTTGATTATGTCACATACACAATCGGCGTCTATCATCCCCCTCATGACGGTGGCGATTGCTGCCGCATGGCGGAGGAGTTGGCGTTTGCCCGGCTTTTGCTCTGTGCAGGCTTGAATGTGTCTGCCCGCAGTGTGCCGTGCCGTCAATCAAGTAGGCGCTTTCCGAGGCAGCCCCGCTCTCGCTTAAAATCGGAGGAAGGTGAGAGGTCGGTGGCTGCCTTTTTTTACATAGTTGTTAAAAAAGAAGCAGATCAGAATGTCCTGACCTGCTTCATTATTTTAGACGTGTTGTTCGGAGATATCTTGCCGTTTGAGCCGGTTTATATGGTTCAAGCCGAAGTAACAGTGCATGGCAATAAATAATTCCCGGCTTTACCTTGAAAGAGTTGCAGCACTTCATGTTGTAGGGACGCACGGCCCGTGCAATGTCACTAACTTAAGACTAAATTCCACGTTTATAATTAGTAAAAGTG